>CASFCQ010000001.1 GCA_949293185.1 uncultured bacterium
TGAAGCCTGAAAAATGGCTTCACTATGTGAACAATGTGACACTCCAAAAATTCGTTCACGTCGCTTTGCTCCTTATCACGAATTTTTCTCGGACAATATACAGTTTGTATCAATTTGCTAAATAAAAAATTAAATTTTTGTTAATATTTTGTAATTTTATGGCAAATAATGTTTAAAAATTTTAAAAATGGGTATTATTAATATAGAAGAAGAAAAAAGCCGGTGATTCATATGTCAGTAAGCCCAATACCTTCATACATGATGTCAGTATACGTACCGTCAATCGGTGCGGCAGATAAGCTTGAGCAAAATGACTATGAATATCAGGAAATATTACAAGAGCTTGCTGCTATGGGGATTGCTTCTTCCGGTGATAAGGCAACAGATAAGTTGAAATTGGAAACAGCAAAAAATGTTTTGGAAATGTTGCAATCTCAAAGCGCTTCTTCTCTTAAGGAAAGAGATTCTATTCCGTTTGATGATATTATGAATACTCTTAATTTGCAAATAACCGGCGATTTAGACGAGGATTATAATACAACTATAGATGAACTCGACTATGAAATTTATCTTGCTTCCAGTGATGAAGAAGAAGCTTACTATCAGGCACTTAAAGATCAGGTAGAAAGCGAATATAACACTGCAAAAGAAAACAGAATAAGCTATTCATCCGGTTATAACCAAACTTCTTTAATTAGCCAGTATATGACTCTTATGGGGTTATAAAAAAGTTTCCGGCTCATATTAATTCTCATTGCTTTAATTTTATATTAAAGGCGTTTTTTGCGCCTAAAAATACAGGCTCAAACGTCAGGTTTAATTTGTCTGTAATCCTTTGATAATTTGCGTTTACCGGAGTAGGTTTGCCTGTCTTGATTGTATCCAAAAAGACAACAGCCTGAACAGGAGGTTGTTTTTTATCCAGAAACACCTCTGAATATGCAACGTTCTTGCATGCCGGCACGATTAAGCCGTTTTGTGTCAATTTAGAAAGAGCATACTCTGAGGAAATAAAATTAATAAACCTGAGGGCTTCCTTTTTATGTTTTGAATTTTTTGACATAGCATAACCGGACGCATCTATATTTACAATTGAGCCTTTTGAACCTTTGGGAAAATTTGTTATGTCCCAATCAAAATCAGCTTCTGCTCTATATTTAGGTACAAGCCATCTTCCTGATATATGCATAGCTATTTTTTGCTGCAAAAACATTTGTGCCATTGTGCGGCTTGCACTGTCGGATTTTTGCGGTGCATAATGATACTTATACGCAAGATTTGAATAAAGATTAATTGTGTTCAGTGCATTTTTATCAATTGTTATAATACTTCCGTCATCACTAAGTATTGATGCTCCGTTACTGAATAAAAACGGCATTACATAAAAAAAGTCAGTTTCGTAACTCATTCCAAAAATTTTGCCGTTTGATTTGTTTTTAAACTGCTTTGATATATTTATGAAATCGTTTATCGTCCAATTTTTTGAGGGGTAGGGGACATTATATTTGTCAAAAAGAGATTTGTTATAATATACAACAAGGTTGGAAACATCTCTGGGGATTGCGTAAATTTTATTCTCAAAAGTAAAACACTCAATAGCTTCCGGAAAAAAATCATCTGTTTTTATATATTGCGTCAAATCTTCTAAAAGATTGGTGTCCGCATATTTAGGAATATAATAGTTATTAATGAATATAACATCAGGAGCAAGATTAGAGGCAAACAACATGTGTAATTTTTGAAAATAGTTTTGCGGAATATGAACCAATTCTATTTTTATATCGGGATTGTTTTGTTCAAACTCTTTTATTAACGGTAATAAAAAAGAGATTTCGCTTTGTGAGCCCCAGGTAGAAAATTTTATAACAAGCTTATCATTGATGTTATTGCTTTTTGATACAAACAACATCAACATCAACATCAACAAAAATAGAATTGCAACAACAGTAAAAATCTTTTTCATTTAATTATTATAAACGATTACAGATTTACCAGTAAATTCATTTTTTTATCAGAAACTTCCACAAGAGCTCTGTAATCATCCAACTTTATAATGTATCTTTCTTTTGATTTTTTAGTTTCCGAAAGTCTTGCTCTTATTTCTTTGGTTTTAATGCAGTCAAACTGATTTAGAAGAAAAATGTCGTCATTAATATATCCGATTAAAGAAAATTTTCCGTTATATTCAACAAGACAAAAACCTTTATTTGATGATAATGGTGAAGTATATAATAAAATTGGATTTTTAGCCTTTTCGATGGGGGCGGAGAAATATTTTTGTACAAAGCTGTTTGGTATCTCTTTAGTATTAATACTGTGTTTTGAAGAAGGTATTTCGAGATTTAGTGAAAGATTATCCGTTCTGTAAGGCTGTCTTGCCGAGGCGGGAATATTGTATGGTAAGTTATCATCATCGACTTCTTTTTGGGTATTTTTTTCTATTTCTATATTGTCTGGAATCTGTTCTTCTTCACTGCAATCAGACATTACATCTTTAAATGTTTTCACTGCTATATAAACAATTGCAAGCGGGAAGGTAATCAATGCAAAAATAGCAAGGAATGTACCAAAGTCAAATTTTTCTTTTTCTTCAACATACATTGTTCGCTCAGGCGGAAGAGTTCCATCTATAAGCTGTTGGGCTTCCGGATTATATTTAGGATCCAGTACTTTGTATTTGTAATCCGAAGCAGATGCAAAATTGCAGGAATTAAGCGTCAGCAATATAAAGATGATGCAGTTAAATAGAATTTTTAATATTTTATGTTTGGTTACTTGTTCCATTTGTCAGATACAACCCAATATCCAGATAATAATAATGTCCGACTGTTGTTAACATTGTAACAAAAAGCCATGTTATTTTTCAACATGATTGTTAAGAAAATCAACAAGTCCCTTTAAACCCAGCTTGTAGCTGTCAGCTCCAAAACCTGAAATTTGACCGATACAAACCGGTGCAATAAAAGAATGCTTGCGGAATTCTTCTCTTGAATGAATATTGGAAATATGAACTTCGACAGCACGGAGTGCTACTGCACTTATTGCATCACGTATAGCAACACTTGTATGGGTATATGCAGCAGGGTTAATAACAATTCCCTGACAATCCTTTTTGGCACTTTGGATTTTATCGACGATTTCGCCTTCAATATTACTCTGGAATGTTTCAATTTCCACACCGAGTTCCTTTGCATAATCAGTCAGCTGAGCATTGATATCATCCAGAGTTAAAGAACCGTAAATTTCTGGTTCTCTTGTTCCGAGCATATTTATATTAGGACCGTTAACAATTAATATTTTCATACAAATAATCTAACATAGAGCAATTCACTTTGTCTAATTTTAATTTTGCATTATAATATGAGTGTGTTAAATCAATGTGAATGACGGATAAGAATTATGATAGAAATGAAAGTAATGGGTATAGCACTGGATACAAGAACCGGTTCGCCAATTGTTGTTTTGCATGATCTTGATAACAGAAAGGCACTGCCTATATGGATTGGCTCTGCAGAAGCAAGTGCTATTATAAGAAAGATTGAAAATATCTCGGTTTCTCGTCCTATGACACATGATTTAATTGTGCAAATTGTCGAAAAAATGGGCGGAAATATTGACCGAATCGAAATTAACGATGTTGAAAAAGAAACATATTACGCCAATATTTATCTTAAGAAAGATAATGAAGAAATAGTTATTGATGCGAGACCGTCTGATGCTATAGCTATTGCAATAAGAGTCGATGCACCTATTTTTGTTACTGCAAATGTGCTTGCTAACGGTTCAGTTTCTTGTGATGCAGCTAAAGACGAAGAAGAGGCTCAGGAATTTAGGAACTTTATTCAATCTATCAAGCCATCTGACTTTGAAAAGTTACTAAAACACGATAAAGAATCCGATCAATAAAAAACTCAGAGGACTGTGATGGAAAAACATTTTGTTCCTGAAAAAGTCTTTTTGGTTTTTACGATTTTTATCGGTTTATTTTTTGTTTTTTTTATACCGCCTTTTCAATCTCAAGATGAACCTGACCACTTCAAAAGAGCATATTCTGTTGCTGTTTTTAAAAACTTTTCCGTCAAAAATGATTCAAAACTGGGGAATTTTTTGCCGTGTGCAATACAAGATTTTATAAATTCAGCCTCAGATTCAGGAAAAGAAGTTAATTTTTTTAATCCTGTATACTCATACTCTTTTGATAAATTTAAACAACTTTCATCTTATAAAATTGATAAACAAAAAATCTGCTATACTGATTTTCCTAACACTGCCAGGTATTCTCCTGCAGCATATCTGCCGCAAAGTTTTGGAATATTTTTTATATCTTTATTTACACAAAAAGTTTTGTTTTTGTTTTTGGCAGGCAGAATCTTTAACCTTATAGCATACATAGTACTTTGTTTTTATGCGATTAAATCAACACCATGGTTAAAATGGTTGTATGTTCTTGTGTTGAGCTGTCCTATGAGTATAGCACTTGCCTCTTCATTATCGGCGGATGCTGTTTTGATAAGTCTTTGTGCTTTGTTTTTTGCAAAAATTTTGCAGTATACTTTTTCTAAACAAAATTTTTTAAACATAAAACAGCTGTGTATCCTTGCTCTTTTAAGTGTTTTGATAGCATTGACAAAACAAAGTATAGGCTATTTGTTATTTGTTTTTCTGATTCCAAAATCAAAAATAAAAACAAATTATTTTCTAACATTGTTAATTGTGTTGCTGCCTGCATTTATCTTATCAGGTTTGTGGTCATATTATGCAGCTTCTGTTATGATTCCGCTTAACAATTCTGATGCTGCATCTCATATTGCTTTTATAATAAACAATCCTTTTTCTTTTCTAATACTTGTATTAAAAACAATATTCAATATTGATGTTTTATACCAGGCTATCGGTGTTTTAGGGTGGAAAAATATTTATCTTGACTCTTTTTACTATATAGTGTTTGTGTTTATTTGTGCTGTTAATATTTTTTATCGACCTGATGCAAAAGCAGACCTTAATATATTGCAAAGAATATTAGTGATTTTTTCAGTGATAATAAATGTTTTGCTTATCTGTGTATTGTCCTTTTTATACTGGACATACAGAACAACGTTTAGCTACATAGAACTTCAAGGCAGATATTTGCTTCCTTTTGTGCTTCCGTTTTTTGTGCTCATAAGTTCATTTATAAATCCCAAAAAGTACAAATATATCGGGATATTAAATACAGTATTTTTATTTTTGTCAGGAATTTATTTAAGTTTAAAGATTATACAGGTTTATTATTAAAAATAAGTATATTCGCAATTTCCAATAGGTTGCGGTTTGCTGCAGTTTAATTAATCAAAATTTAAATAAGATTATTTTTTTCAAGTTCTTTTCTTATTTTGTTTAAACCTGATTGAATAATTCTGGAAATTCGTGACGGGGAAATATTAAAGTCATCTGACAGCTCACGTAATTTTTTATCCTGAAAGAACTTAGCTTCAATAAGATCTCTTTCCCTTTGCGGAAGTTTTTTCATTGCTTCTTTTATTGCAGTGCTCATTTCATGAAAATCAGCGAGTTCTGCCGGAGTTTTGGCTGTATCTTTGATTTGTGTAGGATTTTCCGCTTCTGCCATTTCGTCAATGGAGAGGATTGTTTTGTACACAGCTTCTCTTATATCTTCGTGTATCGCCGGATCGTCATCCGTGGTAATTGTTTCTTGTTTGGTTTTTTGAGAATACCATTTGTACCGTCTTCTTACTTCATTTCTAATAGCCCATTTAATAGCGGTAGAAATATATGAATTGTTATAGTTAGTTATATCAGAAGTTGAACACAAATGATGCACAACCTGTGTGCCAATGTTTATAAGTTCTGAAAAATCTATAAGATAAGATGAAGAGAGCTTTTTAAACTCAATTTTGGCGATGGTTTCTATAAGTTCGTTATACTCTAACAAACTTTTTCGTATAGCAGCCCTGGTACTAATGTCCATTTGTTCTCGCTTTTCAGTCATAGATTTTAATAAAACATTCGGTATCAATATTTTAAATTAAAAATATAAAACTGTAAAACAATTATAAACTTTTGTAATTGTTTAATAAAAAACAAGCAATATTTGATTTTTCTATTTTTTTTATTTAACAGTGCAAGTGCTAAGGATTAAAAATTCTTAATGGCAAAGGAAAGGTTGAATAATGAAGGTTTCATTTAAAGGTGTAGAATTTAACCCACAGAAAACAGATAAAAATAATAAACAAAATTCTGATAAAAAAGCGGTTCAGACTCCGGTTCAAAAAGCTGTTACAAAAGCAAAAACCGGTGCAATAATAGGACTGTTTTTACTTCCCACACTCGGGGTGGTAAAACACTGTTCTACGAACAATGATCCTAATAATATTGTTATTGTTGATGAACCGGCTGATACAACAAACCGCGAAAAGTATGTAGACGTAACAGATGCAGGATTTTATGTTGTTAAATCCGGAGATACGCCTGCTGGTATTGCCAAAAAACACAATATCTCTACCCGCAGGCTTCTTGCTGAAAATGCGATGAATGCAACCGATATGATTTATCCGAAAGATACACTATTGATTCCGCCTTCCTATACAGCTAAAAATATCGAAACCCTGGAAGATGTTGCAAAAATGTCAGGTATCAGTACTGAATATCTTGAAACACTTATTGATTTTGAAGGTTTGCATTCAACAATTTATAAAGACAGAAACGGAAATGAAACAATAGGTATCGGACACCTTGTAAAACCTGATGAAAGAACATTATACAGAGGCAAAACTCTTTCAGACGCACAAATTTATACAGTGCTTGCGCAGGATATATTAGACATAGAAGCTGATTTACAAACTGTAATTAATGAAGATGCTTATAAAAATATGCCTTCGCATCTAAAAGAGTCAATTTTTGATTTGGCATTTAATAAAGGTATCGGTGCTGTAAGCGATAACGAAAAATTGTTATCGGCATTGAATAACGAAGATTTTGTCAATGCGGTAGCCAATTTAACACAGGATTATTCCGTAGTAACAAATGCAAAAGGCGAAAAAGTTCACAGACCGGCTGCAGGGTTAAGCAAACGACGTATATACAACATCGGCAATGCTTCAGAAATTTTTAAAAACGGAATGCCTGATGTTGTTGCTGATTCTGCTAATGCTGTGTACAACAGAGGTTTGTCATATCTGCAAGCGGAAAAAAGCAGAGGAGAAATAGCAGCTGCAGCATACGAAAATGTTGTTAAAGAATACAAAAATCTTGCAAATGAGTGGACAGACGGAAAATTAGGCGAAAAGGATAAAAACTCCGTTAAAAAATCTTCTTCAAAATCACAAATTTCATCTGATGCAGGTCAAAAAATATCCGCTTCTTCCGCTAAAAGTACAGATAACTCAAAAGCGATTTATGTAAATGGTCGCAAAACAGGCTGGACAGTAAATTCTTTGTATGCGGACTGGGAAAAAACAGCTAAAAGACAGCTCAGGTATGTAAAACGTCCAATGCCGGAAATTGATAAAAACGGCAATATTACTGCTTACGTAAAAACTTTTGCACCTACAGGCAAAGGTAAACTCTCCGGAAAAACTATTCTAGTCAATCCCGGTCACGGCGGTGCAATGAACAATATTGATAAAAACGGAAAGATAAATGTAAATTTTGACCCCGGTACAAGCAATGCTGTGATGAGCAAGAAAAATAAAAATGTAGAAACAAATACATTCATCGGCAATGGTGGAAAATCACTTGAAGAATGGGTGGTAAACCAGAGAATTGCAGATGAACTCGTTAAAAAAATTCAAAAAGAAGGCGGCAAAGTCATTTACGTTCAAGGTTCTGTCTACAGTGCAATGGATGCAATAAGAGGTATTCAAAGAAAGAATAAGCTTGATATGATTGTAAGCCTTCACAGTAATTCGAGCGGCGGTAAAAGAGGTATTCATGTTTATGCTAATAACCGAGGCGGACTTGATAAAAAAGACGATGCTCTGGCCGAAGCAATTGTCAATCAGCTCAATGAACACAGCTGGTTTAGAGGCATAACCGAGAAAAAATCAAAATCGCTCGGGGTTTTATCATCTAGTGCAACTAAAACTTCTCCTGTTCCCGGGGTTCTTATTGAAACAGGTGATTTGAAAAACGAATCCGATGTTGCAAACCTTAATTCAAGAGATTTTAAAAATCTTTTGATTGACGGAATACTTGAAAGCCTTAAAAATTACAGAAATTAAATTGTTTCATAAATTTCAAAAGCCCGATAAGAACTTCTTACAAGCCCTGATGCAACTATCTGTTTTATTCCTGCCTTGTGCGCAAGGTTTTCTACTAATTTAAACTCGTCAGGGGTGTAGTATTTTTCTACCTCAAGATGTTTTTTTGAAGGCTGCATGTACTGTCCTACAGTTACGATGTCGCAATTTACAGATTTTAAATCTTTAAAAGTTGTTTCAAGTTCTTCAAAAGTTTCACCAAGCCCAACCATTAGTCCTGATTTTGTTATCATTTTGGGGTTACGTTCTTTTATATGTTTTAAAAAGTTTAAAGAACGTTCGTATTGTGCCAGAGGTCTCGCTTTTGGATAAAGTCTTTTAACTGTTTCGATATTATGGTTAAAAACATCGGGCTTTGCATCAACAACAATGTCGATTAAATCTTCTATTCCTTCAAAATCTGGGGTTAACACTTCGATTTTTATATCAGGTACAATTCTTTTAGTTTCTGTAATAACTTCAGCAAACATGTCAGCACCCTGCAGCGGCAGATCATCTCTGGTAACAGAGGTTATTACCGCATACTTTAAGCCCAGCTCTTTTATTGCCTTTGCAATTTTAGACGGCTCTGTTCTGTCTAACGGTTCAGGTGTTCCGCCGGATATATTACAAAAGCGGCAATTCCTTGTACAGATGCTGCCCAGAATCAGAAATGTTGCTGTATTTTTTGCATAGCATTCTGCCTTATTGGGACATCTTGCCGCTTCACAAACCGTGTTCAAACATCCTCTTTTTAAAATTGAACGCACAAGTCTTGTTTTATCTGTGTCGATTATTCCTCGTTTTAAATAATCAGGTAAATGTTTTCTTTGCATGGTTTAAGTTTATCTCATAAAAATTTTTTTTAAAGTTTGTTTGAATGTGTGGTCTGGTTTATTTGTTGCATTTATTTTTATCGGTGCGCTATTAAAAATGCAAAATGAGGATAAATAAAAAAGCTTTTGTATACTATTAATTGTGTTATAATTTTTTATAAAAACAAAAAATATAGGAGTATAAAATGAGAACATCACAGAGATTGGATAAAATTCCTCCGTATTTGTTTGCGGAAATAGACAGAAAAATAGCAGAAGCAAAAGCAAAAGGACATGATATCATTTCATTGGGTATAGGCGATCCTGATACCCCGACCATACCGTCTGTAGTAGAAGCTATGCACAAAGCTATTGATAACCCAAAAAATCATGATTATCCGCCTTATAACGGTACTGTAGAATTTAGAAAGGCATCTTGCGAATGGATGAAAAAACGTTTCGGCGTTGAGCTAAATCCTGATACGGAAATGCTTTGCAACATCGGCTCAAAAGAAGCAATTGCACACGTTTTCTTTGCATTTGTTGATGACGGAGATTATACACTTGTTCCTGACCCCGGTTATCCCGTTTACAAAAACGCTACTATCTTTGCAGGAGGTACTCCTTATTCAATGCCGTTAAAAGCAGAAAATAAATTTTTACCGGATTTTGATGCAATTCCTGAAGAAGTTGCTAAAAAATCAAAATTGATGTTTTTAAATTATCCTAATAACCCTACTGCCGCTGTTGCAGATTTGGATTTTTACAAAAAAGCAGTTGATTTTTGTAAAAAATACGATATTCTCTTATGCTCAGATATGGCATATTCAGAAATGACTTATGACGGATACAAAGCACCTTCGGTACTTCAGGTGGAAGGGGCAATGGATTGTGCAATAGAATTCTATTCACATTCAAAATCCTACAACATGACAGGCTGGAGGGTCGGTTTCTGCTGCGGTAATGCTAAGGCTATCAAGGCTCTTGGTACAATCAAAAACAATATTGATTCAGGTACATTCAAAGCTATTCAGGAAGCTGCTATTGAAGCTTACAACGCACCGCAGGAACAAATAGACAAGCTTAATCAAATGTACAAAGAACGTAAAGAAGTTATGGAAGAAGGCTTAAGAGATTTAGGCTGGAGAGTTGAACCCTCTAAAGCAACTTTTTATCTCTGGCTGCCTGTGCCGGAAGGCTTTACGTCAGAAGAATTTGTCACGGTTATGCTTGAAAAGGCTCATGTTGTTGTTCCGCCCGGAAACGGCTACGGCAAATGCGGTGAAGGTTTCTTTAGAATTGCTTTGACAAAACCCGTTGAGCAGATTCAAGAAGCTCTAAGACGCATGAAACGCGCAGGCATAAGCTATAAAATGACAAAATAAGAGTTAGATAAATTTTTGCAAAACGGGTAAGATCTATTGCCCGTTTTGTTTTTTGCCTTAAATAAATCATTGCGGGCAATGAAAAATTAACTTATAATTATTTTTAGCAAAATTTAAAAGAAAGCTTGTTAAATGAATAAATTCAGATTTTTAACCTCGGGAGAATCCCACGGTATATGCCTCAATGCAATAATAGAAGGTATGCCCTCCAATGTCTTTATAGATAAAGATTTTATTGATTCAATGCTTGCAAGACGCCAGCAGGGCTACGGCAGAGGCGGACGCATGCAGATTGAAACAGATAAAGTGCAGATAAAATCAGGCGTCAGGTTCTCTAAAACAACAGGCGCACCTGTTTGTCTTGAAATAACTAACAAAGACTGGGCAAACTGGCAGATACCTATGTCTGTTGAAGAGCAGAATTTTAAAGACCCTGACGTTTTACAGGCTGTCGAAGCAAAGAAAATTACCCGTGTACGTCCCGGGCATGCTGATTTTGCAGGAGCATTAAAATATAACCATAAGGACGTAAGAAATATTCTCGAACGCTCAAGCGCCAGAGAAACAGCAACAAGAGTTGCCGTGGGAGCGGTTGCACAATGCCTTTTAAAAGAGTTTAATATAACCTCATCTTCAAAAGTTCTGCAAATCGGCAGCGCTTTTGATGAAGAAAATATGAAAAAAGAAATTGATTCCGCCAAGGAAAACGGCGACACCTTAGGCGGAAGATTTGAAATAACTTTTAAAAATCTGCCTGTAGGGTTAGGTTCTTTTGTAAATTGGGACAGAAAATTAGACGGGTTGTTTGCTCAGGCGTTAATGAGCATACCGGCAGTAAAAGCTGTTGAGGTAGGCGCAGGCTGCAAAGCAGCTGAGCTTAAAGGCTCTCAGATGCATGACGAAATATTTTGTGAAAACGGAAAATATTTTAGAAAAACAAACAACGCCGGCGGCATAGAAGGCGGTATGACAAACGGTGAAGATGTTGTTCTGACCGTAACTATGAAAGCTATACCAACAATGAAAAAACCGCTTAATTCCGTTGATATAATTTCTAAAGAACCTTATACCGCTCATTTTGAACGTTCCGATACCTGTGCTGTTGAAGCTTGCGCTGTTGTCGGTGAGGCTATGTGCGCTATTGTACTGGCAGATGCTTTTCTTGAAAAATTCGGCGGTGACAGTATTGAAGAAATTAAACAGAATTTTGAAAACTATAAAAAATTAATAGGTTGAAAATACAAAAGTGGACGACAAAAAAAACATTGTTTTAATAGGTATGATGGGTGCTGGCAAAAGCACTATCGGACATCTGCTTGATGATAGACTTAAGGACTTTTTTTATCTGGATATGGATAAAGAAATAGAAAAGCTTGCTCAAAAACATATACCTGAAATCTTTGCACAAGACGGCGAAGCACATTTCAGAAAACTTGAACACGAACTCATACAAAAGTACTCCAACTACCATAATCAGGTAATATCAACAGGCGGCGGGATTGTAGAAAATATTGAAAATATCAATCTGTTGAAAAAAAACGGAGTTGTCTTCTATCTTTCTGCCAAAATTGATACTCTATATGAAAGAGTGCGTAAGGCGACAAACAGACCGCTTTTAAAACATCCTAACCCTAAAGAAAGAATCAAAGAGCTTGTCCAAAAACGTGAGCCGTTTTATAAAATGGCGGATTTTGAAGTCGATACGGATAACAAGGATTTGGTGCAAATAGTACAGGAAATCTTAGATAAATATGAAACAGCCGCATAATTTAAAAGTGAATATTCCCTCTAAAACAGCTTACAGCTACGATATTATTATCGGAGAAGAGTTGCTTTCTAAGGTAGATGACCTTGTTAAAAGGTATTCAAAAGCACAAAAGTTTTTGATAGTAACAAATGAAACAATTGCAAGACTCTATAAAGACAGCCTCAACATTGAAAATGCAATATGGCTGGTTTTAAAAGACGGCGAAGAATACAAAAATTTTGAAACACTAAAACAGATTATTGATGCCTGTGTTGAAAATCGTCTTGAACGTCAGGACTGTTTAATTGCTTTTGGCGGCGGGGTTATTGGAGATATGACAGGTTTTGCGGCCGCAAGCTACATGCGCGGCATTGATTTTATTCAGATTCCTACAACGCTGCTGGCGCAGGTGGATTCTTCAGTTGGCGGCAAGGTCGCAATAAACCATGAACACGGAAAAAACCTCATAGGAGCTTTTTATCAGCCTAAAGTCGTTATAATTGACACAAATGTCTTAAAAACACTGGATTTAAGACAATTAAAGACAGGTCTGGCAGAAGTTTTAAAATATGCTTTTATAGAAAAATCCTGCGGGTATGAAAAAGATTTTGGATTGTACGAATTTTTAAAACAAAACAGGCAAAAAATATTTGCTCTGGATTCAGCAGTTGTGTCTGAACTGATTTATAGGTGCTGCACTTTAAAAGCTTGTGTTGTCAGCAAAGACGAAACAGAAAAAGGATTGAGAGCCGTTCTAAACCTCGGGCACACCTTTGCCCATGCAATAGAAAACCTTACAAATTATACTGTATACACCCATGGTGAGGCTGTTGCAGCGGGAATGAAAATGGCGTTTAAGCTTTCGCTGCTGAAAACTTTTATTGATGATGAATATTACAATAAATCCTGCGAATTAATTGATGAATACGATTTAATTTTGCCAATGCAGGATTTTGATAAAGAAAAGTTCTATGACGAAATGTTTCTGGACAAAAAAGCGCAGGGCGGAAAAGTACGCTTTGTTTTACCTAAAAGGCTTTACGAAGTCGAAATAACTTCTGACGTCACTAAAGCACAGGTATTCGGGGTGTTGTAAACAGTCAGAGGAATGATAAGAGTATAGTAACTGTTATCCTGTTTTGTATTTAAAAATTTGTTAAGAAATGTAATTTTAAATTTTTGACACTAAAATCCTTGTCGTATAAGCTTTTCTATAAGATAAGATAAGTGAACCTGAGTTATATCAATTTTTGGATTTTTTACGACTTTTTATTATTTATAAATAAAAAGGAGGATTTTACATGACACAAGTTAACGGTTCGGAATTTCAAAAATTTGCTCAGGAAATCAACAGGAGTATTCCTGAAACAACTACTACAGTTCGGGATAAAAAGAACGTAATTGCCGCTAAAAAACGCATTTTAGCTCATCCGGATTGTCCGCCGGAGGCAAAAGCAGAACTGCTAAAGGATATAGCAAAACTTGAGCAGGAAATTAAAAAACTGGAAGACCGTGAAAAAAATGAAAAACATGAACAGGTCTTAAATACCAGCATTTTTCCGAAAAGAAATATAGGCTAAGGAATAAAAGGGAGATTTTCATCTCCCTTTTTATATTTAAAATTTTTTCTTATAAATATGAGTAATTTTTGTGTTGCCGTTGTTAGGATTTGCTTTGATTTGTTCAAGTGTATTATACAATATAGCAAAATCATCATACATTTCTTCAATGGCACTATAGATATTGTAAGAATGATGATATATTTTTTCAAATTGCTCTTTTGTTATTGTATAAGTCGTTTTAGGCATGTTTTTATTGTATGGGTCGACAATAAAATTGTCAATATACTTTTTTATAATGACCTTATGCTCGAATTTGACAGAGAGATAAATAAAAAACTTGTTTCAGAGTTAAATAAAACTTTGAAACAAATGAACGCTGATTATAAAGATTTGTCTGCGGCTATGTATCATCTTGATAATTCGTTTGCGTACAGAATACTCCATAATCAAAATATAATGAGAATAACAACACTTATAAAAGTATGTGACGGGCTTAAGGAAATTAGAGAAAAAAATCATATTAAAATAGATGAACAAAAACTTAAACCAAGTTACTTTTTGTCAAAGATTGGATATTAATCAACAACAAATATTATAAAACGGGTGCGAAAATATAATCGCACCCGTTAAATTTATAAAAACGTTTATACAAGATTCTCAATAGCTGCTTTAACCCCTGAGCCGAGTTCAAACTTGTGTCCGAGCTTGTAGAGGCTTGCTTCCAGAGAACCCACTGCGGCAATAACATCTCTGTCGCAGACAAAACCTAAAGTTCCCATTCTGAAAATCTTGTCCTTAAGGTCGTTTTGACCGTTGGCAACAACAATATCAAAATCTTTTTTCAACGTGCTTCTGATATCGGGAACGGTTATGCCCTCTGGCGGATAGATTGAAGTGATTGCGTTTGACGCAATTGCATCATCTTCCACCATCGGTTTTAAACCGATTGCCTTAATTGCCGCACGCAAAGCCTTTGCATGTTTTGCATGGCGGGCAAGAATGTTATCGAGACCGTCTTTTTTCATCATTTTTAATGCTTCATTCAGGGCAACAATAAGGTTAACAGCCGGTGTATACGGTGTTGAATTAGCTCTTACCGATTTTCTGTAAGCGCTCCAGTCAAAATAGAAAGACGGGTGTTTGCACTGTTCGTGCATTTTGAAGGCTTTTTCGCTTGCTGCAAGGAATGCCAGCCCCGGCGGAATCATGAATCCTTTTTGTGAACCTGAGATGAGAACATCAATGCCCCATTCGTCCATTTTGCATTCGATTGCTCCTATGGAAGTTACCCCGTCAACAACAGACACAGCGCCGTGTTCTTTTATCAAAGCAACAAGTTCTTTGAGCGGGTTTGTTACGCCCGTTGAAGTTTCGTTATGTGTTAGAGTAACGATTTTTATCTCTTTGTTAACATCAGCGTCGAGTCTTTCTTTTAAGACTTTCGGGTCGATAGCCTGTCCTGCTGGAACTTCAATTTTTTCAACATTAGCCCCTAAAGAAGCGGCTATTTTTGCCCAGCGGTTGCCGAAATTACCTATAACAAGCGACAACACTTTATCCCCTTCGTTAACGAGGTTTGATAATGCCCCTTCCATTGCGCCTGTTCCGCTTGATGTATAAATAAATACATCGTTTTGGGTTTGGAATAACCATTTTAAATCCGCATAGGTTTCTTCAAGAATTGCGGAAAACTCTGTGCTTCTGTGTCCTACCGGATGTTTTGCCATAGCAAGAAGAATGCTCTCCGGTACGGGTGTAGGGCCGGGAATCATCAAAAAACTTTTATCTTTCATTTAATTTTCTCCATATAATCTATTACTCAATATAACCCTGATTCACCGCAGGTGGATAACCTGTTGAATTAAAAATATTTAGTGGCAGCTGTGGCCACAGGAGTGGTCTTTGTCGTGGTTATGTGAGTGTTCTCCGTGGTGGTGAGAACAATTTGGAGATGTTGTTTGTTCTAATGTACCGTTTAATAAATTTTTAACAGCTTCATCTGCATTGCCTGAAATACCTGCAAAAATTTCGATACCTGCTTCGCCTAAAGCATTGACAGCACAGCCGCCTATGCCGCCGCAGATTAATTTGTCTACGTTTTCGTGTTCTAAAAGCTGTGCCAGAGCACTGTGACCTTCACCGTCAGAAGAAAGTATTCTGGAATCAACAACGCTGTTATTTTCTATTTCATATATTTTAAACTGTTCCGTATGTCCGAAATGCTGGAAAACATTTTCGTCACTGTCATAAGCAACTGCTATTTTCATTTATACAAACTCCCTCTTTGTCTTTTTAATAAAACTATTCTCTCACATTTTTCAAATTAAATAAAGAACTATTTTATTTTTTGATTGCTGTTGGTATTTATACTAAAAAGGTCTTTTGTTTTTTTACAAAAGACCTTTTGTAGTTTTATTTGAAATTTATTAGTCGTCAGCGTGACCTGCTGTGCCTAATACATCTCTCATTTTGTGTATAACCATTTCTTTAACGGCTGTTCTTCCAGGACCCATGTATTCACGAGGATCGAATTTTTCAGGATGTTCAACAAAGAATTCTCTGATAGTAGAAGTCATAGCCAATCTCAAGTCTGTATCTATGTTGATTTTAGCTACACCGTGTTTAGAAGCGTAGTTGAGCATATCTTCAGGAACGCCTTGAGCGTCAGGCAATTGACCGCCGTATTTGTTGCATTTTTCAACAAATGCTTTAGGTACTGAAGATGAACCGTGAAGTACGATAGGATAATCGTAACCAACTACGTCATAGATAGCTTTTTTACATTCAGCCAATCTTTCAAAGTCGAGTTTAGCTTCGCCTTTGAATTTGTAAGCACCGTGAGAAGTACCGATAGCAATTGCCAAAGAATCACAGCCTGTTTCTTTAACAAATCTTGCTGCTTCTTCAGGATCTGTGTAAGTTGCATGGTGAGCAGCAACTTTAACATCGTCTTCAACACCAGCCAGTTTACCGAGTTCAGCTTCAACTGAAACGCCTCTTTCATGAGCGTATTCAACAACTTTTTTAGTTAAAGCAATGTTTTCTTCGAGCGGGAATCTTGAACCGTCAATCATTACGGATGAGAATCCGCCGTCGATACAAGCTTTACAGATATCAAAATCTGCACCGTGGTCTAAGTGAAGTGCGATAGGTACTGTAGTTGTAGCCAATGCAGCTTCTACCAGTTTGATTAAGTAAGTTTGGTTAGCATATTTTCTTGCACCTGCAGATACTTGAAGAATAATCGGTGATCTTGTTTCTTCAGCAGCTTCTGCAATACCTTGCAAGATTTCCATGTTGTTAACATTGTAAGCACCGATAGCATATTTGCCGGCAAGTGCTT
This sequence comes from uncultured bacterium, assembly GCA_949293185.1. Lineage (GTDB taxonomy): Bacteria > Cyanobacteriota > Vampirovibrionia > Gastranaerophilales > Gastranaerophilaceae > Limenecus. The sequence continues at coordinate 17,090 of CASFCQ010000001.1, forward strand.
TTTTGAACATTTCGCCTGTTCCTACTAATTTTCTTTCTGCCATGAGTTTTTCTCCTCTTTCTTACTCGAGCATATTCATGACCAAAGTACCTCAAAAAAAGGTTTTTTACAAGATTTTTTATATATTAATAATTATTTTTCGTTTTCTTTGCTTTGAATATGTTGTGCAGTAATATTCACAAGACCTGCTGCAACAATAAATTAGATACTTTGGCTGTTGTTAGGACAAATAAAAAAACAAGGATTTATTTTTTTATCCTTGTTTTTTTTATTAAGTTCTTCAAATAATTATAAAAACAATCTTGCCGGCTATTTAGCTGCTTCGGCAAGCTCCATCTCTTTTTTTCTTTTACGTCTTCTCATCAGGTCTACAAATGCCTCAAGACGTGTAATGTATCCGGCTTTACCTGTTTGTTCGTCAAGAATCAACGGCAATATCGGGATTTCACAGTTCTCTCTGATTGCAGGGAAAAAGTTTTGCGACATAATTTCCGGCATGCAGGTAAACGGGCTTACGTGAATAATGCCGTCTTTACCGTTTTCATTTGCATAAACAATATCAGATACACATTCCAGCGAGTCGCCGCCTATATCTCTTGCAAGGTAAGGCTTTGCCAGTCTTATTGCCCTTTCAAGGTGAGTTTCTCCTTTAACAAACATCTTAGGAATAATAGCATCTCTTAAAAAGCTTGAAACAGTGAGAGTTCTTCTTGTTTGTACTCCCATTTTTCCGAGTTCTCTTTCTATATTCTGATTAGAGAAAGGATCTTGTACAAGGTAAATTTCCCCTGTTAAGTCAACATGGAGAACTTCTCTTTTGGGGTCAATTTGTACCTTTTTGATTTCCGCTGTTGCTTGTTTTTCTGCTTTCTTTAATTCTTTGTAGTGGTTTGCTTCGTATATAAGCTTCATCCCTTTTTTAAAAGCCTTTTCTGCGTCCCCCTGGTGGATTTCTCTTGCTCTGTAATAAGAAAGGAGGTTTTCCATTCTGTCAGTAGCAAAAACTTTTCTGAAAGCAAAAACAATTGCTCTTAAAATAGTTATCGGGTTTTTTACCCCGCTTAATTCTGTTAAGAATTTGTACATTCCTTTTACGCCGTCATAGAGCTGTAGTTCTATGTAATTTGCGTGGTATCCCATATCTTCCAGTGTATTTTGAATACCTGCGCCGTATTCGCCAAGACGGCAAATACCGGGGGAAGATATCATTGCAACGTAATCAGCGCCGCCTTCTATCGCTTCTATAAAGTTGCCTAGAATCAATTTGTAGGGCAAACAAATAGACTCGGGGCTGTTTTTTGTGCCCAGAGACAGTGTCCTTTTACTTGAATACGGAGGAATAAAAGGTTCTATTCCCAGCCTTCTCAGTGCAGAACCCCATGCAATATAAATATTTCCCATATGAGGAAATGCTACTTTAATTTTTTTCTTTGTTTTTTTGTCTGCCATACTCCTGACCCTTGTTTAAAATGTTGAATATCAAAATAAAATTAATAGGTATTTTTCCTAATTATATATTAAATAAAAATTTTTAGTGTTGAATTATTAAGCAATATAAACAGCCATGTTTTCTTATATTTTGTTTGGGATATAATTTTATTGTAGTACAGTAATTGGACTTTAGACGGAATCAGTCGGGGCCGAGAAGCAGGTCTTCAAAGCATAAACCCTTCCTAGTATGTTAAAGCCCGCAAGAAAAGGAGAAAAAGATGCCGGTAGCATCAATGATTGATTTACTCGAAGCCGGAGTTCACTTCGGACACCAGACACAAAGATGGAACCCCAAATTCGGACACCAGACACAAAGATGGAACCCCAAAATGAAACCGTATATTTACGGTGCAAGAAACGGAATCTATGTAATAGATTTAAGAAAAACTTCTGACAAATTGGATGAAGCTTACGAAATCGTTAAAGAATTTGCCGCAAGAGGTAAAAATGTTCTTTTCGTAGGTACTAAAAAACAGGCTACTGAAGTTGTTGCTCAAGAAGCTCAAAGATGTGGTATGTATTACATCAACAGAAGATGGCTCGGCGGTTTGTTAACTAACTTTGAAACTATCAGAGGCAGAGTTAACAAATTAAGAGAACTTGAAGACTTTGTAAACTCAGGTCATATCGACAAACTTCCGAAAAAAGAAGTTGTTCAAATGACTAAAAAACTTGAAAAATTGTCTAAAACTTTAGGCGGTATCAAAGAAATGCGCGGTATGCCGGACATTATCTTTGTTGTTGACCAGAAGAAAGAAGACATTGCTATTGCAGAAGCTAACAAATTGCATATCCCTGTAATTTGTCTTGCTGATACAAACGCAAACCCTGACGGAATTGATTACATCATCCCAGGTAACGATGATGCTATCCGTTCAATCAGACTGATTGCCGCTAAATTGGCTGATGCTGTTTTAGAAGGTAAACAATTAAGAGAAAACAAAGCTGTAGGCGCTAAAGCAGAAACTATTAAAGCAGAAGATGCAGGTGTTACAGCAGAAGATGCTAAAGCTGAAGAAGCTCCGGCTGAAGCATAATTGATAATTGAAAAAGCAGGTTGGAAAACTTCCTGCCTGCTTTTTTATATTTCAAGATGGAAAGTATTTTTGAAATATACTCCCTGGGTAAATTCAGGGCTATATCTAAGGTTTATTAAAACAAACAGAGAGGATAATTATTATGACAATAACCGCTGCTATGGTAAAAGAACTCAGAGAAAAAACCGGTGCAGGTATTCTTGATGCTAAAAAAGCTCTCGTTGAAAACGATGGTGATATGGAAAAAGCAATGGAATTCCTCCGTCAAAAAGGTATTGCTTCTGCTGAAAAGAAAATGGGCAGAATCGCTGCTGAAGGTTTAGTAGGTTCTTATATTGAAGGCAATGTCGGCGCAATGATTGAAGTAAACTGCGAAACTGACTTTGTTGCTAAAAACGAAGAATTTAAAGAACTCGTTTCTAACCTCGCTAAACAGGTTGTTGCTATTAAACCTGCTAATGTTGAAGAATTATTGGCTTCTACTTGTGCAAAATGCGGCAAAAAAATTGAAGATATCGTTAAAGAAAAAGTTGCTACAATCGGTGAAAAAATCACAGTAAGAAGATTCGTAATCGTTGAAGGCAATCCTGCAACTTATATTCACAACGGTAAAATCGGTGTTCTTTTAAACACTGATAAAGCTGATGAAGCTCTTGAAAAAGACATTTGTCTGCACATCGCTTCTAACGCTCCTGAATTTGTTTCAAGAGAAGAAATTCCTCAATCGGTTATCGATGAAGAAACAAGAATCGAAATGGGCAAAGAAGACCTTGCTAAAAAACCTGAAAATATCAGAGCAAAAATCGTTGAAGGCAGAATCAACAAACTGATGGCTTCAAGATGTCTGCTTGAACAACCGTTCGTTAAAAATCCGGATGAAACAGTTGCTCAATTGATTGAAGGCAAATTGCAAATCAAATCATTTGTACGCTATGTATTAGGCGAAGGTCTTGAAAAAAGACAGGATAACTTTGCTGAAGAAGTAGCAAGCCAAATGGCAGGCAAGTAAAAAGCGTAAGCCGTGTGTGAAGGCTTGACGGAGTCCGAGAACTCGGACGACAAAGAGCCGTAACCAATCGATGGCGACACTCTGCCGAATAAAACGTGACTAAATGTCACATTTTATGAGAGGTGAGCACAGGCGCAAGCCGTGTGTGAAGGCTTGAAGGGCTTTCAGAACTGAAAGACCGAAAAGCCGGACAATCAAATGCCGCCGTTGTACTCTGCCGAACAAAAGTTGACTAAATGTCAAGTTTTGTGAGAGGTAAAACGCAGTTAACGAAACGAACGAATCTTTGATTCGACAGGCGGAAAAAAGCGCAGCCGTGTAAAGGCGCTTTAAAATTTAAACCAAAAGCCTCCGAAATTTCGGAGGCTTTTGGTTTATAGAATTATCACCATTGTATTATTACAGCGCCGGAATGTCCATTTTGTGCTTTGGCACTTATGTTAGAGGTCTTTTGGTTGTATTGTCCGCCGAGTCCGTATTTTGAACTTTTGGAAATGTCATACAAATAATAGTATTTTTCAGGAATATGGTATTCATCCTGAACCTGTTTACTGCCCATTGGAGTCATTCTCGTTGATTTTGAACCTCCGTGCGCAATAATTTTCAGCGATTCTATCGTTGTTGTTTCACCGTCTTTTGCATCTATGAAATTGTTATTCTCATCAATATATGTGCCTGTTCCGCCTTTGCCTATTTTTATTACTATGACGGGATTGGTTATTTGTTTATGTTTTGAGATTATTTCTCCATTTTTTCCGCTTTCATAAGGTGTTGCTCCTCCTCCGCCGCCTGATGCAAAAATAAAAAATCCTGCGTTTACTTTGGGGCGGGAAAATATGCAGCTGTTGCCTGTTGCGGAGTGGACAAGCTTTTCTTCTTTTCCGTTGATTTTATACAGTCTTGCGACATGTTCGCCTTGAGTATTTAGTGTGCAGACGAATCTTCCTCTGGTGTATTTCTTTGCAAAATTAATTAATTTTGCCGAAATGTAGGGTTTAAATACAACGAGTACAAGCTGGCTTAACACAAAAATAATTAAGAGAGCTGATATAACAGCTTTTATTATTATAAAACCTTTTGGTTCTTCGTTTTCAGATTCTATCATATTACCCCTGACACAAATATAAGATATTTTATTATTTTTTAATGGGAATTGCAAGGGAAAGCCCAATGCTGATATAATTAACACGTTAACAAAAATAAGGAATTAAATTATGACAGAAGTAAGAGCAAGCCACCTGCTTGTAAAAACAGAAGAAGAAGCAAAACAGCTTAGAGAAGAAATCTTAAACGGTAAAAAATTCGAAGATGTTGCAGCAGAAGTATCACTCTGCCCGTCCGGTGCAAACGGAGGCGACCTCGGATTTTTCGGTAAAGGGGTAATGGTTAAGGAGTTTGAGGACGCTGCTTTTTCAATGAATGTCGGAGATTTGTCTGAACCTATCCAAACACAATTCGGCTGGCATTTGCTTTATTTAACAGATAAGAAGGACTAATATGATAGAAAAGTTAAGGGAGTTTTTAAAAAAAGAGAATCTTGATTGTCTTTTAATAAATACAACTGATGAATTTCTTGTGGAATATAATGAGCTTTCCAACTGTGCAAGATACTTTGTGACGGGCTTTTCAGGTTCGACCGGTGATGTATTGCTTACGCAGGACAAGGTTTATCAGTTTGTAGACGGAAGATATCACGAACAGGCTGATAAGGAATGCGATTTAAAACAAGTTACTGTTGTTAAACTGCAGCTCGGACAAACTTTTTTAGGCGAACTTGTACAAAGGATTGCACCTGACAGCAGAATAGGTATTGTCTCTAAAAAAATCTCCCTTAATTTTTATAAAAATTTAAAAATTAAACTTTCTAAAAAACATTGTAAAATCAAAGCGCTTGATTTTGAGCCGGTTGAACTTTTTCATAAACTTGAAGCAAGCAAAGGTAAAGAAGCTGTTGAACAGATAACTATTGATATTGCCGGTATAAGTGCAGATGAAAAGTTTAAAATGCTTTCGCGTAAATTAAAAAGGAATGAGGCGTTTGTTGATACCCATCTGGAAAATATTGCTTATCTGACAAACTGCAGGCAGTATAAAACTCCTTATTCTTCAACTTTTAAGGCAAAGATGGTTTTGTATAAAGACAGAGCTGTTATTTTCAGCGATGAAGGTTTTGATACAAAAATCGGTGAATATTTTGAAATTTTGCCGTTAAAAGAGTTTGATAATGCTTTTAAAAAGGTTAAATGTGTTTTATTTAATCCTTCGACTATAAATTATTATGATTTTAGTCTTATAAAAAATAAAGCGTCAGAACTGCCAAAAGATTACATAAAAGAGATGAAAGCAATAAAAAATGACGCAGAAATAGCCCACTTTAAAAAGAATTATAAACGCACAGATAACGTTGTGAATTATGCGGGCAACCGTATTCAAGCAGCCGGTAATATTACTGAAAAAGCACTCTCTGATGAAATAGAAAAGGAATTTTTAAAACAGGGAGCAAAACAGCTGAGCTTTAAGACGATTCTTGCTGCAGGAAAAAATTCTTCTGTTATTCATTATTCTCATCCGAGTGATAAAGCTGTTATAGAAGATGGTGATTTTGTTCTTTTGGATTGCGGAGGTCACTTTGAGGGCGGGTATTCTACTGATATTACCAGAACATTTGTTAAAGGTGTTCCGTCTGCAATGCAGAAAAAAGTCTATACAACAGTGTTAAAAATGTTTTTGAATGCATACAATTACCCTGTTACTAACAGAACAACAGGTTATACATTAGATGCTGTAGCAAGAAAGATTCACAGACAATCAGGTTTAAAGGACTTTAATTTTAACCATGGGCTTGGACACGGTGTAGGTATAAATGTGCATGAAAATCCGCCGACTATTTCCTGCGGAGTAATGGGAAAAAGAGTTCTGAAAAAGAATATGGTTTTTACAATCGAACCCGGTCTTTACAAAACAGGTTTTGGGGGAGTAAGATTAGAAAACTCTGTTTATTTAACTGAAAAAAACGGAAAATTGAAAATTGAATCATTGTCTCATGTTCCTTTTCAGGAAAATGCAATTGATTTTTCTCTTTTGAATAAACAGGAAAAAATTTGGTTGAAACAATGGAATAATAACACTTTATCGGGAGGCAAAAATGATTAAATTTAATATAACAAGACAAAAATCGCTAGTGCAGTCAACAGCTGTATCAAGAACCCAAAGAGCAATAAAAAACCAACTTACAAAAAGTATAAAATCTTCTCCGTTCAATGAAAACCAGCACCTGTCAATCGAAATCAACGATCACCCGTTTGAAAGATATTTTATGCGATTTTTTGATATTGATGAAGAAGTCGTAAAAGCAAACCTTAATGCAAAATTTACAAGGGCTTATATTGAAAACGGTAAATTGACCGCAAAAAAATACCAATTTACCGATACTTTTACAGCAAATCAGCTTACGGAGTTGAAGGAGGGAACTCACCGTTCTTTTGAAAAAAATTCTTTTATATACAGACTTGCAGAAAAAATAAATAAGGCTATAGAGGAATAAAAATGCAAGAATACGAGGTTATAACAAGTACTTCTAATACAAGAATAAAAGAAGCGGCTAAACTTCAACAAAAAAAATACAGAAATGAAACCGGATTATTTCTAATTGAAGGGCATAAACCTTTGGAAGAGGCATTTGCTTCCGGCGTAAACATACAGAGTGTCTACACGACGGAAAAGTACTTGCAACGGTTTGATTTTGTAAAAGATAAAATCACTCTTGTTACACCCCCTGTGCTGGAAAAAATATCGACAACAGACAGTATGCCGGAGGCTGTTGCGGTTGCAAAACAGCAAAAATTCTCTCTTGAAGATATAAAACACTCTAAAAGACTCGTGCTGCTTGAAAATATTAAAGATGCAGGTAATCTTGGAACATTAATACGCTGTGCCTGTGCTTTTTCTATGGATGCAATTTTACTTTGCGGTGATACTGTGGATATTTATAATCCCAAAGTCGTTCGCTCAACTGTTGGTGCTATGTTTAAACTTCCAATTGTTAAAACATCCGTGGAAAACGCTAAAAAAGTTTTTGGTGCTTCAAATTTTGTTGCAAGTGTTGTTAATCATAAAGATACAGTATTACCGGAAACTATTGATTATAAAGAGCCGTTTGTGCTTATGCTCGGCTCAGAGGCTGACGGTTTGACTCAGGAAGCAATAAATACGGCTGATATAAAGACAACTATTCCGATAAGCAATAAAACGGAGTCTTTAAATCTGGCGACGGCAGGGGCAATTCTGCTTTATATAAGTGCAGCTAAACTATCGCTTTAATATTATGTTTATTTTTGCTAAAATAAAGAGCTATGAGATTAGATAAATTTTTAAAAGTATCAAGACTTATTAAACGGCGGACCGTCGCTAATGATGCGTCAGAGCAGGGACGAGTTCTTGTTAATAATGTACAGGCAAAACCATCTAAGCAGCTTAAAGAAGGGGATATTATCACAATAGTTCACTTTAATAAAAGTATTAGTGTAAAGGTTGTTAAAATACCTACAGGTAATGTGTCTGTACAGGAAGCGTCTTCTCTTTATGAAGAAATTACATAGTCTTGCAATTATAGGCGTAAATATTTACAATAATATCTATAGACTATAGGAGAGGTTTACAATGAAAAAATATATAGCATACTGTTTACTGCTTGCAGGGTTGTTTGCCGGTTTTTGTTATTCTGCACAGGCTGTTGGGATAAACAAAAGAATGCACGGTGATGTTCAGGCTATAAGGCTGCCTGCCGGTACGACAATGAAACTTGAACTGCTTGATACCGTATCTTCTAAACTTGGAGATATGGGGGATGAATTTTCTGCAATGCTGAAAGAGGATAAAATTGTTGACGGTCAGGTTGCATTGCCGTCAGGTTCTGTTATCAGAGGTACTATCAACAAAATAACCCCGTCAAAAAGACTTTCAAGAAGTGCTGTTGTGTACTTTAGCTTTGATCATGTAGTAACACCTAACGGAAAACAAGTTCCTATAACAGCAGGTTTGTACGGATACACTGAACTTACTCTCGATGGCGGAGTATATTCAGGCGGAAACTACGGTTATGCTGTCCAGCAAAACTGGCAGCAGACAAAAAATATTGTCACCAAAGCTATTGACTGGGGCAAGGGCACAGGAGAAAATATGCAGTATGTTTGTGTACCAATAGGAGCAATAGGCGGCAGTATAGGCGGAATTTTTTATTACGTAGGTGCTGATATTGTTGATTTATTCAAGAAAGGCAACGAAGTTACTCTTGACCAGGGAACAAATATCAATATTTTGTTAACTCAGCCTCTTGATATACCGTTGCACTAATCAGACTTGTGCCAAGTAAACTTTTTAGATTGGAGATGAAAAATTTTATGTCAGAAAATATTTTTACTTATTTAAAATTATTCAATCTTATCTCCAATCTAAAAGAACCTTATATTGCGGGTAAGCTGCTTTTGGAAAAGCAAAAGACGCTTTCTGTTGCGGAATCCTGTACAGGCGGGCTTGTCAGTTCTTTGATGACTGATGTCTCGGGAAGTTCTGCGTATATACATTCTAATTTTGTGACCTATGCTAACGAAGCCAAAGTAAAATATCTGCAGGTGAATCCTCAGACTCTTGAACAATACGGGGCTGTCAGTGTACAAACAGCAGGAGAGATGGTTAAAGGGCTGCTCAAGAATACAGGTAGTGATTATGCGCTTGCGACTACCGGTATAGCCGGACCTACGGGCGGAACAGACGAGAAACCAGTCGGACTCGTTTATATTGGCGTGGGAACAAAAGATGAAATGCATGTACATAAATACAATGTAAATCCTAAACTGCCAAGATTGCTAATAAAATATTTGTTTGCAAAACAGGCAATAAGATTGTTAATTGATGTTATAAAAGAAAAGGAAAGCTAGATGAGACGAGTTACACTAATTCCGGGTGACGGTATAGGACCGGAAATTTCCGATGCTGTTGTGCTTATTCTTGAAGAAGCCGGTGTTGAAATCGACTGGGATATACAAACAGCAGGCGCTGATGTAGTTGAAACAGAAGGTACAGTTTTGCCTGAGCGTGTTATTGACTCAATCAGATTTAATAAGGTGGCTCTAAAAGCGCCTGTCACAACGCCTATAGGCAAAGGGTTCAGAAGTGTAAATGTTGCATTGAGAAAAGAGCTTGATTTGTATGCAAACCTTCGTCCATGTAAAAATATTAAAGGAATAAAGACTCCGTTTGATGGCGTGGACATTGTTGTTGTAAGAGAAAACACGGAAGATTTGTACGCAGGAATAGAAAGAAAAATTGATAATGATACTGCTGAATCAATAAAAATCATTACAAGAGCCGCGTCAACAAGAATTGCAAAATACGCTTTTGATTATGCGTTAAAATATGACAGAAAGAAAGTGCATGCCGTGACCAAAGCTAATATATGCAAGCTTTCAGACGGATTGTTTCTTGAGTCGGTGCGTGATGTTGCAAGAGATTATCCTCAAATAGAATATAAAGAAATTCTTGTAGACAACCTTTGCATGCAGCTTGTTCAGAAACCTCAACAGTTTGATATGCTTTTGCTTCCGAATCTGTATGGCGATATAGTTTCTGATCTTACTGCAGGATTAATCGGCGGGCTGGGCATTGCTCAGGGGGCAAATATAGGAGACAGCTGTGCTGTATTTGAACCGGTGCATGGTTCTGCTCCTGACATCAAAGGACAGAATAAAGCTAATCCCACAGCCCTTTTGCTTTGTGCGATAAATATGTTAAAGCACATTGGAGAAAATGAAAAAGCGAAAAAAATAGAACTGGCTCTGTATTCCATACTTGAAGAGGGTAAGGTTTTAACCTGTGATCTTGGCGGTAATGCAAGTACAACTGACTTTACACAGGAAATAATCAGACGTCTTAAGTAGATTATAATCGTTAAAATAAGCTTTGTTGACCACTTGAGTTCGATGGAACTTTATAGCCCAAAAGCCTGTATCCTTCCGGAGAAATTCTTCTGCCGCGGGGTGTTCTTTGTATATACCCCTCCTGCAAAAGATATGGCTCATAAACATCTTCAATGGTTCTTGAATCTTCACCAAGTGCAGCAGCAATAGTTTCCAGTCCGACAGGTCCGCCGTCATATTTTTCTATAATAAGCTTCATCATCTCTCTGTCGGTTGAATCCAAGCCGCTCTCATCTATATGTAAGTTATCAAGCGCCTCTATAGCAACAGGTTTTGTTATTTTGGCATCTGCTTTTACAAGAGCGTAATCAGCAACTCTTTTTACTAGTCTGTTTGCAATTCTCGGTGTGCCTCTGGAGCGGCTTGCGATAATTTTTGCACCTTCTTCGTCTATATCAATTTCTAAAATTTTTGCTGTCCGTGATATGACTTGCGAGAGTTCCTCAATTGTGTAGAACTGAAGCCTGTGTATTATTCCGAATCTGTCGCGAAGCGGTCCTGACAATGCTCCTGCTTTTGTTGTTGCCCCGATTAGAGTAAACTTTGGCAAAGGAACTCTCAGGGTTTTTACGGTTTGAGCTTTACCTGTTGTCATATCAAGAAAAAAATCTTCCATTGCAGGATACAGGATTTCTTCCGTGACTTTATTTAGACGGTGAATTTCGTCTATAAAAAGAATTTCGCCATTTTTTAAGGACATCAGAATACCGATAATATCTCTGGGACGTTCAAGAGCCGGAGCGGATGTGATTTTTATTTTTGTTTTTAACTCGTTTGCAATGACAGAAGCAAGCGTTGTTTTACCAAGCCCCGGCGGGCCGTAAAACAGCATGTGGTCTATTTGTTTATTCCTTTTTTGGGAAGCTTCGATTGAAATTTTTAAAGTACTTTTTAACGCGGTTTGACCGATGTATTCATCAAGAGTCTGCGGGCGTATATTGTTTTCAAAAGCTCTGTCATAGCCTATTTCCTTAGACTCAAGATTTTCGCTTTTTTTATCCCTCTCAATTTTTAAAGGTTTTTGAATATTATCGTTGTCCGAAAAAATTGCCAACTTTTACCGCTCCCTTTGTTTTGTAATATAATTATATCAGAATAGCAAAGAAAATACGAAAGAGTAAAATAATGGCAAAAACAGCAATCATCATTCCTTCAAGATATGCATCTACAAGACTGCATGCAAAACCTCTAATCGAAGTTGACGGCAAACCCATTATTCAATGGGTTTATGAAAAGGCATCAGCAGTAAAACAGGCAGATACGGTGATTGTTGCAACCGACCATGAAAAAATATACGACTGTGTTAAGTCTTTCGGCGGTAATGTTGAGATGACACGAGCTGACCACAAATGCGGTTCTGACAGAATAGCTGAAGTAGCTTCACGCCACGATGATTTTGAATATATTGTCAATCTTCAGGGCGATGAACCTATGATTACACCGGAAGCAATTGATGGAGTAATATCAGCTCTCAAATCCCGTAATGATGCGGATATTGCTACGCTATTAAGAGTAATTACGGATAAAGAGGAAGTCGATAACCCTAATCTTGTCAAATGTGTTATTGATAACAATAACTTTGCTCTTTATTTTTCACGTTCAAAAATTCCTTATGAAAGAAATATCGGAGAGGCTGTATTCTATGGTCATATAGGGCTTTACGGATATAAACGAGATGCCTTGTTTAAAATGACATCGCTCAATCAAACAATGCTTGAAAAAGCAGAAAGCCTTGAGCAGCTGCGTGCTTTGCAGTCCGGCATGAAAATAATTACATCTATTGTGAATATAAAACCAATAGGTATTGATACAAAAGAGGATGTCGAAGAGTTTAAAAAAGCTGTTGCTTCTGCTAACTAGTAATTATACTCTTTTATCATTTGTTCAATCCAGTTAAATATGCCCAAAAGTTCGTACGGCTTGGGCAGATATAAATCTGCACCTGCATTGAGGACCATTTTTTTGTCATGAATTATTGTAGAAAGTATAATTTTTTTATCTTTAAACTTTTTATCTTTTTTCAATTTTTTACAAAGTTCAAGACCCTTGAGCGTATCTGCCTCACCTGCATCAAGTACAATAAGTGCCGGATTAAAAGTTTTTATAAGATTTTGTGCCAGCGAATAATCTTGTGCCGAAGCTACTTCATACCCTTGCATTTGCGCTGTGGTCTTTAACAGATAGTTTAATGCTTCATCCGGTTCAATAACAAGAATTTTGTTATTGTATTCCTTATTAAATACAGCGTTATCAGCACTGAGCATTGTTCTTTCTACCAGATATGAAGAAGCTGTTCCGGATGTTGAATACTGGGCAAGTTTACAGGTTGCATAAAGAGCGTTTAATGCCGCATTAACACTTATATAAGGCTGATATTCGCTTGAAATAATGCCGATGCTTGTAGAAACAAGGTTTACCCGTTTACCTGCATTATCATCTCCGTAAAGAGTAATATACCCGCATTTTGCATCTTCTTCACTGTAAAATTTTTCAACAATCGCTTCAAAAGCATAGACAAGAAATGATGCAATATGCTCTGCTTTAAGCGGATTTGTTAAAATTAAAAATTCACCCTGTGAAAGTTCGCCAAAGAAATCTTTATCGTCAAGTGCGGAACTTATTATAGCTGTATAAGTCTGCAGCATTTTGTCAGATGCGAGTTCTCCGTATATTTCTTTGTAAGGTTCAAATTCGTTTATTTTAACAAGCATGCCTGCCCATTTTTTATTTTCTATAATAGTTCTTTTTAATGTTTTTAAAGAGAATTTTGTGTCAGGAAGGCGTGTTGTATCATCCAGCATACTTTCAAAATGACGTCTTAAATGGGCATTGATTCTTGCTTTGAATTCTTCTGATTCAATAGGTTCGCTTAAAAAGTCATCTGCACCGGCATCTAAAACAGCAAGTTTATCTTTTAAATCATCAGATTTTGAAACGGCAATAATGCAGGGGCGTGAAGGATAACTTAGCATTCTGAGTTTTTTTACGTTATCGGCAAGCGTAGTTTCAAGGCTGTCTGAGACAAGTATCATGTCTGGCTCATAACTTGTTAAGATTTCAAGCCCTTCTTCAAAATTAGGTGTTAAAATGGCGCTTACCCCGTTACTTTCAACAAGTTTTTTATATTTCGCCGGTAATTCTTTTCTTTTATCGATAATTAAAACGAGTTTGGATAACATTATCAGTCCTCCAATTTTTTCTTGCTCTGACTGGTGTAAGAAGCAACAGGTAGGAGAATTTCAAAGACAGAGCCGCTGTTTGGCAGTTCTGTTGAACTTTCAACAAAAATTTGACCGCCCATTTTTTCAATCAAATCTTTTACGATATAAAGCCCCAGCCCGCTGCCCTGGGTTTTTCTGGTCAGATGGTTTTCTATCCTTGTGAATTTTTCAAAGATTCGTCCGAGATTTTCCGGTTCGATGCCTACGCCATGGTCTTTTACCTTTATGCTGACAAAATTTTCTTTTTGGGAATTAGCTATTTCTACGCTGACAACACCTTTTTCATAGGAATATTTCGCAGCATTGTCCATTAAGTTAATCATTATCTGTTGGAATTTATTTTCATCGACAAGAATATTGGGGACATCAGCTGCACATTTAATTTCAAAAGGGTGTGTAGGATACTGGTTTTTTAAAACATCTGACACCTTTTCAATTTGTGATTGTGCATTAACTGATTTAAAAACAAGGTTGCTGTGCTGGACTTGAATTTTGGAAACAGATAAAAGATTTTCCACAAGTTTTATCAGTCTGTTGGATTGCTCCTTTATGATTGTCAAAAATTTTTGTATTTGTACTTTATCAAGCCTGTCATAAGACATAAGCATTGTGTCTGCAAATCCTCTTATACTGGTAAGAGGTGTTCTGAGTTCATGGCTGACCGTTGAGATAAAGTCGGAATAGATTTTTTCCATCTGGTTGTCAACTGCGTCAAGATAGTAGTATGAGTAATATTCATCGTCATACTTAGAAATTTTATATGTGTAGTTTCTGATTATGACTGTATCGCTCTTTTGTGGTAAAAAGTCATATAGGTCTTTTCCCGCTATAGTTTCGCTGTCTGTACTAAACAGTGAGCAAAACTTGCTGTTAGCATAGACTATTTTATTGTCATAGTCTACAGCGAGAATAGGCAAGTTTACTTTGTCTGCAATTTTTTTAAAATCAATTTTTATTTTTTCCATACTTTTATTATAACAATTAAGCTATATAATCATAAAATTTTAAGATTTTTTTAATCATGTTGAAAATCGGCTTATAAATTTCAATTATTAAGGTGATTTAATAAATTTCAAATTTTGTAAAAATGATAATATCCCACCCCAACAGATAAAAATAAATATACCCGACTAAAAAGAGAGAGTTTAAGTATTATGAATTTGAATGAAGAATGCCTTTTAAAGTATTTACAAAACCCTGAAGAATTGTTTGACCTTACTGCATTTTTACTGGAATTCAATCAGGGCTATACATCAGCCGCTCCTTTAGAAGCTTGAAAATTAAATCTTTACAAGAAAAATAATTACCCCTGTCTCCCAGCATAAAACGGAGTTTTTACCCCATGGAAAAAATTAAGCAATATCTAAAAAATAAAACATTTTTAAAATATTTATTATACAGCATATACATAATAATAACGATAGGTCTTTTGTTTTCTTTTTTAGGACACCCGTCCATAAGAAACTTTTTTGGCATAATAGAAAACAAAACTTTTGATATTCGTCAGAGCGTGCTTGCGCCTTATAAAAAGGTTGATAAAAATATTGTTATACTGTCTGTGGACGAAGAAAGTTATGAATATTTTTTGGATAAATACGGGGAATGGCCTATATCAAGAAGTATTTATGCTGATATAGTCACCTATCTGGAAAAACAAAATCCTGCGGTTGTTGCTTTTGATCTTATGTTTGTAAAATCATTAAAAAGCAGTAATGACGCAGACAACAAACTTGCTAAAAATATTGCGCGTTATGATAATGTTTTTACATCAATTAATTTTGATAATTTATCTTATGTTCTTCGAAAACCTGTTGACCTGCCGGATGCATTAAAGGCAAATATTGTTAATGAGTCAAATATAAATTTAAAAAATGACACATTTATGTTTTCAAATTGCAGGGCAATTATTAACCAGATTTTAACAACTACCCCGAATATCGGGCACATAAATTTACTCCGCGATGAAGACGGTATTGCCAGATATCTTCCGCTTTTTGTTATATACAAGGGAGATTTTTATCCGCATTTAGCGCTTAAAGTTGCTCTAAAGTATCTTGAAAAAACAGAAAATTTGAAAATCAGCGAGTTTAAAATCAATCCACAGGGAGAAATGCTTCTCGGGGAAAGAAGAATTCCGCTTACTTTAAATGGTACGGCTGTTTTAAACTGGTATGGTCCAAGCGGCATAAACAGCCACAATACGTTTGAATATATTCCTTTATGGAAGGTGGAAAAAAATATCTATGAAGGTGAAAAACTCCTGCCTGACAATTATTTTAAAGACAAAATTGTTTATATAGGGACAAGTGCAACATCGCTTTTTGACTTAAAAAGTGTGCCGACTGATAGAATTTTCCCGGGTGTGGAGATTCATACAACATTCATAAATAATATTTTGGACAATAACTTTATAAAGAGGGTTTCGCCTGTCTTTGATATAGTAATAAGTCTTTTATTGAGCTTGTTTGTCGGGTTGATTGTAATAAGGAGTGAATCAACCGTTATATCTTCACTTGTTGCAATTTTAACTGCTATTATTTATATAATTGTTTCTACTGCGCTTATGTTTTACTTCAACATTTGGACCGGTATTGTATTTGAACTGGCTGCGATATTGCTCGTATTTATAGCATGTTATCTTGCAAAATATATCCTTAAATCCAGAGATTTGGAATACACCTATGCACTTGCTACGACAGACGGGTTAACAGAATTGTACAACCATAGATATTTTCAGGAACATATGCTGCTTGGCATAGAAACCGGTAAAAGATATGACAGACCGTTTTCTTTAATAATGATAGATATTGATTTCTTTAAAAAGTTCAATGATACATACGGACATCAGTCCGGTGATGCTGTTTTAAGACAGGTTGCACAAATTCTTAAAAAGAATGTAAGAAGCTCTGACATTGTTTGCCGCTACGGCGGAGAAGAAATGTCTATTATACTCACTAATACCGATAATGAGAGTGCTTTGTTTACTGCGGAAAAAATTTGTAAAGCAGTAAGTGAACATCCGCTTAAACTTGTTAACGGAAATGATGTGCAGGTTACAATCAGCCTTGGTGTAGCTACTTTCCCTCAGGACGGTCAAACTCCGCAGGAAATGATTAAGTATGCCGATGATTGTCTTTATATCGCAAAAGAAAACGGCAGAAATCAGGTAGGCAGAAAGCCTAAAAATTAACAAATCTGAATAGCTTTTTTATAACACCCTTCAGACCCGTATCATAAGATATCGGGTCTTCCTGATAATAAGGCTTGTATGCATCGATGATATTTTGCGGCAGCGGATTTCCGTCTTTAAATGTAAAAGCAATTAATTCCAGCAGTTCAACCTGCTGGTCGTTGTAATCAATATCTTTTGCTTTTATATCTTCATCCGCCTCATAATGACATAATGCATGCCAGGCTGCATGGATTGAAGGGTCTTCACATCCCTTAGGAAAGAGCAAAAGACCCTTTTTTACACTTATTTTTTCGGTTAATACCGCAATAATAATATTTCCGACAAATTGCCGTTGTTTTACTATATCAACACTGCTGTCTTGCATTCTTTTTGAAGAGAACTCATGCTTGTAATTGTTCTTACAAGGGAATCCATATCATTGTTAAAATACTGGCTTGCAAGTTTTTTAATGGCTTCTTGTGCCATTTCATCGCGGGAAGAAACTGTTTTGTAAAAGAATTTTTTACCCTGTTTGTATCTGACAAGCATGTTTTTTTCTACTAATCTATCCATAACCGTTTTTACGGTGGTATATGCACGTGATACAGAAGAATTTCTGTTAATTATCTCCTGCACCTCTGTTACAGAAACATCAGAACTTTCAATTTCTTCAAGCATCCAAATAGTTTTCAAAATTTCATTTTCGAGGCTTCCGTGTGTATAATTCATTGTTATTCCTTTTTTCATAATTATAGCGACTACTCCTATCGTAATATAAAAGTAAATAAATTAAAATAAAAAAATATAAAAATTTCTGTATTTTTTCTAAATTAATTCACTTACATTTTTTCTAAATCAAGTTCTATTTTTTCGTATCCGTCACCAAGACGTATTACATTTGAATTGTCAACAGCCTCTTTAGTGCTGCCGCCTGTAAAATCACTGCTGTGTATGACAATACCGCTTTGCATGTTTACAACATGACGGTTATTTGTACTGCATCCGTATAAAATAACAGCCAGAGCACAAATTATACAAATTAAAAAATAATTTGAAAGTTTCATTGTTGCTCCTTGTTCTATAATAAACACAAATAGCGGGATATTACATTTGGTGAATTTACTACTACTATTATAGCACACGCAGTATAAATGTGCTATATTTTATAAAAAAATCACAATAATTATATATCAATAATGTAACATATATTCAAATACTCACGGCAAAATAAGCAATATAATTTTTCCCGCGGTATATAATAAATATCCCACAAGAAAAATGCCTAAAATCAGTCTTGTAATAATGAACCAAACCAGCCATTGCTTATCTTTCACAAATAAAGCAATAATAAATTTTTGAATTTGATTGAAGTCATTTGACAGTTGACCTACGCTAACATTTTTACCATTAAACTTATCAGCCAAAAAACGCACAAATTCGCCGGGTTCAATACATTCTTTTTGAGCGGCTTCACAACTTTTTATTACATATTCACGTGTATTTTCTTTATCGAAATTTATAAAGTAAAAATAACAACATTGTTCTAAAACTTCATAGCTGTTATCTGCTGAATTTCTTATATTATCGAGAATTTCTTTTGCAAATTCACTTTGGTTTAATTCAATACAACAGCTCAAAGCAATAGTATGCATAATATTTTTGGAAAATTCATCAGACAATTCCTGATATGCTTCCAAAACCTGCTTGTATTTTCCCATCTCATATAACGCACAAATTTTGTATATAACGGTTGTATTATACAAATATGACGATTCCGGTATTTTTTTTAAATACCCAAAAGCTTTTTTGTATTTTTTTGTATAATAGAAAACAAGCCCTTGAGCAGCATAGGTTTCTAAATCCTCAGGGTATTTTTCCTTCATCAAGCCAGCATATCTTTGAGTAGTCTTTACGTCTGTTTCTATTAAGCTGTGTACAATAAAATAATACATATAACTTTCTGCGGAATCAAACCCTATTGCTTTTTGAAAATTTTCCACGACACGAGAATTCTCTTTCAATCCCCAAAGAGCATATCCCATACGCCTGTAGCCCTCACCGTATCCGGAATCCAAATCAATCATTTTTTGAGCATAAATACGTGACTGTTCGTAATTTTCAAGTATATAATATATCCTTGAAACTTCTTCATAGATATAAATATCTGATTTATATCCGAGTTCTTCTCCATGCAAAATAAATTCGAGTGCAAGTTCGTATTTTTCCTGCTTTGAATACACTGCTCCTATATAAATATTAATATCAGGGTCATCAGGCTTTATTTCATATGCCTTTATAAAAAAAGTCAAAGCTGTCTCGTAATCTTCGTAATAATGATAAATAAGTCCGAGATTAACAAACAACCAGATGTTTTCATATTTTTCAGCCAGCAAAGTTTCGTATATTTCTTTTGCGTAGCTTTTGTAACCTGAATAATAGTAAGCATCCGCTATGTGCTGCTGAAGTTTATGTTTATCAAAATCGTTAAAGGATTTTGATTCTTCTATTTTTAACAATGTTTGTAAACAACTCAGACATTTAGCGTAATCTTCAAGAATATAACATACATGTGCACATTCATACAGTGCATAAATATTTTGAGGGTCTTTTTTTAAAGCCATTTCTAATAGCATTACAGATTTTTCGTAATCTTTTTTGCTGCAAAATTTAATACCCTCGTCAATCATTTGTATAACAGAGTAATTTTCATATTTTTCTGCAAAGTTTTTATCAACTGGTTTAAAAGGTTCTATCTCCTGCCTTTTTCTTATGTTATCCAGAAAAGATTTAGCTTTTTGTTTGTTAATTTCGTGTTCATTCATTAATTTTATATTAATAAATTTTTAAATTTTGTCTACTTCGTTGCACTAAATATTGAATATATGTGTATAATAGAAAAAATCACCCGACACAATTAAACAGGAGTTCAACTTGGACAGATTTGATATATTTGAAACAAAAGTAAATACACAGACAGAAGATATTATAAAAACCGCAAAGGGAGAAATTCCGGCTGATTTGGTTATAAAAAACGCACAGCTTATAAATGTGCTTTCTGAAGAAATTTATGATGCGGATATTGCTGTTTCTAACGGTATTATTGCAGGTGTAGGCAAAGGATATACCGGTAAAAAAGAAATAGATGTTGATGGTGCATATGTATCACCATCCTTTATAGACGGGCATGTGCATCTGGAAAGCTCTATGCTTATGCCTTCCGAATTTGCTAAACTTGTTGTCCCTTCAGGTACAACGACTGTTATTGCTGACCCGCATGAAATATCTAATGTAATGGGGCTTCAGGGCATAAGCTTTATGAGAGAAGCCAGTAAAAAGCTTCCTCTTGATGTATACATGACACTTCCTTCTTGTGTGCCGGCAACAGATTTAGAAACTTCCGGAGTTGATTTAAACAGCTATGATCTTGCTTTATTGATTGATGCTCCGTGGGTTCTCGGAATAGCAGAGATGATGAATTTTCCGGGAGTAATAAGTTGTGACAGTAATGTCTTAAGCAAAATACAGCTTGGACTGGAAAAGCATAAATGTGTAGACGGACACGCTCCTCATTTAAAAGGTAAAGATTTATGCGCTTATGTTGCTTCCGGTGTACATTCTGACCATGAATGTACAACAGTAGAAGAAGCCATTGAAAAACTAAGGCTCGGGATGTATTTGATGGTTAGAGAAGCAACGGGAGCAAGGGATTTAGAACCGTTAATTCCTGTTTTGAAAAAGTATAATACCCGTAAATGTATGTTTGTTACTGATGACAGACACCCAAAACACCTTGCCAAGCATATTTCACGAATGGTTAAAAAAGCTGTTAAAAGCGGTGTTAATCCGATAAAAGCAATACAAATGGCAAGCCTTAATACTGCGGAATATTTTAAACTGCCTAATCTAGGGGCAATTGCACCGGGATATAAAGCCGATATGCTTGTTTTAAAAGATCTTATAAATTTTGAACCGGCAATGGTTTTTAAAAACGGTTGCTTAACTGCGCAAGACGGTAAAATGCTTGTTGATACAGACATATTGAAAGCTCCGCCGTTAAGAGGTTCAGTGAATATTAAATATCTCTATAAGGAAGACTTTCAAATTAAAATTCCGACAGGCAAGGATAAAGTAAAAACCATAAATGTTATACCCAAACAGCTTATAACTAAAAGAACTGATGAAAAAATCCTTGTAAAGAACGGATTGGCTGTATCAGATGTTGAAAATGATATTTTGAAAATAGCTGTTATTGAACGTCACAAAGCTACCGGAAATATAGGACTGGGGTTTGTGAGAGGTTTCGGGTTAAAATCTGGCGCAATTGCTTCTACAGTAGCACATGATTCACATAATATGATTGTTATTGGAACAAATGATGATGATATGTATTATGCTGCTGTGGAAATTGTAAAGTCTCAGGGCGGAAAAATTATTGTGGAAAATGGTAAAACCCTTGCACATCTTAAACTTCCTATAGCAGGGCTTATGTCGGACAAAACAGCGGAAGAAGTTCAGCAAAATATAAAAGAGCTGGAAACTGCTGCAAAAAATATAGGCTGTCAGATGGAAGACCCGTTTATGAGCATGGCTTTTTTATCGCTGTCTGTTATTCCTGAACTTAAAATTACGGACAAAGGTCTTATTGATGTGAATACGTTTAAAGTGACTGAGTTATTTGTATAATATTAAGTTGGATATCTTATATAGTAATTTGTGGAATTTAGGCAATTTTTTTGTGCAAAATGTTTTTATTTATATATAGGATACTTTAAGGGAATATTATGTCGGAATATAGCATGGGGTTAAATAGTTTAAATATGAACTACCTTTCTGCCTTAAACTCGGGCGGAACAGAGTCATTTACTCCGAACTGGGGCTCTTTTGATACCGGCTTTATTGGCATGCCTAATTTGTATTCTACATCAGGTCTGTTTCAGACAGGTACAACAGGTTTTATAATGCCTGAGTTTTCTACTTTTTCTCCTTTTGGCTGTTTTGATCCGTTTGGAATTTCAACACCCGGATTTAATTATATGCAGGAATTTTTTGAGGCACAACAGCAGCAAAATATGATATCAAAAATGTGGAGCGGCTTTATGGACCTTGTAAAAAATTATAAAATGCCTCAGTTTAACTTTAACTTTAGTTCGACTTCGACAGGAGCGACCCCATCAGGTTATGGAAACTATAACCAAAAAGCCACCGACCTGTATAAAGGAACGGCTGATGATTTGAATAAACATCTCAAAGGTGTGCTTGCCGGTAAGGGAGCAAAACTGATAGAGCTGCAAAATAAATACGGAATAAGTGCTGCATTGCTTGCAGCCATTGTAAATACCGAAAGCAAACATGGAAGAAGCGACGCTGCACTAAACCTAAACAATGTTGCCGGTATTATGAGTGCATCAAGCAACTTTACGAAACTTGCAAAATTCGATAGCGTAGATGATTGTCTAGAGGCACTGGCTAAAAACCTTAAAAATAATTATGTCGATGAGGGACTTGTTACAATATCACAGATTCATGAAAAATACTGCCCGATAGGTGCAGGCAACGACCCCAAGGGAATGAACGGAAATTGGGGACAAACAGTGTCCAGTCTGACTGATAAATATAATAATCTGGCTTGAAGTATCATTATCCTTTAATTTGATATGGACATTTTGTACATCTTGCCTTTGGTACAAGAATAAGGTTATCCTCAAGGTCGTACATCTTGGCTATTCTTGTCACAAGCTTTGAGCCGCAAACAGGACATTCTAAATCTGCAATGTCATGAGCCAGTATTTTCGTTTTTATATATAAACTTGCTTCATTGTCCGGCAACAAAGAAAGATTCGGGTGTTTTTCGTACTTTTTTATGTCTGCCGGATTAAGTTTTAATCCTCTGGCAAGCTTCTGTCTGATTGTGGAAGCAAGAAACAGCTCCTGCCCTGATTCTATATCTTCTATGGTTTTTAAAGACAGAGCTGACTTTTTAGCCAGCCCTGTCTGTGACAAACCGAGTTTTTCTCTTGTTTCGGAAACAAATTGTGCTAACGCTTTTTCAGTCTGTTCTTCTGTCATTAACTTATACCTTTAGCGCTTCGCCTTTTTTTGATGCTGTAGATTTTTGACTTTCTTTGTGTTCTCTCCACCAGTCAAGAAGTGTGGAAGCAAAGAAAATACTTGAATATGTACCGATTGCAATACCGACAATCATTGCAAGCACGAATTCTTTTGTTGTTTCTCCGCCAAAGAAATACAATGCCAGCAAAGTAATCAAAGTTGTCAAAGAAGTGTTGATACTTCTTGCCAGAGTCTGGTTTACACTTGCATTGACAATCTCTGGAAAGGTTGCTTTCTTAGCCAGAAATCTGGAATTTTCTCTGATTCTGTCAAATACAACGATTGTGTCATGGTTTGAAAAACCTATTACTGTAAGTACGGCGGTTATGAACAATGCGTCTATGTGCACATCAAAGAATATACCTAAGATTGCAAAAAATCCGAGTACAAAAAACGCATCGTGTGCCAGTGATATCAATGCTATAACCGCATAATCAACCTGAAATCTGAAAGACAGATAAACAACAATGCCCAAAAACGCAAGAGCAAGCGCATACATTGAGTTTACAAACAACTCTTTACCCAGAGATGGTCCGATTGAACTTACCTGTACAAGCTCTGCTTCCGGATAATCTGCCTTAACTACATCGGCAATTTTTTGTTCAGATGTTTTATCGTTGCTTTTGAATGCTGTTTTTACAGAAATGACTGTAGAAGGTTTGATATTTTCAGCTTTAGAAATTGTGTTATTTGATTTTAACACCTGAATAACAGGATTTTCGATTCCAGCTTTATTCAGCTTGTCTCTGAGAACTTCAACCTCATCATTAGATACGTCTTTAGTAACAGAATACTGTGTGATTGTACCGCCGGTAAAGTCAATACCTACCTTAACCGGTAAATGCTGCGGGGAATTTATCATAAGATATCCCATTGCGATGATGCCCGGAACTATTAAAAGCAGTGACAGCCCGAACCAGACCCATCTGTATTTTACGACATCAATCCATTTATGTTGATGTAAAACTGTTTCACTCATTATAATTTCTCCTTAAAATTCCTTAGTCTAAAATACCGAATTTAGCTTTTTCTTTCTTGGTTTCGGTAGCTTCGTAAGCCACGCCGATTTCGGATTGTTTGATACCGAACCAGCCCGGATGTTTTAATTGACCTGCGCCGAATAACAGGTGCATAAAGTTTTTGGTTACGGTGATTGCCGTAAACATACTGATTAAAACACCGATGATAAGAGTTAAAGCAAAACCTTTAACAATGCTTGTTCCTAAGAAATACAAGATTACACAGGTAATGATTGTAGTCATATTTGAGTCGAAAATACTTGTAAACGCTCTGTCAAAACCCGCGTTAATCGCTGTGAACAGTGTTCTGCCTGCTTTTAATTCTTCTTTTGTTCTTTCAAAAATAAGAATGTTTGCATCAACAGCCATACCTATACTCAAAATGAAACCAGCAATACCTGCAAGAGTAAGTGTTACGGGAACTATCTTGAACACTGCAAATACGAGCAGTGAATAAATAATCAATGCTATGTCAGCAACAAAACCAGGCAAGCGGTAATACAGCAGCATAAATATCATAACAAGTCCGATACCGATGATACCGGCTGTTTTACTTTTTGCGATACTGTCAGCTCCGAGTGTCGGACCAACTAAGCTTTCTTCAATGATTTTAGCAGGAACTGGAAGAGCACCGGCATTGAGCAGGTCAACCATTTTCTTAGCTTCTTCATAAGCAAAACCGCTGTCACCGCCGGAAATCTGAGCGTGACCGCCTAAGATAGGTTCTTGAATAACCGGAGCTGATTGTAGTTCTCCGTTAAAGAAGATTGCCATCGGCTTTCCGACTAATTGTTGGGTTAACTCTCCGAATTTTTTTGTACCTTTATCATTAAATTCAAGTGCAACAACCCACTGTCCGCCAGGGTTTGTTGAAATTAACGCTTTTCTTACGTCTTTACCTGTCAAACCGGTAGGCAGCCAGCCAGTTGCACCGTATTGGTTGTCTAACGGTTTTTTAAATTCCAGTTCTGCTGTTTCGCCTAAAAATTCTTTTGCTTTTGCAGGATCTGAAATGTTCGGAATTTCTACAAGCAAACGTTTTTCACCGTTTTGTTGAACAACAGTTTCTGCTACACCGAGAGCGTTAACTCTGTTTTCAATAGCAAACTGCAAACTGCTCATCATATCGGGTGTGATTTTTGCAATAGTGTCAGTAGTTTGTGCTTCGAGCACGATTCTTGAACCTCCAACAAGGTCTAAGCCGAGTTTGGTAGGTTTTTTGATGATTATAACGACTGCTGCTATAGCAAGTGCGATAATCAACCAAAACATCAGTAATTTTTTGTTTTTCATCTTTAGCCTCTCTATACCCCTAATTTATTGCTATAAATTAATAAGTCGATACTATAAATAACTTTATTATTTTAACAAAAAAACAAACTATAACACATAAAATTCTGTAAAATTAGCCCTGTCGTCGTAATTCTTATTAATATTTGTTACAATTACACTTATAATATATAAATTTTATGCAAATTTTGTCGATATAACATAATATGAAAATTGAAAATATTAAAGAAACTTCATATTTAACGAATACCGAAACGCCTGCATTAAATTCTGACATTAAAAGCATGCGTATGTTTGATGCTGAATTTAACGAGAACGATGGAATTCAGGTAGAAAAGCAAGAACAGGGAAAGGATAACTCCCCAAAAACCTATACAAAGAAAACTCAAGATGAGGCAGGCAATGATGTTGTTTTAACATACCGCAGTAAAGATGATGCTCTTATTACAAGACAGATAATATATTCATACGGCGATACAAGAACAGAATATATAAAACCCGGAACTAATATTGTAGAAAGAGCCGAGGAAAAAAATGAAAACGGCGTTGTAATTTTGGAGGAAGAATATTATTCTCAGGCTCCTTTCGGTAAAAAAGAAGCAAGGGAGTTTGACAGCGGCAGCGAAGAACTTGCAAGTGTTTCTCTTTACAAAAACGGAGAAGACGAAGCTTATTTTAAAACCTCTTATGATAACGGATATAAAACAGAAATGACTCTTTTAGATGGAGAACCTGAAGAAACAAAGGTCTACAGACCGGATGGTTCTATTAAGCAGCATATAAAACCGATTGCTGAATCAAATGGTGAAACGAAATACCAGAGCACTATCTACCGAGCAGATGGTACAGTCTTTTCTAAAGGTTCTTATATGGAACCTTATGCAATAATTTCAACAGATGAATACAGTTATGATTTTGATGGTGAAACTGTCTTAGCACGAAAATATATTGGCGATGACTCTCTTATTTATGCAGAAAGCTATAATAGCGACGGTTCTGTCAGAGTAAGAGAAATCTACGGTACAACAGGCAGCCGTTTGAAAGAAAGAATTGTATATGACAAAAACGGAGAAATATTTCTCCAGACAAAATACGGTTCAGAAGGCGAAATCACTGAATATTATAAAAATCCGGATTCCGTTGCTAACAAACCGTTTGAAGAAAAGCTTTTAAACGGACAAATAGATACTTCTTTTAAACAGGGAAAAGCAGGCACGTGTTATGTTGCATCGGCTGTAAAAAGTCTGCTGTTAACAGAAAAAGGCAAAGAGATTTTAAAAGATTGCATAAAATATGATGATACAAACGACACATCGACTATTAACTTTAAAGGTGTTGATAAGGAATACACTTTTACAAAAGAAGAAATAGCACAGGCAATGGGCAGACTCGGTACAGGTGATCCTGATTTTACTGCATTTTTACTAGGGTATGAACAATATAGAACAGAAGAATTAGGCAGACCTGTAGACGGAGGCACAGCACTTGAAGTTGTACAGGTTTTAACCGGCGGAGAATGTGATTCCAATATAATGTTTGGGACGCCGATGTTTAGTCTTTCGAATGAAATATTAGATGAACTGCAAACAAAAATGACAAACAGTGATATGTTAATAAACGCCGGAACTCCGCCAAGAGATGTTGATACAGAATTTAGTGAGAATGATAATAAAATTGGGCTGGCTAATTCGCATGCATACTGCGTAAAACAAATAACATCAGATTCTGTATATTTGATAGAACCTACTACAGATAAGGAAATAAATGTGTCAAGAGAATTGTTCCTGCAAAAATTTATTTCTTATTTTGCTAAAGATTTAAATAGTAAACAGGATTAATATAAAAAAGAGATGATTTGTCATCTCTTTTTCAGGGTTACAAGTTATCATCTTCAAATCCCGGTGAACGTGATGGCAGATTAGAATATCCGGGATTGGCAAAGACTGTTTTTCTTATATATTTACTTGTATAGTTCCCCTTAATAAATAATTTTTTAAGAGTATTTTCTCTCACTGCAAGAGGGTGCATACTGTCTTTATACTGTGGATATTTTTCAGAAAGCTGTGTCCACACAGCGGCTTCCATTGTCCAGGCGTATGTTTCTTCGTTTAATGAGTTAAAATCATCCTGATGCAATGCTTCATGTGCTAATACTGCAGCGAGTGCAGGTTTTGGAGCATCCTGATGTTTTTTGTTTATATAGATATATAGTCTGTCTTTTTTCTTCCAGCCGAGCGCGTCAAAGTTTGCATAAGCTTGTCCGAATTTGCTCAAATCTTCGAAATCCACCTGCATTGGTTTTTCCGATAAATTATTACCGAGAATTGCTCTTCTTGAAAATTCCCCCAGCCCTCCTTTTAAAAGCTCCAGAGCTTCCATTATGTGTTCGTCTTTTGTCACGCCCTTATAAGTTTTTTTAAGATTTTTAGAGCGTTCTTTTTGTTCTTCCGATATAGGATTGCCTTGGCTGTCTTTGTATACCCTTTTTTCTTCTTCCTTTACTGTCTTTTGTTTTTTGTTTTCTATAGATGTACTAGCTGTTTTGCTGGGTGTATATTTTTTTGTCCGGCTTTGGGCTGATGTTTGTGATTGATATGCAGGAGTGTAATTTCTGGAATTTTCTACTCTTACCTTTGGTTTTAACTGCGGCGGTTTTGCTGCGAATGATTCAGATGAAACAGAAAAAGCAAACACAACACCTGCCAGTAAAATCGCTGTAATCTTTTTCTTGTCCAATAATCCTTACCCGTCTTTGACTATACTTGTTAATATTATTAATTATTATTTTTATGATATCAAATTTATCACGCTTTGTGAAAAGATTTGTAAAGCATAAATTAGTTTTATTGTTTTTTTATAATATGAACTTCGGGACGATTAAGCAGTTCTTTTGTAACAACAAAGTTTTCATCAAGGTTAGCCAATTTTGGTGAAGTAACATTTTTTTGAGAGATATTCATACGGATTTCAGTAGGGAAAAAACGCGCATAATTCATATGATAAACTTTGCCGTCAGTATCAATGAGCTTGAGCATTACATATTTATGATACCGTCCGTTCTTGTTTAAATCTTCTTTTACTTTTTGTAATATTTCATCATATTTTAATAACGGAGCTTTTATGCCGAATTCTTGCATAAATTTTTTCATTCTGCCGGAAGAATTTAGGCTTGTATCAAAACTGTTTATTTTCATAAATGCGTTAGCCATAAGAAATTCGATATGTTGTGATGTTTTTACATATTTTTGTGTTCCGTTTAAATCATCTGCATAAAGTCTTGATAGCTTTTTCAAAACATCTTCAGCCAAAGACGCAAGAGCTTTTTTATCAAATCCCTGCGCATTTTTTGCCTTTGAATCAAAACATCTTACAAGCATATGAAATTTAGGATTGTCTATAAGAGGTGTAAATGTAAAAAGCATATTAGCCATATTATTAACATAGCGTTCTCTCAGTCTTTTTGCTTTATCGTAGTCCCCGTTTTTTAATGCTTTTCTTGAAGCAACATAAGATGCATTAAAAACATTAAAAGATACATTGAAGGCATTTAGTTTTTCCATATTTTCTTTTTGAGAAAAATATTGTGCATATTTTTCGGCACGTTCCTGCAGAAAATGATTGTCTTTGTTCCAGCCGGATGTGTCAAAGGCTGTTCTTCTCCCCAGTGATTCATACAGCTCGGTCGCAAGCTCTGTAAAATCATATAATTTGCCTTTTTTGTCTTTTATTGCAATATTCATACAATCGGCATCATAAAAAAGTTCAGTGGTGCGATACAGCACATCATCTCTGGATATCGGAATATTTTCACCAAAAATATCAAGATTGTGAAAACGTTTTCGCAGTGTTTTAAAACCTCTTGTTATTGAAGTAAAATCTTCCCAGCTCATTTCGCTTTTTTGCGGTTTTGCATCAGCGTAACAATGTGCGCACATGTTTTTGCAGCCCCGTTTTACGGCTATAACATGCAGATTCTCGCTTAGGTACTGAATTTCTTTCATTGTTAAGCCCTTAAATGCTTTTATCCCGTATTGCAACCCTTCTAGCGGTTCCAAGCAAAAATCGCGAAGTATAAAGTCATTCTGTTTGCCGGAATTTCTTATATATTTGTATAAATTATCGGCATAAGCTTTTGCTTTTATAAATTTTGCAATATTTTTTATTTCATTAATTGCAGGCAGAGGATTTGCGCCAAAGCTGATATTTTTTTTGTTTAAAGATACACTGTCGTTTTTATACGGCAAAGTTTTATTCTGTTTTGTTAAAATAGGCTGGGCAAAAGCAGCGGAATAATTTACGGAGTGAATTTTCATGGTAAATCTAATCTCTTCTTAGTTGATGATTAAATAAACCCCGTAAAAATATTTTTTGCTATTTTATATTAATACCAATCAAAGAAAGATTTTATAAAACTGCCTTTAAAATAAAAATCTTCTTTATCCTGAATCCTGTTTATAAATTTATACGCATTCTCGCTTGTTCTGAAACCTATATCATAAAAAATTAAACTGCGATGGTTTTTAAACTTTAAAACTGCATTGTAATAAGTATGACTGTATTTTCCGGTTGTTCTTTCTTTTTTTACATCGCCGTACATAACATCTGATATTTTAAACATTTCTGTTACTTCCCGGGGCTGGAAAAGTTTATGAGAGTATACTTTACAAATATTTTGGGATTTTATACATTCCACATCATTGATGTCACAAACCATAATCACTAATGCACATACTAATCCCAAAAGGATAACAGTGAAAATTACAGAAACTTTTTCTTTTACGCTTTGGGGGATATTTATTGACATTTTTACAACCTGTTCATGTTTGATATAACAAGTATAAAAAATTGCCGGAGTTTGTCAACTTTATCAACCAAGATTGTCCGAGAAAAATTCGTGATAAGGAGCAAAGCTACGTGAACGAATTTTTGGAGTGACACATTGAAAAGGTGAGCAGTGACGGCTCGAAGGCTCGAGGCGGCAACTGCGACACTAGATTAGATATTTGACATTGATGACGTTATTTAACACATCAAAACCGGTAACCTCAAAACTGCTGTTTCGTTTAAGCAAATATTCTTTTTCACTCCAGTGCTGGCGGTCAATATTAAACAAAGCATCCATATCAAAATACTTTGTTCCTTTAGGAACTTCTATTTTTAAAATAGGATTGTCAACACTGCGGAATCTTTGGGCTACATTAAATTCTGTCGTTGTTGAAACGAATGATTTGTCTGTATAAATGCCGCCTTTAGTCGTTAAAATATCTTTTTCAGCCTCGCTCAAATCAGGCTGCAGGGCTCTATAAAGAACCATGTCTTGTTTTGTTCTTAATACTTTTGAATCGTCATTAAATAAGTTATCAAGAGTTGATACTATATTTTTCAGAGTTTCCGGACCGTTAAGACCTCTTAGCTTGCCATGTCTTAAAAAATTATGCAGCTCATCAACGCTGTATTTGTATTCTTTCAAAGCTTTCATATCATCAGGGGTAAAATGTTTTTGCAGATTTCCGTTCGCATCATAAACTTTTACTTCTCCTGTATGATTATCAAGCAAATATATTTCCGAAACAAAACCTTTATCGTCTCTCAGACATTTTGCTCTCATATCGTCGTAACAAAGATCTTTTAACCCGTCAATAGGTCGGCCTATATGGATATG
The DNA here is from genome assembly GCA_949293185.1 of uncultured bacterium. GTDB lineage: Bacteria > Cyanobacteriota > Vampirovibrionia > Gastranaerophilales > Gastranaerophilaceae > Limenecus. Next base: position 48,073 of record CASFCQ010000001.1, read on the forward strand.
CTTGTCATTTACATGACGTCCTATTTTCATATCTGTGTTTTCAATAATTTTATTAATAATATTCTCTACATCTTCTTTTGTTTGCGGACGTTTTGTTTTTTGCATAGAAACTGCAGCTCTGCCGTATGACTCACTACAGCTTAGAACATTTGTATCAGTCAGCTTTACCTCTTTATGAGTCGGTCTTAAAGAAGTACAAGCCTGATTTTTGGGGCTTTGTTTAATTGTTTCACACTGTGTACAAGAATTCACCTTCATATTTGATTAAAAACAAAACAGAGCTAAAAATTGCCAAAATCTGTAACATAAACACTTCATATAAAATAATGAAATTAAAAAAGTTTATTGATAAAAAACACTTTTACGGCTAAAATAAACTATATAAAAAACAATTAAAAAAGGAGAGAGAGTTTTATGAAAAATTGTGTGAAGTATGTTGCATTAGGTTTAACAGCTTTTGTTATCGGCATGACAGTAAATAACTATGCTATTTCTAATGTCCCGAGCAAAATTGCAGTAGTAGATGTGCAAAAAGTTGTTGCATCTTCATCTCAGGTAAAGGCTCTTAAAGCTGACAGAGAAGCAAAAATCAAAGATTTGGCAAATTTTGTGACAACAGCAAGAGCTAATGTGGCAAAAGAAACAAACGCAACTAAGAGAAAAGAACTGGAAAACAAATACAATAAAGAACTTAACGCAAAAAGAAATACAATCCAGAAAGATTATGCAAAAAAACTTGCTGCTATAGACAAAAGCATTTCTGCAATAATAAATCAGAAAGCTAAAGCTGCAAATTATGAAATAGTTCTGGCAAAAGGCGTTGTATTATACGGCGGAACAGATATTACTTCTGAAATCACAAAAGAAGTAAAATAAATTAAAATTCAAATAAAAAACGCTCCTATTACGGTTGGGAGCGTTTTTTTATTTTGTAGAAAGCTAAATCATACTAAACAACACAAATACCGAAATGTATTAACCTTTTACATCAAAATCGATACCTGTAATCTTATCTCTTCTTAAAGCTGCGCCAAGGTTGTACTGCATGAGATTGTATTTTTCAATCTCATTTGCAACATTGCCGTTAAAAACCTGTTGATTGGAATCAATAAAATTAAATAAAGGTTCCCAAATGCCGCTTACTGTGCTTTCGGCAGTTTTTTCTACCTGTTTTATTGTCTTAACCGGAACTTTAATGTTCATTCCGAAAGGTTGTTTAAAAAAGTTTTCTGACATTTGCATCACCCCTGTAATTGATTACAGTTTTTATATCGACAGGCTCGTGTGTAAACTTTAATGATTTTGTTTGAATTGTAAAGGAAAGTTTACAAAGTATTTTGTTAAGTTTTGTAAAATTAAATTTAATGCGATTTTTAAAATGCCAAAAGTGCTTTTTTTGCATAAAAAATAGTTTAAACCAAAAATATTTGTATTTTTAAATAAAAAAACATATTTTTGAAAACCTGTTCACTATTTTTTACATTTCTAAATAGCAAATTATTTTTTTACGTGATTTGTATTTATATCAGGTCTTTCATATCATATAGAGGTACATCTCACCTAATTTTATATTCAGATATAAAGACACTAGTTAGACTAACAGTTATGATTACACAAATTCAACCAACAGAAGTTTACAAAAAATCGAATATACAGGCAGCAAAACCTCAGGATACACAAAGACAATCTTTTAAGGGGATACCTCCTGAAATTATAAATGTTTCTATTATTGACCTGGCAACAGCCATATTGCCAAGGACTTATGTTGATGCTAAAACAAACGGCTTTGCCGCTGCAGAAACCTTTAGACGGGAATCTTCCGGACTTATTGTTAACTGTCTTATTCCCGGATTTATTGTCTATGGTGTAGCCAAGCTGCTGGAGCTAATTAATCCTAAAGACAAGGGTATGGCTTCGAAATGGGCAAATCAGGACGCTATTACAACATTAAATAAACATTTTCTTGCTGCAAAAGGCGGTTCAAGAAGCTTTACAAACAAGCTGCTTGATGATGTCAGCGTGTTAAACGGTAAGGAATGGAAGCCGCTAAAAGGTATAAATCTTGAAAATGAGCGTATGGAATTTGCCAAAACAATGGCAAATAAACTTGCAACAAAGAAAGAAAAAGCAGCTGCTGTTTCTAATTTAGAGAAAAAAGTCCTTGAAATGACAGGTGCTACAAAGCATATTCAAATTGCCGGAAAAACTTATCATGCGGATTTACATACACTGCTTCGTGATGCAATGGATGTGGGACAGGACTTTTTGGAGCACAAAAGAACTGCGGTCAGAGAGGTTGCTAAAGACTTTAAAGCCGGCAAGCTGTCCGGTTCGCGTTCAGAAGCAGTTGCAAAAGCTGTCGGCAAAGAGCTTACAAATTATTTCAATGAGTCAAAACGTTTTATCAACAAAAAGAGCTTTTTGGGGCTTGCTATCGTTATTCCGCTGGCAGCATCTATGCAGTCAATAAACAGATGGATTACAAGAAAAACTTCCGGTCAGGAAGGTGCTCCGATTTACAAAGATTTTGGCACGCAGAAAAAGAAAAAAGAAATGAGTCCGAAAGAAAAATCATCTTTCTGGATGCAAAAAATAGGTGCTGCAGCTCTAATGGTCGGTGTTGCATATGCATCTTTAAAAGACAAATCCAGTCTGTCCAATATTTTAAAAGGTTTGCAGTTTACAAAAAATATGCCGACAATGGATCAGTGCAGATGGATTGCAACCTCTACATTTGCAAGCCGTATGCTCGCGTCGGAAGACAAAAACGAGCTGCATGAAGTAACCTGGAGAGATATCGCTACATTTGCAAGTTTATACTTCTTAGGTGATTATGTTGCGAAAGGTGTAGGATATGTTCTACAAAAGGTTACAAAAATTCCGCTTTTGAACTATACTAAAAATGCTCCGAAAAAGACAAACAATGCCATCGTCGATTTTGGTAAGAATGTTGCACACTGGGCAAGCGGAACTGAGTTAAAAACATTCGGAGAAGCCGCAAAAGTATCTAAAAAGGCAAAAAGTCTAAGATATGTATGCGAAGGTGCATCACTCGGATTTTCAATGCTCATACTCGGTATGTTAGTTCCTTGGTATGTCAGAAAACAAACCGAAAGAAAAGTCCAAAAAGAAATGGCAGAAAAGTACAACAGTTTCCACACCTACCCGTCTTTAAATTTAACTGGCAACAAAAAAACTTTTCAGGCGTTTGGTATGATGATGAATAAAACAAAATAAAAAATAAAAAAACAGGACAATATATGCTATCGCAAATTACACACACTCAACAACCGAAAACATTAAAATATTCAACTCCCCTAAAAAACGACAAAAACAATAACCCGAGTTTTAAAAGTCTAGGTGCGATGGGGACGCAGGCTCTTAATTTTCTTAATACAAGTCCTGCCATAGGCGCATGTTTTGTAGACTTTTTCTCAATGGTTATGCCTAGAACCCTTGTTGATTTCGGACGTTCAAAAGATGCCGGCATGGAAACAGGCTTTAGAGAATCATCCGGAACTATAAACCATGCTCTTGCCGGTATTGTCGGACTCGGCGCCGGTTATGCAGTATCAGCTGCGTTTAATAAGGCTAACGGTGTTAAAGCTCACCTTATGTTTATGGATTCTAACGCAATAGATACTTTTAAAGAATTTGTTAATATTAGTGCTGATAAAACAAACGGATATGACGCTAAAAAATACTGGGAAACTTTCTTTAGAAGTGTAGAAGGTTTTAATACAACAAACGGCGAACAAGCCTGGAAAAAACTTTCCGATGAAACCGTCCAAAAAGCTACACAAATAATGGTTGAAGAAGGAGCTAAAAAATATAAAGTTCCTGATTCAACAATGTCAAAAATTTCAGAATTGATTACCGGTGAAACCGGTGCAGGCTCAACCTTCCGTGTTGTACTTAAAGACAACGCAGATGCAATAGAAGCACCTATAAAGGATTTGACTGGCAATGCTAACTCTATGCTTAAAGCTGTTATTGACAAAGCAAAGAATGACAAAACAGCAATAGTTGAAGACCTTGAAAAATTTCTTAAAGGAATTAAAAACAAAAAAGCTGCTACTGTTGCTGCCGGTCTTGCGTTCCCTGTTGCTGTCGGTATGTCTGCTCAGCCTATCAACAGATACCTTACCAAAAAACGTACGGGTTCTGACGGATTTGTCGGTGTTGAAGGCAGAGAGCCGGATCATTCTTTGGGCTTTAAGATTGCAAAACTCATTCTCGGTGTTGGTATGGGGTCTGCAATGATTGCGACAATCCTTAAAAAGCCGTCAGAACTTTATACAAACCTGCCTAAAGCTGCAAAAGAACTTGTATCCAATCTGCAATACAAAGGCATGGTTCCGACAATAAATCAGTTCAAGTTTATATACGGTATGACTATTATGAGTCGTATCTTTGCTGCACGTGACAAAAACGAAGCCAGAGAATCCGCAATTAAAGACTCTTTAGGCTTTGCAAACTGGCTGATTTTAGGTGGTTTTGTTTCTAAATTGGCGTCTAAAGCCTTTAACAAAGGCATAATCAACTACGATGAGGCTAAGTACGGAAAAGGAATCTGGAAGTTTATACAACACTCCGTTGAAAAAACTCATGAAGAAATCTTGTTCCCTGCACTTAAAAAGCTTGGCATAAATACAATAGGCGAAAATGGCAAAGCAATTCCGTTCAGAAAACTTATTACTGAACTAAAAGCAGCTGCAAAACAAGAAGGTGCTTCACCCGAAGTACAAAAACTCGTCAAAGAAACTTTATCTAAACTTAAATACAAAAACGCTGCCCAAATGCTCGGATACATATATTCAGGTGTTGTTCTCGGCGTAGGTATTCCAAAACTCAATATAGCAATTACAAAATACTGTGAGAACAAAAAAGCAGTCAAAAAACAGCAAACACCGCAGCAAACAATTGCAGCTGACAAAATGAAGCTCAACAGTGAGTTTGTGCCGAATAACGCAAATACAAAAACCTTCGGTGCTTTTTATAATGCTATGTAATATAATTTAAATATGAAAATACAACAGCATAAAAATTCGCCGCATTTTAAAGGTAAATTGTATTTTGCAAACAAAACCGCACGTGAATACGCTAAAGAGTATCGAAACATTATCCATATACTAAAGCATCACACTGTTAATAACACAATAGACCATTTTATTTCGCTTAGTTTTTATAATAACAAAAGAAATGTGCTTTTTCGTGTTAATACACAGTACAAACATCCTTATAAAATCGGCGGTGTTGATATGCATGAGCATCAAATTATCTATGTTGGCAGAAATTTTCAAAAAGGAATAAAATATATTACTCAAAATGTGGAAACAATCGGAGATTGGAAGCGAAACATAGATTTGACAATGCACCATGAATCAAATGCAAACTATATTGCGTCAGATATTTTTCCGCGCCGTAAGTCGATTAAAAATAATATTATAGACAAATTCAAAATACTGTTTAGCAAGCTGTTTAAAATAAATTAGAAAGTTTTTTAATTAAGATAATCTCTATTTTTTGAGGATATCTTATATACAAGCTTAAAAAATGTTAAAGCATAAGGCAATTATTTTTCTTCACATGTTTTAGTGCAAATGTATGAAAATTGAGAATAAACATAATTATAATAACTACAAGCCGAAATTTGGTGCAAAACTCGGATGGCGTGCAGCTTACGAGTTAAAAAACAATCCTGAAAAATTTGCAGGTGTTACAAAGAGTTTAAAAGAAATGGGTGAACCAACAACAGTTGTAGATATAATGACCCAAAATACCAGAAAAGGAAAAATGTATTCACTGCGTCTATTTAATGAAATATTCGGAGAACAACATAATATTCCACTATTAAGAGATAACAATAACAAGGATATAGTGTCTTCATCAGCAAAAGATTTTATTAGCAGTCTGGAAAACTTAACAAAAACAACTGTTGAAAGTAAAGAATATTCTTTATTTAATAAAATCCGTAATGATTATTCGTCATCATTACCTATGATGAAATATTTGAAAGGTATAATCAATAAGGCAAAAGAGAATGGTAAATACTTAAGTCCTGCATCTGAACAAACGTTGTCTAACAAATTTTAGGTTTTGTATTTACTTTAACTTTTTTTATTATGATGTGACAAGATAAGATTCACTATATAAATACGTTGGAGGTGTTAATGAAAGAGTACAAATCAAAATTTACGACAATGATGTTTGAATTACTTTTAGGACTGGCTGCCACATGGTTTGTGTTTAATATTGTTGGTAAATTTACTCACAGTTTGATATTTGCATCCCTTGCAGGAGTAACCGTATTGGTCTTTTTCTTTTATAAGATTTTCTATACAGATTTTATTACAATAACCCTGACAGATGATAAAAAAATGTTAGTCAAAAGATTCAACAAAGTTGTTAATGCTTTCGAGATTGAGAATTATTATTGGTCAGAATATTCCAAAAACAGTAAAACTAAAAATGCAGAAGACCAAGATATTTATTATATAAGTAAAGAAACAGGTAAAGAAGATTACATTGACGCATCTAACCTGAAAGGTGAGGATTATGCGCAATTATTAAAGGATTTGGGTGCAAAAAATGACAATGAACCTGCAATAAAAGTAGCAACAACAATAAAGTAAAAAGAAAAGGAGATAAAATTATGATGCAATATATTTTGTTAGTAGGCGGTATTTGTGCAGCAGGTTTTTTATACTCGGCTATTGCAATGAATGTGCATAATGGATATAAAAAGAAATATCTGAAAGAACATCCTGATGCTTCGGTTATGCTTATAAAAGACTGCCAGTGGAATCCTTTAGGTTTCAATCATACTGTCTCTGTTTTAACAATTAACGGTGAAGCGCCGATGCAAACAGTTGAAGGCTGGGGACAAAAAGCATACCACCTGCTGCCGGGTAAAACTATTCTTGAATTACAATATGAAAAAGTAAGACCGGGTATTCTATATAAATCAGTAAGAACAACTTATGACCCTCAAAAAATCGAAGTTAATGTTGAAGCAAACAAGAAATATACTATTTCATATGACAAAAATGCGGGTTTTGTATTTACTGAACTTACAGAAAAAGCATAAAGGTTTTTATTAATGGATATAACAAGATTACTGAATAACGCCAAAAGGATAATAAAAACTTTTCAAAACATAGAGTATGCGTGCAACGAAAATGCACCGGTGCTTAGCAGAGACCAATATGCAGCTATAAATGTCGGCGCAATAAATGCAGAGCAAAATCAATATTACTGCAATTGTTTGGAAACAGAACCGGACAAGACGGATGTAGCAAACAGATTGAGTGATTATTATGGGATTGTTGACAGAGATTCTGCATTGGCAACATTAGATTGGCTTTTATACAGAGGGCATCACGTTTATTTTGAAGCTATAAGACCGGTTATTTGCACCTCTTGTGCAGAATTTAACGTTGACGCACTTTTAGAAGAAGAAAAGGATCGTTCTTTAATGGAGTATGTGAACAACATTAAAGAATCTTTAGAAACTCTGGTTGATGAACATGTTATTCCGGGGGCAAGCGAATTTAAAACTATTGCCGTAGATGCTTGGGATTTAGGGCGTCTAGTAATGGTAACCCGTTGTTGTTATGATTCACAATACATTGAAGAAAAAGAAGCCTGGCAATACATTATGGCTTCTTATGAAAAATCAAGAGAACTTTACAATAACTGGGGAGAGTTTGCCAAAGGCTATATTGTCGGAAGAGCAATGTGGAATGGAAATGATTTTGCCTTAAATGGCATTATTGGTATTGCAAACGGTCTTCTAAAAGATGAAAACAGTCCTTGGATAAAATATCCATTGCATTAGTACCTCTATTTTAGTAATACTGGCAATGGTGCTTTTTTTAAAGCCGTTGCCAGTTACATATGAAAGGTCTATTGGGGTATGTGGAGGCTTTTTGTGTTGTTTTGAAATTGAAACAAACCCATCGAGTCAGTTGACTAAATGAAAAAATTAATACTTCTGACTCAAACGGACTGTAAAATATACTTCTCATCCCCTTATGCAATAAAAAAGACCCATACGGGTCAAAAATCGGAGCAGGGGGGATTCGAACCCCCGGCGGAGTTGCCCCCGCACAAACGTTCCAGGTTTGCACCTTAAACCACTCGGACACCGCTCCATTAATTCTATTTATTTTTCATCTGCCGTATTATTTGAACATACACGGCTTATAACCATTTTATTTGCTGATACAATTATTGCAAGCAGCTAATAGTTATTCTCTGCCAAACAGTATTTTGCCGCCTGATGATTACTAAGCTTTTTATTGTTAAGTATAACCTCAAATTTTATATCACTAGTCCCAGAAAATTCATTGTATATATTACCGACAATCTCCAATGTGTTGCTGTAAGTCGATTTGCAACCGATGCTTATTTTTTTGTCAAGATATTGAACAGGTTTAAAAAACAAAATATGCTCTCCGTTTTCTATTTCACATACAGGTGTCAAAAGATTGTTGCGGCAGTCTGTTAATATATCTCCAAAATGTATGATTTTTCCGTTTTTGTCTTTCAAACCTAAAAACTGTATAAGTTCTGACTGAGGTTTAGGAGCTTTTATAATAAAACTACCTTCTCTATGTGTAAACAAAGTTTTACAGAACTGATATATTCCACAATTCAACGCCATTTTTACACTACCCAAAGACATCATCTTATCCATCCCTTCCAAAGTTGTCATAATAGTTATATCAACTAAAAAAGTTTGCCGATACGGTTTGTAAAAACTTTGTAAATCTATACCAAACGGAAAATATAATAATGTATCGTAAAACCTTTATTCAATAAGCGTTTACAAGTCACAGGCAAACAAAATTTACCCAATATTGTTACCTTTGTTAAAAAAATCTTACATTTCTTTATATTTTTGCTGTAACTGAGCAAGTAAACTTGACGTATTGGTTTCTGTTGGCGGCGTTTTAACAGCAACAATTTGGCTTTGTTCTTTTGGCTGCAAATTATTGTAATCAACAAAGTGCCTGTAATCGCCCAGATCCTTTATTGCAAGCATATCCGCAACACGTGACGCTTTCTTCTGTTCTTTTGTAATATAGTATTCAAGTGCAAACACAGGTAACAAACCGACAACTACGCCGCCGACAATTTTAGAAACCGCATTCAATATTACGGAATTTATTTGGGAATCTTTAATGTTTTTGAGATTTTTCATTGATTTTCTGTTAAGTAAAAAGCCTATGCCCATACCGAGTAACGAACCGACCATAGCAACTGGCATTTGTATGCTTTGCCCGAGTGCCTCGACGCTTTCAGCGTATGTTTGGGATTTTTCATCAACGGCATTAAAGGTTTTGAATGTATTTTGCTGCAATGCTTTTGCCTCTTTAAGCTGTTCGTCTGTCAATTGAAGTTTTTCAATAGCTTTATGCAGTTTCTTATCTTTTAAACCTTCTGTTTTTTTATATTGTTCGTATTCTTTGTTGTCTTTGATAACCTGCAAAAGAAATTTAAAAATATTAGGCTTTTTCTTTTCTTCTATTGATTTTGCGTCTTTGATTTGCGAAGCTTTTTCATCATCGACGTATACAAGTGTATCGGGGGTATTCATAAGCTCCTGTCTTGCCTTAAAACGACCTATGCGAGAGGCTTGTTTTTGGATTTTTGCTGAATAAACAGCTGCAACCATTGATACTCCGATACCCACCACGTAAGGTATTGCTTTTGCATAGCCCGCAGCCTGATTAAGTTTTAATAACTTCAATATTTTGTTGGCAATCCAGCCTGTCAAAAAGCCACTGCCGATGGCTGCAATGTTAGCAAAATTTGTTGCCATTTCAACATTCTCTGCATAATCCTGTGAAGCAATGTCAATTTTTTCAACCAGTTTTGTCAAAAGCTGCTGGTCACGTTTTGCTTTTTGTATATCTTTTTCACTTAGAGAATCATTAAAATGTTTTTCGTTTTCTTTTAATTTTTTATCAAACTCCGCTCTTTGCTTTTCATATTCTTTATCTTTTTTTACAAGCTTTTTCAGGTTTTTGAAAACATCTTTAAAACCGAGATTAATTAAATCTTTTTTCTCGTTTTCTTCTGGAATCGTAATATTTTGGGCATCATTTTGAGCCTGTTTTAATTGTTCATCAGTCAAAACAGCAAAGCTGTTGGGGTTGTTGAGGTCTTTTCTCATTGCTTCAAAACGCCCTTGACGGGAAGCACCGACCTGTGTTTTTGCTGCCCATGCCATAATAGGAAAGCTTGCTACAATACTGGCAACATACCCGATAGCAGTCGGTATCATCATTATAGGAAATACTAATTTCGGATATTTTTTAGAAAGACTGTTAAGCCCTTTTGAAACAGGCGGCAATGCCATAGTCAGCATACCCGCGCCAAGCCCTGCCATATTCACTATCTCAATAGCCTGACCGGCTGCCATTTCTGTTGCAACTTCCATGTCTTCCGCATTTTTTTGCGAGTATTCATCCATTACATCGATGGCATGCAGCAGAGCTTTGCTCCTTTGCAGGTCATCTTTATTTACTGCATCAGGGTTGCGTTTAATATATTCAAGCCTTTTGGCTTCTTGATTATTCCTTTCTTCTTTCCACTGTTTGTATTCCGGAACATACTCACGATATTTTTTGTAATTTTGGTAAACTTCCATGTAAAAACCTTTATATTGGCTTAAGCAATAGCTTTAAGACCCCTGATAAAAATTTTTTGTTAGGGTTTATATTGTGTATTTAATATTATTTAACAAATTAAATATTGTATTTTTTTATTGTTTATTTAATAATAATGACTACAGTTTGGCATTTTTTATAAATCTATAATTTTTAATAATGAATGCCAAAATGAAAATTGAATAGAAATCAAACAAAATGGCATAGTAGCTCACTAGGCGAGCTGAAAGCGAAGCCGCTTTTAGATTTAAGACCAACTGAGCTAAAATGAAAATTGAATAAAACAAATAAAATGGCATAGTAGCTCAGTTGGTCAGAGCGCTCGGCTCATACCCGGGAGGTCACTGGTTCGAACCCAGTCTATGCTATTTTTTCATGCGTAAAAACCAGTGACCTCCTGTCGCTAAAAATCAGAAATCGCAACGCAAGCGTCGCTTAGTCGAACCCAGTCTATGCTATTTTTACTTTTTAAAAATAAAAAAACGGAAACGATGAGTTTTCGTTTTTTTATTAGATATGACCGCCGTTACAGAGCAAACGCAGTTTGCGCAGTGCAGCAATCTTTGATTGCACAGGCGGATTTGATGTATTTTCAGACTCCCTTTTTTAATGCCAATATAGCTGTGGGTAATCTGTGGGTAATTTTTTCTTTAGAACTTAAAAACACATTGTCACTTTTAATTGTCAGTAATATGATTGCTATATAGCTTTTGGCAGGTTACAGCTTTCAGAAAAAACAAAACAATTTTAAGAGAAATAAAATAAATGTATACAATTACAATACTTACGGATAATAACACTATAACTGACAGATATTTTTTAGGCGAGCCTGCATTATCGATTTTGATTGAAACAGAAACTAAAAAGATATTATTTGATACAGGTTATTCCGATGTTTTTTTGAAAAATGCATCTAAACTCAATAAAGACTTAAGAAAACTAGACTTTATTGTGCTTTCGCATGGGCATAATGACCATACAGGCGGTTTGCAATATATTATAGACTTATTAAAAAATGAAAACCATAAACCCGAAATTGTTGCCTGTAAAGGGGTATTTTGTCAACGTTATGATGACATTGACGGTGATTTTGGCTGTCCTGTCGAAAAAAAACAGATAGAATCAGTTTTTAACACAAAATATATAAAAGAACCATATTTTATAACAGAAAATGTAGTGTTTCTCGGAGAAATCCCAAGAAATAATGATTTTGAAGCAAAACATCCTGTGGGGGTGTTAAAAGATACAAATACACCGGATTTTGTTATGGATGACAGTGCACTTGCTATAAAAACCGAAAAAGGAATTATCTTAATTACAGGGTGTTCTCATTGCGGTATTGTAAACATATGTGAGTATGCAAAACAAGTTTGTAAAACAGATAAAATACACTCAATTATAGGCGGTCTGCACTTACAAGATGCTGCTGAAAATCAAGTTAACAAAACAGTAGATTATCTAAAATCAATTGACTTAGAAACATTATTCGCTTGCCATTGTACGGGGTTTCAGGCTCAATGCCAATTAAATTCCTCAGTAAATTTAAAAGAAGCAGGCTCTGGGTTAGAAATTAGATTTTAATTATTTAACCATATAAGATTACGTAATTTTATATATCTTTCGATAATTTGAACAAATAAAAGCCCTTTGAGGAAGAAAATCAGAGGGCTTTTATTTGTTATGTAGTTCTGTTTATAGATTTATGACATCTGTAAAACAGTGTTTTTTATATCACAAATGCTTATAGATTTCGCCTGTTGTTGTATCAATAGCTTTACCTTTGTCTGCAGCATTACCGAGCACTTTCTGGATAACTCTGCAGTACAAATCATCTATAGCTTCTTCTGTTTTATTAATTACTCCTCTTGCGGTTTTGACTTTTCCGTTTTTTAATACAACGCAATCTAACTCATTATCGTTTGTAAGCACTTTTATAGTTTCACCATTTTTAGTTTTGAATGAATCAACGTACATTCCTCTTTGTTGCGCAAGCTCCATTAAATTTACTTTCTTCTTGCCTTTAATTAATGTCGCTATCGGTTTTGCAATATTTACATTCATGATAAAACCTCCTACTCATTTTTCACACACTATATAATATTCAAAAACACTTAAAGACAAAAATTTGCATATATATAATTTGATTATTAAACAAAATTTACATAAGAATTGAGTAAAAATTTGGTTTAAATTGCACTATTCGTAGGCTGGTAAGGCTTTTGGAACGTTTTTACAGACAATCTGATATCCAACAATGTTATATAAATTTGGGCAATAAATATCGGCAAGATTTTTCAAATCTTTTTATAAAAACTAAATTTTCCTCCAAACAGATGATTTTTTGTAATTTTGGTATTTTTTTTGACTTTTTGTCCGACATCATTAATGAATAAGTACGTTTAAATGAAGGACTTAATCATGACAACATTACGCGGTGGTATTAATTTTTTCGAAAACGGTTTGACAACCAGTATACGTGCAATGCACCTGCAGACAGAAATCTTTGGTGTCATAAACGAAAACTACAACTCGTTTGATAAAGTCGGCTACCAGAGAAAAGACCCTGTTGTGTCCTCTTTTGCAGAGTGGATAGGCACACACGCTCTGTCTACCGCTGTTGATGATTCTATTGGCAGAATCGGGCATTCTGACAACCCGCTTGATTTAGCTATTGCCAACAAGGGATATTTTCAATATCAAAGTCCCGACGGCATAAAAATCACACGTGACGGACGTTTTAAAATTGATAAAGACGGAAATCTGCTTACCCTAGAGGATGCAAATGTTCTTGCCAATGACGGTACTCCTATAAAACTTCACGTTATTCCTGAAAAATTGGAAGACGTAAAAGTTTATAAAAACGGAGACATAAAAGTATTTAACAAGGCAACAAACCAGCTTGAATATGTTGCGACTCTGTCGGTTGTAACAAACGAAGGTGTTGCTGTATTAGACCCTAACATAAAACAGGGCTTTAATGAATACTCAAACGTTTCATTAAACAGTGAAATTCTGCAGATTATTCCGGTAAAAAGAAATTTTGAAGCCAACAGGCAGCTGTTTATTATGCAAAATAACAACCTGTCCAAAGCGATTCAATCACTGAGCAGCACATAATAAGCTGATATGTTAAAAAGGCTAAAGTAAGTTAAGAAAGGTTAGTATAAATGACAACATTACAAGGTTTGATAAGAAGAGGTATTATAAACACCAATATGCAATTCGAAAGATTGGGCTATATCTCAAACAACATAGGCAACCTCAATACTAACGCATATAAAGCCGTAAGGTTTGAACAAATCCTTGATGAAAACGGATACTTAGACGGTGTTGTCCGCTATGACTACAAGCAGGGCGCTTTTATGAGAACAGAACGCCCTTTGGATGTCTGTCTTACAGGCCCGGGGTTTATACCTGTTACATCTCCCAACGGTGATGTGCAATATACCCGTGACGGTTCTTTTAAACTTGATAAAGACGGTTATATTGTCACAAACGACGGATATCTTGTCGGCGACGGCATCAAAGTTCCTGTTAACCACGAAGGTTTAAGAATTAAACAAGACGGTACTGTTATGATTATTCAAAAAGGTCATACAGAATATCAGACTCTCGGGAAAATCCCTGTTGTGCAGTTTCAAAATCCGGAAGGCTTAAAATCAGCTGAATATAACAAGGTAATAGCAACAGAAGAATCCGGCGAACCAAGATTGATTAAAGAGCACAGCTATATTGCTCAAGGCGGGCTTGAACGCTCCAATGCAAATTATATCGGTAACGTTAACGAAGTCTTGAGACTTAACTCGTCAATGATAGCCGGTACAAGACTTATCCACGTTATCGATGATATGTATCAAAAATCTATTAACCTCACTCAATAATATCTATTAATGGTTAAAAGAACATAAAACAAGAAAGTAAAAAATATGTACACACCAAAAGATCCTATTATTAAAACAAACCTGATGCTAGATTTGATTTCTCAAAGACAGAGAGCTTTGAGTACAAACCTTGCCAATATGGATACACCTAATTATGTAAGAAAAGACATCAGTTTTGACCAGTATCTCGGAACTATGAACAATCCGCTGGAAACTGAGCTTTCAATAAAATTAGGGCCATCCGGATTGATAGAAGAACAGGATGTTGGTGTTGACCCGACATATGAACTTGCCGAAATGCAAAAAATGTCCATTCTGTATTCTGTTGCTTCAAGAAAAATGTCTGCAATAATCAGTGAGATGAAGACAGCAGCAGGCGTAGGCAGATAATAGATAAGAATTAAAAAACAAAGAAGGTGATAATATGAGTTTGATGGAAACAATGAACATAGGTGAAAAAAGCTTGCAGGCTCACGGTGCAAGACTCAAAATTCACGCTAAAAACATTGCCAACATGGATACACCTAACTATGTAAGAAAAATTCCGGTACTTAACGCTACGGATGATATCTCTTTCCACGGGTTGTTAAACTCTATGAAAGAAGATGTTTTTGGTGTAGGTACAATACCCTTTCAGCAGGGCGGTGTCAGATTAACCGGAGTTGTTGAAGACCCTACACTGGGAGAACGATTGTACCGTCCGGGGCATCCGGATGCCGATGCAAACGGTTACATACGTTCATCGAACGTAAACCCCATTGTTGATATAGCAGATGCAAATATTGCACAAAGAGCTTATGAAGCAAACCTTGCAGTTATCAACATAACAAAAAGTATGGCTCAAAGAGCTGTAGAAATAGGCAGACAATAAGTTAAATACTCAGGCAGGTCAGTAAAGAATGTTTTCTCCGACAATACAGGCTTATATAAACCAAGGCGGAAAAGAGGCAGCCATGCAGCGTGTGCAGCAGATTCAAACACACGTAGCAAGCATAGAAAGGCAGCTTAATCCGGATGCTGTTAAAACGGAGAAACCCTCTTTTGCTGAAATTTTAAAATCCAGCCAAAAAGGTGAAGGACAGTTCAGAACAGGCAAAAGTAATTTTCTCGCACTTACTAATGCTTTTGCAAATTTAAAAGCCAATACCGTTAAAGCTGGAGAATCTCTTGAGGCGACTTATGGTAAAGTTGTTAACCCTAACAGAGCACAGATAATGAATATTATCTCAAAAGCCTGCCAAAAATACGGTGTTGACGAAAAACTTGTTCAGGCAGTTGTAAGACAGGAGTCCGGCTTTAACCCTAAAGCAACATCTCACTGCGGAGCTATGGGATTGATGCAGCTTATGCCTGCTACTGCAAAGGGGTTAGGTGTAAAAGATGCATATAACCCTGTACAAAACGTTGACGGAGGCGTAAGACATTTAAAAGGACTGCTTGCAAGATATAACGGCAACGTTGTACTTGCGCTTGCCGCTTACAACGCAGGCGGCGGCAATGTCGATAAATACGGCGGGGTTCCTCCTTTTAAAGAAACACAAAATTATGTAAAAAGCATTTTGGCTAATTATTTGAGCTAGATAGAAGGTAACGTAAGATGATAGAAAAAAAGTTTGCACCTAACATAAATTTATTTGAGAGAATGCAGCCAACAAAGCTTGATACAGGAATCGGCGGTATTTCTCCTTTCAGAATGAATCGTGTTGAAAAGCTGGAAACTAATGATTTTAAATCCGTATTTTCCGGGCTTGTTGAAAATTTTAACAGAGAATTAAATGCCCCTGACCAGCTGATGAAAGATGTTATGGAAGAAAACGGAAACGCTGATATTCACGATGTTATGACCGCAATGGCAAAAGCCGAACTCGGGGTTACTGTTGCAACAAATATTACAACCAAAGTTATTCAAGCGTATGACAAAATCATGCAGATTCAATTATAAAAGGCTTTTTGATTTTATTTGTGAATAAAATAAATTAAGCTGTATTATCAATATAAAAAATAACCGGAATGAGAGAAAATTTGTGGATAAAAAATACATAATATTACTGTTGATAGTGCTGTTTATATTGTTCAAAATTTTATTGAATGCAACAGAAACAACAATGTCTATTGATTCAAAAAGCCCGAACGGTGCTGTTAAAATTCCTGCAGAGGTACTGGCTAATACATCCTCAAATGACAAATTTTCAAACATATTAAAATCCAATAAAAAAGTTATTTTTATAAACGGACCGGAATGTCCTGCTCTTAATATGTTTCAGTTTTTGGTTGAAAATGAATTAAGAGAAAGAAAAATCTCTAAAAATTATAAAGTTTTACTTGATACAAACCCAAAAGGTACAATCGGTGTTTCTTGCAGCAACGGTTCTAAAAAATGTTTACATAATTACCTTTTGCAAAATTGTTATGAAACCAAAGTCTGTGTAATACATCCTTTGAAAAAAGAAATATTTATAATAGATGGCGACCCTAATGTTATTGCAGATAGAGCGTTGATATTAAAAGATTGGTAAATACCAAAAAGACAGTACAAACTTTTTGTACTGCTTTTAGGCTTTTTACTATCTAATTTTATAAAATTTTTAGTTATCAGTTTTTTCTGATGCTACAAAAAAGTACTCTTTTTTGTGTTTGCAAAACGGACAAATATCAGGAGCTTGCTCTCTTTCACAGCGGTAGCCGCATTTTGAACATTCCCACAGGACAGGTTCGTCTTTTAAATAAAACGTGTTGTCTTCAAGCTCTTTTAAAAGCTTGTTGTACCTTGTCATATGCATTTTTTCAATGCCGCGTATAGTTTCAAAAAGAGCCGCTATTTTGTCAAAACCTTCTTCTCTTGCATCTTGAGCAAATCCGGCATACATATCCTGCCATTCGTAGCTTTCTGTTTGGGCAGCCGTGCGCAAATTATCTTTGGTATCCGGAATTTGTCCGTTATTTAAAAGTTTTAGCCAAATTTTTGCGTGTTCTTTTTCGTTTTCAGCTGTTTTATCAAAGATATCAGCAATATGGATATATCCCTCTTTGCGTGCTTTTTGGGCAAAAAAGTTGTATTTGTTTCTGGCTTTTGATTCACCGCAAAATGCCTCCTTTAAATTGTTTTCTGTTTTTGTACCTTCAAGTTCTCCGTTCAGGCATGAAGAAAAGTCAAAATCCTCGCTAAAACTCATTAATAGCTCCTTTCTCTTTTGCATAATTAGAGCATAAGTTTTTAAAATATTTGTTATACTATCGGGCTAGTTATGTTATGCTATTTTTATTAAAGCGGATTAAGTGTACTTGTTACCATAAATAAATATAGCAAGGGTTTCAGTGGAATTAGTTCTTGTGAAAATGTTGCGAAATATTAAGCCTGAAACGTGCTTTATGATTGATTTTTTAAAAATAAGTTACATTAACAATTGTGACGGTATTAAATATGTGTTACAATAGTAGTAGAAAGGATAAACTAAAGAGTTAATCATTATGAGCATTACAGTAGCCTACAATTACAAAAGTATAAGAAAGATGATTAATCATTCATTGTACTTTACTGTATTGTTGAGCGTGTTCTGCTCTCAGTCTTTTTTGATTAACAATAATCTTTTTGCAAAAGCGGACGAAGCAATTAATACAGGAGCGAATATAAAACAGGTCGAGGAGCAGACGAGGAGTCTGACAGAAGAAAAACAACGCTGGGAGTCTATGCTGCGGCAGCGATACCGCAACGGCGCAATCCTCACCATTGCAGACGGGGTTAAGCATATCCGTATGGTGAAGTATATCAATAAGCGCCCCATCAAAATCAACATAGTCGAAGTCAATACAAAACTCAATCCAAATATCGAAATCGCTCCGCAGCTCGCATCTACATCAACAAAACTTAAACACAGGGCAACTATAAGAACTATTGCCTCCCGCAATAATTCTATCGCCGCAGTTAACGGCACATATTTTAAGTTCCAAAACGGTGTACCTTTAGGCACTCTCATGATAAACAAAAAGGTTTACACAGGTCCTTTACACAATCGTGTGGCAATGGGTATTGGTAAAAACGAGTTTAAAATGGCGCAGGTACAGTTCAACTCTACACTGACTACAGGACGTGAAAGTGTCAAAGTTGACAATATTAATCAGCCCCGCATACTTTCAACGCTTGTTCTTCTGTATACTTCCGACTGGGGACAAACCTCACCTGCCGCACCAAAATACGGTATAAACTTAACAATCCAGGGTAATAAAGTCACTGCATTATCACAAGCCCCTGTTGCTATTCCTCAGGACGGATATGTAATATCCGGTCCTAAGTCTAAGCTTGGGGCATTTTTATTGAACAAAAAAGTTAATCTTGATATAAAAATGACGCCTGAGTGGGAAAACATCGACCACATAATCAGCGGCGGTCCTTATCTTGTTAAAGACGGCGGTGTCTATATTGACGTCACCGCACAAAAATTAAATTCGATTACTGGTAAAAACCCCAGAACCGCTATCGGCTATACTGCCAATAACGAGTTTATAATGGTTGCGGTTGACGGAAGAGAACACGCTTCTGTCGGTATGACGTTAGGCGAACTTGCCAGAATGATGAAATCTTTCGGCTGTATAAACGCTATGAACCTTGACGGCGGCGGCTCTACCGTAATGTATGTTCAAGGCAGAATCGTTAACAGCCCGGTTCAAAAAGGCGGTATACCTATTTCAAATGCATTGACGATTACTGAAAGGACAAGGATAGCTTATGATGAGAACAATTCGTAAAAAAATGAGAAGAATTAAACGAAACATTCTTAAAAGTATTAAACAAAGCTGGAATTATTTTGTTTCCACATGTTTTTTGTTAATTTATTAGATAGAATTAGTATATTATTTCCGGAAAAAATATTGGGCGGCTTGTTTTAGCCGCCCTTTGGGTTTGTAAAAAAATATTAAATAGTTTTGTTCAATTCATCAAATGCTCTTTGTACTGCAGCCTGTTGTGCGGCAAATCTATTATACTTATCAATTGCTTGGCGTGTTTGCTCTTCAAGCTTTTGCAATTCTTTTTCCCTATGATAAATCAAAAAATTCTGTTCTGGGGTTCTTCGTTTTAATTCATTTAAAAATGCAGATTTGAATAAAACTTCTCTTTGCAGTTCTGTAACTTTTTTCTGTAGTTTTTCTAATTTTGGTGTCGGGATTGTGACTTCTTCGTATTTTTGCTTCAATCTTTCGTAGGTTTCTTTAGCATCGTCTATTCTGTCGCCGGTCCAATCAGCAGCTTTTTGGGCTTTTTCTTTTATTTTGGGGTCATTTATTTTTTCATCCACCCAGTTTGCCGCTTTTTGAGCAGTTTCTTTAGCTTTTGGGGCTACGTAATCTTTTGCTTCTTTTAGCCGTTCTTCTGCTTCTTTTTTGAATTGGTTTACTTTTTGTTTAAAAGCTTCTTTTATTTGTTGTTGAGTTTTGGTGCTGTTTGGCGGTATTTTCATTGTATTTTCCCCTGTATTTTCTATTAGCATTAAAACATGTGAACCTCATTCTTTGCCATAAAAATGTAACAAAATGTAAAAAAGATAGTTTCTTTATCTAAAGATTTTTCTTAAAAACCCGAATACTAATTTGGAGTTAAAAAATTGAACTGATGAAAGGATGGTAAACATGGTAAATGGTGTAAACGGGGTTGGTACAAATGGTCTTAGTGCTGCGGAATTAAAAGAATTTGTTCAGGAACTTATAGATGAAACTTTAGCAACAAAAGAATCTGAAGCTGCTGCAAACAGCGAAGTTACAGCAGAGACTGCAGATGAAGAATCCGGTCTTGTAGTTGAAGGAACAACAGAGCAAGCTGAAGAAGTACAAACAGATAAAGTGGAAAATCCCTTAACAGGAATTTTAACAAGTATAACTTCTATGTTTGAAACACTTATGAACGCTTTGTTAGAAGTAGTTGGTGCTAAAAAAGACGATGCAGCCGCGACTGATGACGAAGCTGCGGCAGGTACAACAGATACTGGCAACGAAAAATATGTTATGACAGAAGACGAAAAAGCATATTTGACCTTGCATCCGGATTATGTAAAAGATTTAATAGCCGAAGAAAAATATCAGGAAAAATACGGCAATAAAAAAGGTTTATTTGCTAATGCATTAAAGAGTTCTCGATTGGAAAGACTAGCAAGGACCGTAACGGATGCAGAAGTGCAGGCATATTTGCAGCTGCACCCTAATGTAATTAAAGATGCAATCGCAAGCGGCAAATAATAAGAATCTAAAACTCAATGACTAAAAATCAAAGGCGGTACAATAAAAAATTGTACTGCCTTTTTGATATTCTTTTTTTTAACAGTATAGTCTGGCAATTTTTAATATTCATTTGTTTTGTAGATGTATGAATATCCCCGAACTTGCAATAAAATCAATAAAAGAGCAAAACAAATTTTTACCTGCTGTCAATTACAAAAACGTAACGTTAATGTCTCAGCAAGGTAATTCGTGCGATGAATGTATTACACAGACTCAGGTGTCTTCAGTAAGTGCTAAATTTTTAAAGACACTGTTCCCGAATGAAAAAATTGCACTCAAAAGTTTTGTAACCTGTAGAGAAAATGGAAAAAATATTCCTGTGTATATAACAAAATTTGAAAAACAGGATAAAATTTATTTTTACCTTAAAGATGAACAAGCCGATAAACTAGGCTATGCAACTCTGTCATATCCCAGCGGAGGGGTGTTTAAAGTTCCTATGGGGAAAGACTACATATACAATTCAATGGAGCTTGTTGCACTGGAATCCAAAAATCAGGCAAGAAAGTTTTCTCCATACAGAGGTATAGGCACAGAACTTTTGAAAGCTGCTGTAAAAGAAAGTAAAGCAAAAGGATTTGGCGGCAGAATTCATCTTATGGCATATGATAAAAACTCTCCTGTGCTTTTTTACTATAAAAACGGACTCCGATTTACAAGCAGTGAAAAGGATGTTTTAATGCAAAAGTTTTTGAGCACACCTGCTGCTCAAAGAGGGGAGCTGCCTCCTGATTTACAAAGCGGATTGATGTATTTGCCGGAAGAAAATATTGAAAAACTTCTTGCAATGTAGATTAAGCTTCTGCATTGTCTTCAACTGCTTCATCTTCAACAGGATGGATGGGCAAACGGAATCCGAAAGTTGAACCTTCTCCTGGACGACTTTTTACAAAAACCTGCCCCTTATGATGTTTTTCTATAGTAATTTTTACAAGGTGTAACCCTAGCCCCGTACCTTTTACAGTGTGTGTGTCATTTTCCACTCTATAGAAACGCTCGAATATCTTTTTCTGGTGTTCTTCCGGAATTCCGCAGCCCTGATCTTCAACAGAAACTTCAATATATTCAGGGTCTCGCGCAATTTCTGCACGTACTTTGATTCTTCCGTTTTCCGGCGAATATTTTATTGCGTTTGAAATTAAATTATTCAATGCTCTTTCTATACTGTCAGCATTAATTGGTATTTCTGGAAGATCAGGTTCTTTGATAAGAGAGAAGGTAATATTTTTTTCTTCTGCTAACACCTGCATTGATTTTAGTTCGTCTTCAATAAGCGGAACAATATTGGTAAGTTCTTTTGTAACCTTTACATTGCCTGCCTCAAGCCTTGAAAAATCAAGGATATCATTAACCATTTTTTGCAGCCTTGCTGCTTCTTTGTTAATAACTTCAAAGAACTCTTTGTTTGTTTTTTCATCAAAATCATCAGAGTGATTGTATAAAGTATCAATATATGTTCTCAATACTGTTACAGGAGTCCTTAATTCATGGCTTACATTGGAGATGAAGTTGCTTTTCATTCTGTCTATTTCAACTTCTTTTGTAACATCGATAAGTACTATAACATATCCGACATAATCCTGATTGTTAGAAAACATTGGAGAAATCACGGATTTGATAACCCTGCCGTCAACTTCTATGTTAAACTCTATAGGTTTTTTCTCCATAATATCCAGAGGGGTGTCTTTGAATTGTTCAATTTTTTCTTTAAAACATAGTTCTCCGTCCGTATCACAATACATCTGGATTTTTGTGTTGAGAATTTGTTCATCCTCAACCTCAAGCATCTTTTTAGCTGCATTGTTAACAAGCACTACATTATCAAAGTTGTCACACACAACTACACCGTTTACGATGCTCATTAATACTGCTTCAAATTTGTTGCGCTCAAGTGTAAGCTCATCAATATTTTGTTCTTCATATTGATGCAGTCTTTGCGACATATCATTAAACGCATGGATAAGGTCTTTTATTTCACCTGACGTATTTTTGTCATCCAGAGTGTATCCAAAATCTCCGGTAGAAATCTTTTTTACTCCGTGGTGGAGTATACTTAGTTCTCTTGTAATAAGGATTGTGTTAATCAGAATCACCAGTGTAAATACAATCCATGCAACAGTGAACACAACCAGCATTGAATTTCTTGTCGCGTGGGATATGTCTTTGGAAGCTCCTCCTGATAATCCTACTGTGACTTTGCCGATATTTGTTTTAGCGCCGCCGATATCTGCAATCATTTGTGCAAAGCTTGTTATTTGGGCTTTTTGCGCTCTTTGCGGGTAATCATTTTTTGTAGAATATATTACATTATTCTGATTGTCCCTAAATTCAATAAAAGCTATTTCATTGTTGCTGTTGATTATTGAACGGGAATGGTTTTGCAGTATATTAAAACGGTCAAACTCCTGAATATCTTTTGTTATTTCAACACTTTCAATAGCCAGAGTTTTTGTTAAAATTTCTCCAAAACCTCTGTAAACTTCTGATATTTTTTCCTGAATATTTGTGATAGCAAAAACAGCCAACCCGATAATTAAAAGAGTGCTGACTACCAACCCTAACAGGATTAACTTATTTTGTGTGCTAATACTGAGAGATTTCTTATCCATTACAAAAAGAATTATATCATAAATCAAAAATATATAACTATTATTATATTATTATAAAAAATTTTTATGATACACTGTGTGGATGTAAAGCGTCGCAAAACACATTAAATTCAAAATAAAATAGATTCTGCTATCTTGCATTTTTATAAATTTTTGTTCATCATGAAAATAAATTCATTTGAAAAGGTGAGCAGTGACGCCTCCAATGTTCGAGACGAAACTCTGATACCGGATTATAAGAAAGC
Organism: uncultured bacterium; assembly: GCA_949293185.1. GTDB lineage: Bacteria > Cyanobacteriota > Vampirovibrionia > Gastranaerophilales > Gastranaerophilaceae > Limenecus. The sequence continues at coordinate 71,754 of CASFCQ010000001.1, forward strand.
CAGCAGACGTTTATGTTTAACAAAAAGAATCCAAAACAGGAACAAATCCGACTTAATAAATTTATTGCATCTTCCGGTCTTTGTTCAAGACGCAAAGCCGATGAGCTTATTGAACAGGGATTTGTGAAAGTTAATGGAACAACTGTTAAGGAAATGGGCTATCTTGTAACAAATAAAGATAAAATCACTGTAAAAAATCAGCCTTTAAAAAAAGCTGCACCTGTTTATGTAAAATATTATAAACCGGCAGGTTATATTACAACAATGAGTGATGAAAAAGGCAGAAAAACTATCTATGATATTTTGCCGGATGACATAAAAGACCTCAAACCTGTGGGTCGTCTGGATAAAGATTCAACTGGGCTTTTGATTCTTACAAATGACGGCGATTTTATAAACAAAATGACACACCCTTCCGTAAAGATTCCTAAGGTATACAGGGTTGCCGCTGAAGGAAAAATGAATCAACAGCATCTATTACAAATGGCAAAAGGTATTGAAATAGAAAAAGGAAAAATCGCATATGCTGATGCTGTAATTCTTGATTATGAAGGGAAAAACACAATCCTGCAGATTGTTTTGTATCAGGGAATGAACAGGCAGATAAGAAAAATGCTGGACTCTTTGGGCTTTCCCGTTATATCATTAAAAAGAATTTCTCACGGAACAATAAATATTCAAGGTCTCAAAAAAGGTCAGTTTAAATATATAAAGCCACGTGAAATTTCAGACTTAATAAAATACATTCAAAAGCTTGAAAAACAACAATTAAAGGAAAAATAGCCCTATGCAGGTTTTTGTTACAGGTACTGATACAGATGTAGGAAAAACGGTTGTAACAGCGGGTCTTGCCGCCGTAATGCAGTCACTCGGATACAAGGCAGGTGTTTATAAGCCTTTTCAAAGCGGTGCAGAGGTAAAAAACGGTTTTTTAGTTTCACATGATTTAGCTTATGTAAAACAGTTCGATTTTTATATAGAAACGCTTTGTTCTTATTTGCTTAAAGCCCCAACCGCACCGTATATTGCAGCGGAATTGGACGGTATAGAAATTGATATGGATACAGTAAAACAGGAGTACAATTCCATAAAAGAGAACTGTGATATTCTTCTTGTTGAAGGTGCAGGCGGTTTAATGGTTCCTGTTACAAAAGAGGTTTTAATGATTGATGTTGCAAAAATGTTAGAAATTCCTTTGTTAATTGTAGCCCGCCCGAATCTGGGGACAATAAATCATACTCTGTTAACGATAAATGCTGCCAAAAGTGCCGGTATTGATGTTGCCGGTGTAATAATAAACAGATATCCGCGCGGAACAAATGATATTGCCGTAAAAACCGCTCCAAAACTTATTGAAGAATACTCTGACGCCAATATACTCGGCATAATTCCGGATATAGAAGATTTTAAAAATGCAAAACCCGGAGCATTGATTAATGTATTTATCAACAGCCTTGATATAGAGGGAATTTTCAGGATAAAAATTCCTAAACTAAATTTGTCATTATAAATGTTTTTTATGCAGCCAAAATACTTGTAAAGATTTTATAAAGGCTGTTTCGGTCAGTGGTAAAATTAAAGAATAGTTAGGAAGACGTATGTGGAAAAGGAGAGTTTTATGATTCCTATAGTTGATTTAAAAAGACAATACAAACAAACAGGAGCTGAAATCGAAAAAGCGGTTATCGATGTTTTGCGTTCAGGTGCTTATATTTTAGGACCTAATACAAAGGCTCTTGAACAGGAATTTGCACAATATCTTGGTACAAAACATGCTATCGGGCTTAACTCAGGTACTGACGCTTTACACCTTGCTTTAAGAGCATTGGATATAGGTGCGGGCGATGAAGTTATTACAGTAGCATTTACATTTGTTGCAACTACGGAATCTGTTGAAATAGTCGGCGCAACACCTGTATTTGTTGATATTGATCCTGATACTTTTAATATGGATGTAACTCAAATCGAATCTAAAATTACTCCTCGTACAAAAGCTATTATGCCTGTACACCTCTACGGTCAGCCTGCTGATATGGATGCTATTATGGATATCGCAAAACGTCACAATCTTTATGTAATAGAAGATTGCTGTCAGGCTATCGGTGCTGAATATAAAGGTAAAAAAGTCGGTTCGTTCGGTGATATCGGATGCTACAGCTTCTTCCCCACTAAAAATTTAGGCGGTATGGGTGACGGCGGTATGGCTGTAACTAACAGTGATTACTTAAAAGACAGAATGATTGCTTTAAGAAACCACGGCGGTGCAGTAAGATATCACCACGACGAAGTAGGTGTAAACAGCCGTCTTGATGAAATTCAATCAGCTATTTTAAGAGTAAAAATGAATTATATCGATGAATGGAATAAAATGCGCCGCGAAGTTTCTCATAGATATACAGAACTCTTTAAAGACTGTCCTGATGTTCAAACACCTAAGGAACTTCCGGATACTTACTGTGTTTATCACCAGTACACAATTAAAGTTCCTCACAGGGATGAAGTACAAAAAATGCTGCAGGAAAACGGCGTAGGCGCAATGCTTTATTATCCGATTCCTTTGCATATGCAAAAAGTCCACGCTCATCTGGGCTATAAGATGGGTGATTTGCCTAATACAGAATATGATACACAGCATGTTATGAGCTTGCCGATGTTTGCTGAATTAACTTTAGAAGAGCAAAAAGAAATTGTTGAAAAAGTTAAAGATGCAATTGCAAAGTGCAAATCTAAAGCTTGCTGCTAATAAATTTATGTATACTTAATAATAAAAATGCCTCTCATATTAAAAATGAGAGGTATTTTTATTTTTTGTAAAGGTTTTACAAAGAAATGTCAAATTTTTATTTTTCCGGTTTTAATGCAGTTGTAAACAGCAAAAAAGAATTAAAATATGTATATAAGTACAATTCCTTATACTCCGAAACAGAATTTTGTAAGCTTTTCCTCTCAAAAATTGTCTGATAGCGGCTTTGTGTCAAAAGCTGACCTGCTCAAAGAGATTGAGTCGGGTTTGTCTGTGGAAGAAATTTCTCGTAAATATAAAACAAGCGTACCCAGACTTTTGACTCTGGCAAAAGTGTTCGGATTATTTCAAAAATTAAAAGAAAATCCTAAAAATCAGGCTGACATAAATATTAAAATTGCAGCACCTAAAAAAACTTCCGCACAAAATCAAATAAATCTTGATGTAGAAATACCAAAACTAATCGAACAAAATGCAACGATTGAGCAAATGCAAAAGACCCTCGGGGTAAAAAAATACGTAATAACAAAATGGATAAAAATCAACACCCCGAACGGTCTTAGAGCACTAAAAAAAGAACGAATGAGAAAAATATATGATTCTGACCTTTCTAATAAAGAACTGGCACAATTAATGGGCGTTCCTCAAAGAAATGTAACAACAACGCGTCCTAAATACGGGGTCTTTATGTCGAAAAGAAAAGAAGAAAAAACATTAGAGCAAATAAAAAACGCTTTGAATTGCTCTGTAAAGATAAAAGACATTGCAAAAGAAGCCAACGTTCATGCGCAGACCTGCCGTAAATATATACAAAAATTCAATTTGATGCAGGTCAAAATGGATAACTTAAAAGAATTTATATTTCTAAGAATAAAAGATGGAAAAGGCAAGTATGCCATAGCCAAAGAATTACAAATTTCAGAATCAGCCCTTGTAAAATTGCTTGACAAATTAAACATTAAAGACGCATTTGAACAACATAAACATAATCTTCAAGAACAGGTTCAGCAACTGCGTCAAAAAGGACTGAAAATAGAGGAAATAGCTCAAAAATTGGGGATAAGCAGCGGAACAGTCAGAAATTACATAAAAAAATAACCTTAATTTAGGCATTCCGGTTTATTTATTATGATTTTTGATTATGCTATTATACCCTCAGAGTGATATTTATGAGGGGAAAGTTATGTTTTCTTTTTTGAAAAATCTAAAATCTGCAAAAAAAGAAGAGAGAGTTGATAAAGAAATCAATGAGATTTATACAAAATTAAAAGAATTGTATGAATTTGATTCTTTAGAAGAAGAAAAAAAAGCAAAGCTAAAAGCCCTTATAGAAAAAAACGGCTATCTTCCCTATCCTTACGTTAAAGCTTTAGAAGAACTTTCTCCTGCGGAAATTTTGTACGGATTGGAAATAAAATGGAAACAAAACGGAGTTTTTTCTGCGCAGGAAGATGCTTTCCTGTTTGAAAACAACGAAATTTCTCCTGCTCAAAGAGCTGATTACAGAAACGGAAACTGGCTGAAAAAAGAACAACATAATATAAAATTAATCAATCTGGCAGGTCTTGGCAACGGTAATAACACTCAAGAAACCGGTAAACTTATAGACTGGCTCAGACAGGTTCTTATTTTGCCTGCCGGTTTGCCTGATAAAGGAGTTTTGGGTACAACAATATACCTTATACCCTTTCATCCCAGAGAGTTTGGTTGTGCATATTTGCCTGTAAGCAGTGATGTAAGTCCGCTGCTGGAAGATAAAAAAATCACTAAAAATATTGGGCTGAATACAAAACAGCAGGTTCAGCTGTTTATAAAACTGGCTCAGTTGGCAGGTCACTGCGTAATTTATGACGTATTACCCCAAACAGGCAGATTCTCCAAGATGGTGCTGGCAAATCCTTCCATTGCCCGCTGGTACGATATTAATGCATTGATTGGAAAAATTGAAAAAGAAGTTGATAAAGCTTTTGATACGGTAAAAGACGAATTTGATAAAGAAGATGCCGAAATTGTAAGGGATATTTATAAATCCACTCTAAAAAAAGGTTCAAACGATTTATCCGAGCATTACCAGACCATTTATAACAGATTCGATGAAATTGTTGCGCCGAAGAAAAAAGAATTTTCTGATGAAATGACAAAACGTAACAATCAAATAGAACTTCATACAAGAATAAAAGATATAATTGCGGAACTCAACGGTTTTAAACCTTCTGAAAAACTAAAAGAAGATGATATAACAAAACAGGGGGAAACAATACAAGCACTGATAAAAGAAAACTTTTGGCCTGCTCCGGGCGGTGCTTGGTGCTCTGCAGGAACTCCGGTATTTGATAAAATGTCGGAAACAGGAGATTATCCCGTATTCAAACATTTTGATTTTAAAGGCGCAGATGTTTCACATTTTGCCAACCTTGACTGCCAGACTCCATATTATTTTGTTTATCTTGAATCAGGTGAATATAACAAACCTGTTATTGATTTGTATATTGAATACCTTAAAAAATTGCAAAAAGACTACAATTTTGACGGGTTTAGGGTTGACCATATTGACCATATTGTTGATGAAGTTTCCGAAAAAGATGCTACACCTATCAGCTACCGTGCTCCTCGTGCAGTTTTGGGAAGAGCAAATAAAGAACTTAAAGAAACAGTTCCTCACTTTGCTACACTTGCTGAATATATGCTTTGGGATAAGTATTATAAAGAATATCACGAAGATATGGCATTTGATGTATTGTGGGGTAATGATATAATTTCACAATTTTCTAAAAATCCTCAGGCAATTGTTTCGGATAATCAGGAGCTTGAGCAGTTTAATATAGCGAATCCGGATACAACATACGGCAATCTTTCAATCTTAAAAAGCTATAACAATCAAGACGGCGAATTCAGAGCAATCGACCAGTATCCCGGTCAGTTAGGCGAAGACGGCGCGTTGTTTAAATGGTTTAAGTACAAATTTTTACCCGGAGGCAGAAACGCTCAAAGACCTGTTATGTTTATTGACGGTGATGAATCCTTCACCAAAACAGGTATTGAAAGCGTTATAGGCTCTGAAATTTCTATGCCCAGAACCAAAAATTACAAATTCTTTAACAAATTCAATGCAATCAATGATTTTGCTTTGAAAAATGTTTTAACAAGAGAAGGCGAAGCTGAAATTGTTAATCAGGATGACGACGGGTTTGTGTGCTGGCTGGTTTCAAAAGATCCGCTTAAAGAATCATTGCTTGTTGTTGCAAACTATAATGCTCCTACTGAAAAGGTAACAGAAAATCATGATGACGGGTTTTCCAACACTTATATAAAAGAAGGGCAAAAGGTTTATGACAAAACGGTACAAATGCCATGCGATTATTCTATAGTTGCAGAATATGTTTATAAAGACACTGAAAAAATCGGCGGCGGTATATTTGAAGAAGTTAAGTTCTCAAAACCCGAAAACAGCCTGCATTTTGGAGAATTGCAGCCTTCTGAATTTAAAATTTATAAAGTAAAAAAATAAGAACTTAGAAGTTACGTAAAGAAAAAAATATTTGTTTATAGAAACCAACTGTTTAGAAAACATAAATTATAGGTTTAGTTTTTTGGTTGTTCATTTCTTTCTCTTTTTTGCGACTCAACAAAAAATTATAAAACTTAAGGTTTCAAAAGTTTATATGGTTCAATTTCTAAAATTTCTGCTATTTTGTATAATCGTTTTAGGCTTGGAATCCTTTTGCTTAGTTCTATTAAAGAAATATAATCAGGTGTAACATTAACTAATTCACTAAGCTTTTCTTGTGAATAATCTTTTAATTTTCTGTATTTTCTTATGTTTTCACCAATTAACTTTATAGAACTATTTGTCATATAAAGAGTTTAATGTTATTGTTGATGTAAAATAACAGACAAATAGTTCGAGTTAAGAGGAATTGTTGTGACAGAATCACAAAAAAATGCTGTAATTTTTCTTGGTTCAAAGATAGAAAAATACAAAATAAAAAAAGTTTTTAATAAATCGTTTAAAGATTTTTTAGATGCTATTGAAAAAGATAATTCAATAGATACCGTTTTTATTCAGCCACAACATTTGAGCATCGATAAATTGACGAAACTTTTATATTTAAATAAAAAAATAGTTATATTAGAACCATTAAAAATTGATAGCATTATTAAATGTTAAATGGATTAAGTGTAATTTTTATACTATAAAACCCTGATATATTAACAAATGTTACATGAGACAAAATCATGAAAACCATGATGTAGAGCGGATGTACATGATTGTAAATAAATCGTTACTTTTTAAAATAATCAAAATGCTGTACAAATAACACTTTCAATGGTTTAATAATATCAATAAATAAATTGTTGAGAAAAATTTTTGGGAGGAGATTTGGATGGATTTCCAAATCTAAAAAGCCGGTAAAATATCCGGCTTTTTTATTTAAAAAGAGAACCAGATGGCTAATTATCCGTCTGGTAAAAATTTATTCTACATTTTATGTGAATTTATAACTTTTGAATAATTTCAATTTCGTTGCCGTCAGGGTCTTTGATAAAAGCTATTTTTGACTGTGCTTCTTCCATAATAAACGGTTCGTAAAGATATTCGCCTCCTAAAGCTCTAAACTTTTTGTCAAACTCATCCATGTCTTTTGTTTCTACGGCAAAATGTCCGAAAGCATTTCCGTTTGTGTAACCGTTATCAGGAATTTCAAAGTTTTGGGTCAATTCTATTTCAAAATCGCTATCTTCGCCTTTTAAAAAGTGGAGTATGGAATCGTCTAATTTTATTTCGTGAGTCTTTTTTAAGCCCAAAAGCTCTGTATAAAATTTCATTGATGTATCAATATCTTTTACCCTTATCATAGCGTGTAAGATTTTCATATTTTCTCCTTTAATTTGTAAATAACCGTACAGGTTAATCATAACATATCATTGTTTTTTTTACTTTAATTGGTATAGTTTATTGTAAACGGGGAGCACAAACTATGACTCAATTACAACAAACTGTTTTATTTGTTATAGATAATCTGGAACTCAAATATTTTGAGTTTAATGATTTAGTCACAAATTTTTGGTTAATAAAAGAATTATTACAAAGGGATTTTGAAGTATTTGTTACTGTAAAAAACAAACTGTTTACAGAAAATGAATATGCTAAAACAATCTGCTGGCAGGCTTATGTTAAAGATAACAATATTTTTTACAAAAAAGAAGAGCCAAAAGAGTATATTATAGAACACTTTGATGTGGTATTCTTCCGTCCGGATCCGCCTGTTGATATTGATTATATAAATGCGTGCCACGTGTTTGATTATGTTGATACGGAACGAACAGTGATGATAAATAATCCTGTAGCTGTTAAAAACTTTAACGAAAAATTCCATCTGAATTATTTCAATCGCTATGCGCCTCAAAATATTGTTACAGCTGATGCGGACAAAATAAAAAGTTTTGTACGCGAACATAAAAAAGCAATCATAAAACCGTTAAACAGATGCTTTGGCAGCGGTGTGTATTATCTTGATACGGAAGAACGCAACATTAATGCAATAATTAGAAACCTTACTAATGAAGGCAAAACAATGGTTATGGTGCAGGAGTACCTTGAAGGAGCTGTTCACGGAGATAAAAGAATTTTGATTCTCGGGGAACATGTTTTTGATGAGTGTATAACAAAACTTCCAGGCAAGGATGATTTTAAATTCAGTATCCACTCAGACAAATATTTTGAAACTTCAAAACTTACCGAAGAAGAAAAGAAAATGGCACAGGAGGTTGCCAAATATCTTAATTCAGTTGAACTGTATATGGTAGGGCTTGATGTTGCTGACGGCAAAATTATGGAAATTAATGTAACAAGCCCCTGTTACTTTATCAGGGAAATCAATGCACACAACGGCGAAAAATTCCAGGATGTATTGATGGATAAACTGATAGAACTTATTGAACTTAAACAAGGAAAAGTACCTGCATCTTTATGCTGAAACACTCTTTAATAAATATTGAAGAAAATATTCTTTCTGACGAAAAACAGCTTACCGAAATATTTTATTCCGGCTGCAAAACGCCCGATGTTATTGCGCAAAAACGTGTCGGGGTCGAGTTTGAAAAACTGCCGGTATGTAAAAATAATTTCAAAGCTGCAGCATATCCGCAGATTGTAATGTTTTTAAATTCTTTAAAAAAACATCAACAACAGTGGAGCAATGGACTTTATGAAGACAATTCTCTGCTAGGGCTTGTCTCAGATAACGGAGTTATTACTCTCGAACCGGGTTCTCAAACAGAGTTGAGCCTGCTCCCTATGGACAGCCTGGATAATATTTCTAAAATTTTGAAAAATTATAATAAAGTAAGTGCACAACTGGCGCAAGAACTCGGGGTTTTGTGGCTGGGCTGCGGCATACAGCCTGTTTCAACTTACAGAAATATTAATATTATTCCTAAAAAACGTTATGAATATATGACAAAGTACCTTCCCGCAGTAGCCAAAAAACCTCTTGTCATGATGAGAGAAACTGCCGGTATCCAAGCAAGTTTTGATTACAGCAGCGAAGAGGATGCAATGAAAAAATTTGCATTTGCTCTAAAGCTGTCGCCTTTTATTAGTGCGGCATTTTCAAATTCTCCTATAAGAAACGGAAGATTAACAAAATATAAATCAAACCGTGCAGCAAGCTGGCTTGAAACAGACAATGACCGCTGCGGTCTGGTCAGTCCAAAAGTTTTTTCTAATGAGTTTTCGTTTGAAGAGTATGCGCAGATTCTTCTTGATGTGCCGATGATTTTTATTGAACGTATGATTAATGGGGTTAAAACAGCGCTAAAAGTTGAAAATTTAACCTTCAGACAATTTATGAAACAGGGGTATGAGGGATTTGCTGCTCAAAAAGATGATTGGGAAACCCACCTGAGTCTTTATTTTCCGGATGTAAGATTTAAGTCTTATATTGAGATAAGAAACCACGATAATCAGCGGGAGGATTTGATATGTTCTGTGCCGGCTCTGTGGAAAGGATTGTTATACAATGATTCAGCAATGGAAGCTGCGTCTGATATTTTAAAAAGCTTTACTTATTTTGATTGTGAATATATCAGACATAAAACTCCTCGCTGTGGGTTGGAAATGAAAATCAAAGGCTATGCGCTTAAAGATATTGTAAAAGATATTGTTGATATTTCATATCAAAGTCTTAAAACCTATGCTAATGGCGAAGAAAAATATCTTGAGCCTTTAAAAGTATATACGGATATGGGCGTTACTCCTGCAGATACGGTTATAGAAAAATATAACAATGAATGGCGGGGGGATTTGTCTAAGTTTGTCTCTTATGTTGCTTTAAAATAATCAATAGTTCTTTATTAATGGAATCGGTCTTGTGGCAGATGACAATTTTTAACCTGCTATTTTGCTTAATAATGTATGGATGATTATTTATGGTAAAATTAGTAAATAATTATCGGGAGGAAGTATGGAAGCAATTGCAAATTATATACAAAATAACGCTTTAGGGTTCTCTACAACAATTTTGATTGTTGCTTACATTTTTATAGCGTGGGAAAAAATATCTAAAGTAACAGTCGCTATGTTAGGTGCAGCACTGACTCTTATATTAGGGCTTTTAGCTCAATCAAAAGGTCACGATGCAATAGATCCGCATTATTTTATAAATTTTGTTGATTTTAACGTAATTTTTCTTTTGATAAGTATGATGATTATTGTTGGTATTGCCAGCAAAAGCGGTATTTTTACCTGGATAGCCAATGCTCTTTTAAAAAAGACCAAAGGTCATCCTACTAAAATATTAATTACTTTAGGATGTTTTACAGCTTTTGCATCCGCATTTTTAGATAATGTTACAACTGTTATACTGGTTGTTCCCGTCACATTTTTGATAGCTAAAAAGCTTGATATAAACCCGATACCATATTTGATAACGGAAATTTTAGCCTCAAACATCGGCGGTACAGCTACCCTCATAGGTGATCCGCCTAATATTATTATTGGCAGCAAAGCAGGTTTTACATTTATGACATTTTTGCTTGAACTGACTGATATTGTTTGTTTAATCTTTGCGGTAACGATGTTTATTTTGTGGTTATGTTTTAAAAAAGACCTAGTTGCAACAAAAGAGAAAATGGAGGCGGTTGCAGAACTGGATAATTCACATACAATAACAGACAAATCATTGGCAATTCGTTCTTCTGTTACATTGTTGTTAGTTATTCTTGGGTTTATTTTGCATGATGTAATACATCTGGAATCTTATGTTATAGCTCTGGCTGGAGCAAGCTTTTTGATGATTTTTGAAGAACCTAAAGAAATACTGGAAGGTATTGAATGGAATACAATATTTTTCTTTATCGGATTGTTCATAATCATTGGCGGTTTTGAAGCTGCAGGCGGTATTTCAATAATGGCAAAATGGATTCTTGATGTAACAAACGGAAATGAATCGGCTGCAGCTATGTTAATTTTATGGGCATCAGGTATTTTGTCAGGTGTTGTTGATAATATTCCTTACACTGCAACAATGGCGCCTATGATATATCAAATACAACTTGTTGAAGGCGCGGCATATGCCCACCCTCTCTGGTGGTGTCTTTCTTTGGGCGCGTGTCTGGGCGGAAACATGACGATTATCGGTGCTGCAGCAAACGTGATAGTTTCTGAAACAGCAGCTGCATATGGAAAACCGATTTCATTTATGAAATATTTAAAATACGGGGCGGGTATAACTTTTGTATCTCTTTTATTAAGCTCAGCTTATATATATTTCAGGTTTTTGTTGCCCGCAGCTAATGCAGCACATTAATTCTCTTTGTACGAATATTAAGTTTTGTTAAGATGAAAAATGGCACTATAGCGCTATTTTGAGAGTTTGTATATATTTTGTAGATAAATTTTAGCAATATTTTATTTCAAAAATACTTTATATAAGAGTAAGGATTAAACAATCCAAAACCTAAACCACATAAGAGATTACATAACATATTGGAGGAATAAAATATGGCAAGAGTTTTAATTTCAATGCCCGAAGAATTTTTAAACAAAATCGATGGAGTAGCAGAAACAGAAAATCGTACAAGAAGCGAACTTATCCGTGAAGCACTCAGAACATATATTCACAAACAAAAAGTAAGAGAAAATTCACTGGCAACAAAAAATGCTAACATCTTAGAAGCACTGCTTGACTAAGATTAACAAAGGCTATCAAACGGCTATTAAATTTGGGGATAATTAAAACAACGGCTAAACTAGACTAATCGGGAAATATAAAATAAGCAAACTAGACTAATAGAGAAAAACTAAAATAATAATTAGGCAATACTGGATTTGGGGATTTACAAAAAACTGACGCACAATGCGCCAGTTTTTTTATTTGTAGATTTGATTGTTAATCAGCAGCGCGGCAGATAACAGTGGGTCAACAGCAGTGGAAAAAGGCGGTGCATAAGTCATATCAAGATGCAAAAATTCATCTACCGTTTGTTCTGCCAAGATAGCTGATGCAACTGTATTGATACGTTTGTCTGCATCTCCTCCGCCGAAAGCCTGCGCGCCAAGAATTTTTTTTAGCCTTTTGTCTACAACAAGTTTTAAAGTAATATCTTCGGCATTAGGCATATAACCTGCTTTATCTTTTTTGGTCATAGTGGAAGTTATTACATCAAAACCGAATTTTTTTGCTTCGGTCTCGCTCAAACCTGTTAAAGATATAGAAAGCTTTCCGAATCTTGTTACTGCAGAACCTAAAACCCCAGGGAATGCATCGTATTTTCCTGATATGTTGATTGCTGCACAGCGTCCCTGTTTGTTGGCTGTTGAACCCAGCGGAATCCAGGTATAGTTTCTTGACACAAGGTGAAAATTCTCAGTGCAGTCCCCTGCTGCATAAATGTCTTTTTTAGAGGTTTGCATCCTGTTATTGACTCTTATTGCATTACTTACTCCTAGTTCAATGCCTGCATCTGCGGCAATTTCTGTATTGGGTCTTATACCTGCTGCAATTATCACCATATCTGTTTCTATTATTCTGCCGCTTTTTGTGATGACTTTTTCTACACTGTCATTGCCTTCAAAAGCGGTTATTGCATCGGATGTTATTATTTCAATAAGCCCTTCGCCCATTTGTGTTATTTGATTTGCAATCATGTCGCTGATTTCAGGGTCAAAAATTGATAGAATATGATTTTCTCGTTCTATCATGACGGTATGGACTTTGTTAGCGTGAAATGCTTCTAAAAGTTCAATTCCTATATATCCTCCGCCCAGAATAACGGCATGTTGTGATTCAAGCATTTTTTTTCTAATATTTATGCCGTCTTGAAGTGTGCGTATTGTAAAAATATTTTTTAGACCTATGTTGGGAATGGATGGAATAATAGGTCTGGCACCTGTTGTAATGGCTAATTTGTCATACTCAACTATTTGGGATTCTCCGGTGATGGTGTTTTGTACAATAATTTTATGTTCCTCCGGAAGAATCTTTGTGCATTTTTGATTAAGATGAATATTTGCTCCCTGCTGTTCAAATTGTTCCGGACGCCTTACTATCAATTTTTTTGAATCTTGTATAAGTCCTTCTATATAGTAAGGTAAACCGCATGCAGAATAAGAGATAAGATTTTCGTCAGTGTATAAGTCAATTGTGCAGTCAAAGTCTTTTGTTCTGAGCAATTTTGCTGTTATTTTAGGTCCAGCTGCAACTCCGCCTATAATTACAATTTTTTGTTTCATGATTGCATTGTATAAAGCCTTATCCCAAGAAACAATAGGACACAAAGGTATTATCTTCTACTCCATTTAGATGATATTACAACTAAAGTTGTAAAGATATCTTGTTAAATTTCGATAACATTAATGTAAGAGGTTTTAGAAAGAAATGATTAGCAAAACAAGTGTACTTATAATACAGGAAGATTTGAATACTATTGCTGAAATTACAGAAAAATGTATAGAAGCTGGTATTGCAGAAAAACATATTTTTTCTGTAACTGAGTGCGATTCTGCTCAAAGATATCTTGAAATTGCAGGAATCTCTTACGTAATAATCGATGCCAATATGTATAATTTTGTGATTGCATCAGTGATTGAACAATTCTCCGAGTATTTTCCTATCCAGACTATTATAACTAACTCTACCTTAGAGCAAAAAACACTGAGAATGATGAATGATAAATCATTAACATATATTGATTCTTATGATGAACTCGCAGAAGTTTTGCATAAACGCACATCGGGTATTGGAACTTTGCCCAGTACCGGTGTTAACTAAAGTTTATTTTATCATCCCTGTTTAGACTGTGCTGTTGGACTATAATTCAACAGCTTTTTTTTGCGGATTTTGACGGGCGCGTATCGAAGAGAGCGCCCTTGTGAAGGGCGGACGTTACTCCGCCCGAAACGTCAAAATCCAAGAAACGGATTTTGAGCGGCAGTGGAGTCGAGTCTGTGAAACAGACGAGCGAACAGCCATGTGAACAAGGTTAATGAAGTGTAGAATTTTTAGAATAAAAATTCGGAACGGAATGCTAAACCTTGAGAGCGCCAATAATCCAAGAAGCGGATTTGCCTTCTTTTTCGGCTGAGCTGCGGCGAAGCCTGAAAAATGGCTTCACGAAACTAACATTCAGTTTTCTAAAATAAACAGATGTCTGTAAATAGTGAACGGACGGATGTAGTGAACAAAGTGAACGAAATCCGGCTGCAAAAAATTTTCACAAGTTATAATAGTTTAACATGCAGACTGTTTTACTTGTTACAGCTGCACAAGATTTGAAATATTTCTTTTGTTGAATAAATATCTTTTATTATAATTACTTTACAGTTTAGTTCCTTTTCAACCTGTGCAACAGTTGTGTTGTCTAAAAAATCATTATTGAACGGACGCAGCATTATAGATGGAATAACTAGTTTTTTGATGTTTTTGTCTTTTAATTGACTGATTAAATCCTGACCGGTGATAAGACCTGCAACAGTTACATTGTCGCCGAAAAATTCATTTTTAAGCTCTGCAATTTCACAATTGCAATTTTCTATGCTGTTTAATGTGCTAGAAATCTTGTTAAAGATTTTTACGGAACTTTTTGCAACTGCAAATGTCAGCTCTAGCGGGGTTTTTAATTTTATTGGAAGTTTTTTCTTCCGTTTATCAAAATCATCCATCAAAAGCCTTAATGCCCCGACCCCGTCTTCCAGCTGTGAAAAGCTGCCGTAATATTTTTTATCAGGAATTGGATAATCAGCTTTTAAGAAAAATTCATCACTTGCCATAGCAAGATGCTTTTTTACTTTTGTATTAAAGTTTTCAACCAGTTTAATTACATGTAGTGCATTTTCTTTTGTTAATGTTTGAAGATTATTTTTGTGAAATTTGGTAATTCCAACGGGAACTATTGCTACAGATTGAATGATAGATTTAAACTTAACAAAATCATTTAATGTTCGTTCAAGCTCCTCACCGTCATTATATCCCGGGCATAGTACAATCTGGGCATGTATAGGTATGTCGGCTTTTTTAAGCCATTTTAAATCTTCAAGAATGTTTGCCGCTTTAGGGTTTGTAAGCATTTTTGCCCTGAGTTGAGGGTTTGTTGTATGTACAGATACATACAATGGACCTAAATGCAGTTTTTCTATGCGTTCCCTGTCTTTTTGTGTGAGGTTTGTCAGTGTTACATATGTGCCCTGCAAGTATGAGAGCCTGTAATCATCATCTTTTATGTATAAAGATTCTCTTAAGCCTGAGGGCTGCTGGTCAACAAAGCAAAAAATACAATGATTGGTGCAGGGCTTTATTCTGTCAAACACAGCTGATTCAAAGACTATTCCAAGATCGTCATCAAAGTCTTTTTCTATTTCAAAGATTTCTATACCTCCATTAGTGTGTTCAATTTCTATTTCTACATCTTCACAACACATCATGTAACGGTAATCAATCATATCTTGAGGTTTTTCACCGTTAATAGAAATTATTTTATCGCCTTTTTGCAGCTCCAGCTCCTGTGCTATAGAATCATTAAGAACCTCTGATATGACTGCGCTCATCAATTATTCTCCTCAAGAGTTTTTACAAGTGCTTTAAAGTTTTCTACATCCTGTATGTTTTTTTTCAAAAGAGCAAGCTGGTATTTATCATATGTAATATATTCATCGTCCATTGCATTTTGCAAATCAAGCAAAAAAGATTCAAGTTTGATTGAAATATCATTTATAAAAGTTTGTTTAAGCTCGTCATCTAACAGCGACATAACAGCTATACGTGATTGTACTTCAGTAAAAAATTGGGTCGGGTTATCACTCAGCGGAGTAAAGAACAAGTCCTGAAATTTTTTAGTCCAATGCATTGCGAGACTGTAGTAGGTCGATTTTTTACCGCCCTGTGAGTAGTTATTTCTCATTGTTACAATATTTGCCTGCAACAGTCGTTTAAGTGCAGGATAAATAGTTCCAATGCTGGGTTTAGTAAAGTATCCGAATTTTTCTATAATATCGGAACGCAATGAATAAACTGTACGTTCACGTTTTTGTAAGCTGTATAAAATCAGAAGTTCAATCATATTTATAGAATAGCATGAAATTTTTATTGACGTAGAGAATAATTGATTTTATTATAGATATACTTGATTCTGTAAAAAGCTTCAAAAATCGTACATTGAGTTAATAAAAAAATGACTTTGCCGATGTGGCACTCTGCCGAGAAAAACGATTAAGTATCGTTTTTCGAGAGGCGTACGAACGAAAGTGAGTACCTTCGCCATTGAGGCGCAATGATTGAACTTTGAAAAACTAAAATTGGACTTTGCCGATGTGGCGAAATGGTAGACGCACACGCTTCAGGTGCGTGCGAGGAAACTCATGGGGGTTCGAGTCCCTTCATCGGCAAGTTTTAAAACAAAGAAGGTCAGATACTTGGACTCTTCACCCCGGTTGTTCCAAAGGAACAAAGGTGGTTTACCCGTTCGAGTATCCTGCACTGTACGGCTCATAAATTCGCCTACATTGCAGGACGAGTCCCTTCATCGGCAAGTTTTAAAATATAGAGATTTACATAGCAAATCAACAGGATACAATTTAGTCATTCTGAGGGCTTTAGCCCGAAGAATCTTTTTGGTATTTAGATACTTCGCTAACGCTCAGTATGACGTAGTTTTGAAAATTTATAGTGAAATTTGTTATATAAGTTCCAACAAAGAAGATTTTTACAAAAATTATGTTTGTGATAATATAGTTTTTGTTGAAAATATAAATATAAGTCGACGTGGCACTCTGCCGAACAAAAACGATTGAGTATCGTTTTTGTGAGAGGGGGAGGTATACGCGGCAATTGAAAATTGAATATATAAGTCGACGTGGCGGAATCGGTATACGCGCACGTTTGAGGGGCGTGTGGGGAAACCCGTGCGGGTTCAAGTCCCGCCGTCGACACCATAAAAATAAAGTGGCTTTATGCCACTTTTATTTTTATAATGTGTACGGTAAGGACTGGAAACGCTTTTTAGCGGGTTGCGAATTTTACGTAAGAGTGTAGTTGAGCAAAGCGAGCGAACTCGAGAATGTGAGGGCAAAATTTGCGACAACAAAGTGAAGCAAATTACTTGCCCGAGAGACAGTAAAATTCAAGACACAAGTCCCGCCGTCGACACCATATATAAGACTCCGTAAGGAGTCTTTTTTATGCTTGCTAACTGTAGAGGTTCAAGCTATACCTCAATAATTCCATCAATCTGTTGCATGAGGGTGTGGGTTTCAAAGAGGGCTTTAATGATTTTCTGGTAGTGTATTACATCTTCATAGCTCAGTATTCTGCCTTTGCGGTCTTTGAGCCATTTTTGTGCTGGCTGATAACCGCCTATATAGAAGTTCCAAGCAATTTCAGGCACGTTATCAAAATACTGAGTCTTGTTGATATACACCTTGTTGTCTTTGTATTCAGGTTTAACAACCTCATTATCACCGCCTACAGGATATGACGTTATAAATTCATTCACTACAGGTGACTCAAGCAGGTGTATTTCTCTAAGTTGCTTGCCAAGTTGAGCAACTTTAAAGAAATAGTCAGCGTTCTCTGGGTACGGAATGCGTGGAAAATCAATCTTTAAGAATTCTTTGTATTTGTTTCTGTACTTGTTGGAATGCAAGACTCCGTAAATATAATCCAGTATATCTATCGGAGCAAAAGTTCCTGTTGTATCTTCTTTTTCGGGTGTAAAGGTTAAGCCCAGTTTCTGTTCCAGTTCTCTCACAATATCCATATTCAGGTTAGGCTTACGGTTTTGTGTAAAGAATGAGGTCTGGTTTGAGTCTTCTTCATATATGTATAACGGAAAGATATTAGCTGCACCTTTATTACTTAATGTTATTCTTCTATCTACTATATTAGAACTTACATATACATGATTGAACAATGTATCCTCGGCATATTGTCTTGTTGTTATCAAGGAAATATTATTATGACTCAATAAATGCTTCATTACTGTATATCTTGCACGCTCTACTTTTGTTAGGTCATAATCTATATATCTTGTATCAAATGGGCGATATAGATATTTGTAGTTGTATGGAGTGTTAAACATATGAAAAGAGACTAATTCATTGTCATGATGTGTTGTAATACCGCTTGAAGAAATTAACATCATCTCATCAATTTTAAACCCTTTATCATATTCTTCTTGTACGCTGAAATCTTTAGGCACAAAGAAATAATACGGCTCTGTCGGCGTCAATTCTTTATAGCCTGCTGTTGAAAGGTCATTTCCGTTCAAGTATTCGTATTTCTTATCTCTTTCACCGAACAACTCTGTGTGATAAACTTTTGCCAATTCATCAGGGTTTTTCTTGCCTGTTTTAACAAAAATATTTATACTTACACCCTGCTGGATATTAAACACATTCTCATCTTTGGAGCCGTCAGGTGATATTTCCTTTTTCTTAGCATTGCCATGCAGGTCTAGGATGTAGATTTTATCAAACGTTTGCATAAGGTGTTTTCTCATCTGTCTATGGATTACACCGTCTAAGAAACTGTTGTTTGAAATGTAAGCAAGTACACCCTCATTATTTTTCTCAATAAAACTTTCACCCATACGGATAAACTTGATGTAATCATCAGAAAGAGGTTGTATATTTCTTTCGTTTAAATCCTGTTTATAGACTTCCATAAGTTCATCTATGTAGTCATTCTTGTTGCAGCTGCTGACGCTGTAAGGCGGATTGCCCAGCACCACCATAATAGGCTTTTCAGACTTTATCATGCCTGCATAGCGTGCTTCTTCCGATAACCAGTCAAACAACGGGTATTTTGTTGTTTCATCTTTCTCCAGAGCATTTGTCAGATACACATTAAACCTGTTTGTCTGTTTGGTTGTTGTATAGCCAGTTTCCTGCAATAACAGGTCAAGTTTAAGATGACACATTACATACGGAGTCATCATGATTTCAAAGCCGTTCAATCGTGGTATCAAAGCATTATCAACATACTGAGACCATATCCCCTGCTGGTTTACGAAATAGGAATATATCTTACGGATTGTTTCCGCCAAGAATGTTCCCGTACCCGTTGCAGGGTCAAGGATTTGCACTTTGTACACATTCTCATCTGTTGTAACGGGTACATCTTCATATACTGTTTCACCTTTAACTTTCTTCTTCTTTTTCTCATAATAAAGAGTTCGGGTATGTTTTATAGTCTTATCATCAGCCAGACCATGAGACAGGTTAAATTCCGTTTTCAAAATACTGTCCACCGCTGAAACAATAAACTTTACTACGGGCTGAGGTGTATAATATACGCCTCTCTTTTCCTTGTTTACCTTATCATAACTTTCAAGGAATGTTTCATAGAAATGCAGAAACGGGTCAGACATCTGTGTGGTTCTGCCGTAGTTCCTCAGCAGTTTATTCAGGTCAACCGCTCTAAAAATTTCAACCAAATCATCAACAATCCAGACAAGGTTATCATCAAGGTTTGCACCGGAAATGTAGTCAAACAACTGCCTGAGAAACGGATTGTTCTTAGATACAAGTTCTCTTGCTTCCTGTCTTGTGAAGTCATCAAGTGTAGTATCATTCAGTCTTGCAACAAATAATCCGTATGCTATCGTTTGAGCGTACATATCGGCAAAGGTATGGTCGGTTAAATCGTGTAACAGGATTTGTTTAAAAGCATTTCTCTGGCTTGCTAAAGAGCCTGCACAATCACATTCAAGAGCGTTTATAATAACATCTCTTATCATAACCGCCTTTTGTGCCATAAGGTTTGCAAGCTGTTTAGGTGATTTAATAGTCTGTCCCTGATAATCACAGAAATTGCGGATATGGTCAATCAGTTTCTGATACTCTTTTTCATACACTTTTATCTTGCCGTTTACAATATCAGCAACCTTAACTGTATCAACGTGCTCACCATTCACAAAGAAACGAAATTCAAGATAATTGGTAAGTATCAGGTTATCGAGGCTTGCTCTGTATCTGTCGAGCTGTTCGGACTTTTCAACCATATCAAGGTTCTTATCAATGTCCTTAGCTTCAATGTATCCTATAGGGATGTTCTTTTTCTGTATTATATAATCAGGAGCACCGCATTTCTGTCTTGTCGGTTCATTGATAGCCTGAACACCTACAACGGTTCTTTCAACAAAGTCCTGTAAGTCACCCCTAAAGCTGTGTTCTGTAGTCTTACCGGTCTTAAACTTTCTGATAATTCCATCAAGATACTTCTCTGTCATAAATGGATTATAGCATGAACATTATCTATATAGGTCTTATGTTAAGATATGGGGCTGTAAAATTTTAAGGTTATTTAGGGGTAAAATTTCATATTCACGTAATGGCTGATGTCGTATAATGCGTTGATAATAAAGAGAAATGAGAGAGTAAAACAAGAGTGTATAATAATTTTTATTTATACAATTGATATTAAGAGGCTGATTGAACTAAACTCTTTGTCTTTCTCAGTAATCCTCGTTTCTCATCATGCTGATATATAAGTCTTACTTTAGACATTACCTCTTCTTCTCCTATTATATCTGTAATATTATTTATTAACCTTTCTTGAGCTTCTTCATCATGATAATAAATATTTATAACGGCATTCTTATTAGCAAGAAAAACATGCTTTAGAATATTATGGTCAGTTTTATCAAGTGAATGTCCAATTACATGGAATGTTGCAATACCTATTTTACTTAGTTTCTCAATAAAATTTTGATATGCTTCAATAGTCCCAAATTTATGTCTCTGATTATGTTTTTTAAATACGTTGAAATCTACTGGAATAGTCGTATTACTAAAACTATGTGTACCTAAAACTAAATTGCATTTATCATTATTATTTACTTCGCCATGTATATAAAAAGTCTTAATAATAGGGAAATTTGAATCAACATTATTAAAGTCATGCTGATAAAGGATTTCAAAAATATTAGTGTAATTAAACGTCAGTACCAGTAATTCTTTCCCTTTTGGGAATGATAATAAATATTCAGGCTCATTAGCCAAATTAGAACACACCTCATTAATCAAGTAATTTCCAAACTCTTTGGTAAATGTTCGGAGTTGGTCATATAGCAAATTGATAAGTCCATGGTAATTTTCAATAAAAAAATACAAGTTTGAAAAATCATTAGTTTCTAATTTTATATATTTTTTCTGTCCTGTCCTATGTCCTTCTCGAGCATGTTTTAAATGATTACTAATGTTATTAAAATTAAATTGTAAAACATCTTTTTTAATAGAAAATTGTAAAGGAAATATATATTGTGGTTCACCATCAGATAGGTCCAAAATGGTATTGTGTACATATTTAATAACCTGAAAAATTTCATTTTCAAGGTCAATCCAAGTATTACCCAGTTCTTGTTGTTTGGTAATAAAATGATTCAACCATATATTGTCAAAAAAACTTGTTCCGTAATTAAAACCAACAACTCTTTTTTTGTTTTTTTCTATCCAGTAAGTCAAGAAATCTTTATATGCAGTTTTTAATCCATGAGCAAGGTCAAATCCGTTTCCGATAACAAGAATGTCCATTCCTATCCCCTATCTAATTTATAACTTCATTTTACTACAAACACAACTGTTATCACACACACTCCAACCCCAGAGCAAGCCTCATGTTGTAATATTCCTGCGTTGAGCTTTCATTATACTGATAAGTTCGGTGTAAACACTCATGCCTGCCACTGACCCGGCGGTTTTATCAGATATAACTAGGGGCGTAACCTTGGCGACACCATACAAAAAAAGCGGCATTGATACCGCTTTTTTGTATAAATAAATATTCTCAGATATTAAAACTTCACTTCCGGTGCTTTCTTTTCTGCTTCCGGTGTTTCAAAGTATTCTCTTGCTTTTATACCTGACATTGCCGCAACAATCGAAGTCGGAAAAGTTCTGACAGTTGCGTTAATTTGTTTTACGCTTTCATTGTAGTCTTTTCTTGCTACAGCAAGCCTGTTTTCAGTTCCTGCAAGCTCATCTTGAAGATTGATAAACTGCTTGTCAGCCTTTAGGTCAGGATACCTTTCAACAACCAACAATAATCTTGACAGTGCGTTGGAAAGATCGCTGTTGCTTTGTTCAATAGCTTTCATATCATTTTTATTCATTGCGCCGCCGAGTTTTGCACGGGATTCCGCAATCTCTGTAAACAGAGATTTTTCGTGAGCGGCATAGCCTTTTACTGTAGCGACAAGGTTCGGGATAAGGTCGTTTCTCCTTTTTAACTGGTTGTCAACCTGCGCCCACTGAGCATTAACGTTTTCATCCATAAGCTGGAGTCTGTTGTAAACACCGATAAACGAGCCTGCAATCATTATTATGAGCAGAAGCAAGACTCCTAATACAATCCAAACTGTTTTTTTCATTTTTTCTCCTTTTATTAATTTATATGTTGTTTATGTATTCCAAAAGCTTTTCTAGCTGAACAATCGCTTCATCCGCGAGTTTGTATGTCTCAGACTTTGAAAAATTGCAATGTTTCTCTTTGGCACAGAGCAGTTTTTCGTAAAACTGTTTGTCTGCATCAAATATCTCGCAAATTTTGTTCAGGTTGGCGTATGCGGATTTTGAAACTTCTATCTCCTGCAATCTCAAAATAGCTTTAAAGATTGCGTTTATTGTTTTGGTTACGGCAAAGAGCGCATTGTTAATTTCTTTTGGATTGTTTGAAAACAAAAGATAGTGTTTTCTAAAACGCATTAAAAGGTTTTTCATCTCTGCTTCACATTGAAGCCTTAAATCCTCTTTTTTTATGTTTATAGAGGATATAAGATTTTCACCGTAAATTATTCTGTGATTGTCCTTAATGTCTGAATATTCCATTGCATAAACATCTGTGGAGTTGAACCATTCGCGCTCACCCATAAAAACCGGCAGAGGATTTTTCTCTTTATCAAAAATTCTGCAAGGGCAGCCTGTTCCCATCCATTTCTTTACAGCAGGCGCACATTTTTTTAGGTCGTCGCCTGTGACGTTTTCTGCAATAACCATAATATCTATGTCAGAGGTGAGTTTGTCCGTTTCAATATTGGCTTTTGAACCGTAAATAAAAACACTTTTTAATCTCTGATTAAAGACCTTTTTTATGTCCTGAATAAATTTATCGATTTTTTTCATTAATAAAATTCTCCAAAATAAAAGTTAAATTACCAGCTGCCTGACGCTCCGCCGCCGCCAAAGCCGCCGCCTCCGCCAAAACCTCCGAAACTTCCACCGCCAAAACCAGAACTTCTGTAGCCGCCTCCATAATACAGAGGAATAGGCACGATACCGAATCTTAACATTAAAAATATGATTACAAATAAAAGAAACCAGTATTCGTCATACTTGTCGTTTTCCGGAGCTTTGGGGATGTTACCTGTTGTACTGAGAGTATAACCTTCTGCTTTTGCAATTGTGCTCGCCAGCGTGTAAGTTCCTCTCCAGATTCCGCTTTGATAATCTCCCTTTTTAAAATACGGAAGCATATCTTCATCACGGATTCTGCCAGCTCTGCCGTCTGTTATTGTGCCTTCCAGTCCATAGCCGATTTCTATTCTCATTTTGCGCTCGTTTGGAGCAACCAGCACAACAGCGCCGTTATCTTCGCCTTTTTTGCCGAGCTTGTATTTTCTGCCAATGTTCAAAGCTGTTTCTTCAACACTTCGACCGTCAAGTGAATTCACTGTGACAACGGCAATATCAGTGCCTGTCTTTTTTTGCAAATCCCACAAAAATGTATTTATCGAGTCTTCTGCTTTTGTGTCTAAAAGATTTGCATTGTCAGCAATAAAAGCATTAAAATTATACTGAGAATCCGCAAATACAGGACACATAACCACAAGAATCAGAACAACTGTCAGTATAATTCGTTTAAACATAAAAAGTATTATAATACATTTTTTATTAATTACAATAATCAATGGTATAATAGATGTGTAAAAAATTGAACGGACACGCTATTGAATAACAAATACCAGAAAAGAATACTGTTTATAGGCATGCCGGACATGGCATTAATTTGTCTTTCGGGTTTGGTTTCACGAGGTTTTAATATTGTCGGAGTTGTCCCTCCGCACAGAAATGAAGGCACATTTGAACTTATGTGCAGTTTTGCGAGCAGTCTTAAACTGCCTCTGATACTTTATAAAGACCGTATGGATGAAATGGAGTTTATCCATACAATAAAACAGCTCAATGCGAATATTGCTGTTGTCTGTTCTTATAATAAAAAATTTCCGCCGGAACTTTTGAGGACAACAAAAGACGGTTTTGTAAACTGTCATCCATCGCTTTTGCCTGAATACAGAGGTGCAAACCCTTACAGCAATGTACTTATAAACGGGGAAAAAGAAACCGGAATAACCCTGCATTTTATGGATGAAAATTTTGATACCGGCAATATAATTGCGCAAAAAAAAGTTCCTATAGAAAAGAATGAAACTATGGGAACATTGTTCAACAGAATGAATTATCAATGTTCTGATTTGCTTGCGGAGTTTTTGGAACAGTATGAAAATAACTCAAATATTATTTCTCTGCCGCAGCCGCAGGGAGAGTTCAAGAAAGCACCGTCCATAGATTCTAGAAATTTACGCAATTACATTGATTGGACAAAAGATGCGCAATATCTGGAACGTTTTGTAAGGGCATTGAATCCTTTTATTATTGCAATGACAAGCTTTAGAGGGATTTTTGTAAAAGTTTATACTGCAGAAGCTGTTGATAAAAAGGTTAAAGAAGAACCGGGAACAATTTGCAGAGTAAAAGATGACATAGGCGTTGCAACAGGTGACGGTATTTTGTATATAAAAAGTTTGCAATTTGGTTCTTATATGATATCAGATGCTAAAAGCTTTATAGAAAAATTTAACCCGAGAATTGGTGAAAAATTCGGCAGGTAGGCTAATAGGATTTTTTATAAATGGATACACTTAAATTTGTAACGGCAGGTCAGCCGATATGTAACGGCAGTGCAGGGTATGAAAAAGCTTTTGATATCCTTGAAAAGCTTAAACTCGACGGAATGGAACTTGAATTTGTCCACGGTGTGAGGATGAGCCCGCCTAATCAAAAAATGGTTAAAGAAATTTCTGCAGCAAAAAATATGGTCTTGACTGCTCATGGTCCGTATTATATAAACCTTAATTCAAAAGAAGAAGACAAAATAGAAGCCAGCATAAAACGTGTTCTTGATACGGCAAGAATGGGAAAAGAACTCGGTGCGTATTCTGTTACATACCACGCGGCATTTTATATGGGAATGCCTCCTGATGAGGTGTACAAAAAGGTTGAAAAATCAATGGAAGAAATATGCTCTTCTCTTGATGAAGAAGGCATTGAAATATGGGTGCGTCCCGAAACTACAGGCAAGCCTACACAATGGGGAAACCTTGAGGAAATAGTAAAGCTGTCAAAAGATTTTAAACAGGTTTTGCCTTGTGTTGATTTTTCACACCTGCATGCAAGAACAAACGGACTATATAACACTTATGATGATTTTTGCAACATTTTTGAAACTATAGGCAATGAAATCGGCAGCTATGCACTGGAAAACTTTCATGCACATATTGCAGGCATAGAGTACGGAGAAAAGGGCGAGAAAAAACACCTTATGCTTAAGGAAAGCGATATGAATTATAGAGACTTGATGAAAGCATTTAAAAAATTTGACATTAAAGGTGTTGTTGTTTGTGAAAGCCCGATTATGGAAGAAGATGCTGTGCTTTTAAAAGAGTATTATTTGAGCCTGTAAGCATTTATAAAAAATGAAATCTTGTCACGTTCGTTCCTTAAGGACGTACCTCGTATTTACCAATCTGACAAAAAATAATAAAGAAATAAAAAATGCCCGAACATCTTTAAAAATCGTACTAATGAACGATTTTAAAACCATTGTTTTGTAACAAATTGTAAAAATAGGCGTAAAAAGT
>CASFCQ010000002.1 GCA_949293185.1 uncultured bacterium
TAACAAACCTTCATGAGCCATTTTTCTCAAACAGATTCTGCAAAGACCGAAATCTCTGTGATATCCGTGAGGACGTCCGCAAATGGAACATCTGTTATGAAGTCTTACTCTGGGGTATTTGCCCTTTGATACGAGTAATTTTCTTCTTTCTTCTTTAGCTATCATTGATTTTTTAGCCACGATTTTCTCCTTTTTATGCAAATTGCATTGATTTTTTTCGTTTTAGTTTGTAGAAGCCTTTATATCTCGGCTTCACTCACCCATTTTATATGTTTATGAGTGTGATTTTTTCTTAAACGGCATACCCAAATCAGCAAGCAAAGCTCTTGCTTCTTCGTCAGTTTTGGCAGTAGTGATAATAGAAATGTTCATACCGAATACTGCATCAACTTCGTCGTAAGAAATTTCAGGGAACAATGTTTGTTCTTTCAAACCTAATGTGTAGTTGCCTCTGCCGTCAAAACTTTTAGAAGAAATACCTCTAAAGTCACGGATTCTGGGTAAAACTACGCAGATGAGTTTTTGCAAAAAGTCGTACATTCTTTCGCCTCGGAGTGTAACCATACAACCAACCGGCATACCTTCTCTCAATTTGAAAGAAGAAATCGACTGTTTTGCTTTTGTAATTACAGCTTTTTGACCTGCAATTTTTGTCAATTGTTTTACGATTGTTTCAGCTAATTTTGAGTTATGGCAAGCTTCGCCAACACCCATGTTTATAACAATTTTATTTAATTTAGGAATCTGGTTAACGTTTTCGTAACCAAATTGAGATTTTAAAGATTCTTTTACTTCTTCTTCGTATCTTACTTTTAAGTCTTTAGTTAATGTAGTCATTTTTCTTTCCTTTTCGCAGAATGTACCTTCATTATGCCACAAACATAAGATTTATGTATAACAAGGCACCCATACTTTAGTAATTAGTCATCAATTTGTTGGCCGCATTTTTTGCAAACACGTACCTTTTTGCCGTCTACAATTTCGTGTCTGGCTTTTGTCGGGCTTTCACAAGCCATGCAATAAAGCATAACCTTTGAAGAATCAACAGGAGCTTCAATTTTATTCAAACCGCCCTGGATACCTGCCATCGGATTAGGCTTTTGTGCTTTTGTTACCATGTTTAAGCCTTCAACAATAACTTTGTTTTCAGACTTAAGCACTTTTTTCACGTTAGCAATTTTAGGCTCTTTTGCATCTTTGTCATATTTATCTTTTCCGGATATCAAGATAACACGGTCGCCTGCTTTAACGTGCAAATCATGTTGTTCTATTTGTTTTTTAGTCTTTCTCATTGTTCTTTCCTTAATTAAGTTGTTTATCCGCCTGTCAAATCAAAGATTTGTTCGTTCCTTCGCTTTCGCTCCGTCACAACGGCGGGTTGGACAAGAGAGATAATTTTCATAAAGTTTTTATCTCTTAACTCACGGGCAACAGGACCGAATACACGAGTTCCTCTCGGGTTGCCGTCTTTGTTAATAATTACGGCTGCGTTTTCATCAAATCTGATTACAGAACCGTCAGCACGTTTGATATCAGCTTTTGTTCTAACGATAACTGCTTTTACTACATCAGACTTTTTAACAGCCATATTAGGTGTAGCATCTTTTACAGCAGCAACAACTACGTCACCCACGTGAGCATATTTTTTATTAGAACTGCCCATAACACGGATAACAAGAAGCTCTTTTGCCCCTGTATTGTCAGCCACTACTAATCTGGTTTCATTTTGTATCATTGTCTTATCCTTTATTTCTATTGTTTAAGAAATCCCGTCAAAAAATTTTTTTGACAGTTAAGTCCCTAAAATAAGAACCCGCCCCTAAACTAGTTAGCCTTTTCAACTATTTCTGAGATAACCCAGCGTTTGTCTGAAGAGATTGGTTTAGATTCAACGATTCTTACAACATCACCTACTGCGCACTCGTTTTGAGCATCATGTGCTTTGTATTTTTTGTGAGTTTCGATGATTTTGTGGTATTTAGGGTGTTTATTATATTCAGCTACTTGAATAACAGCTGTTTTGTCCATTTTGTTGCTTACAACAACACCTTGTTTTTCTTTCTTCGGCATCTTATTTTACCTCTGACTTTTCTTTGATTAACGTTTTAGCCTGAGCTATAACTGTTTTTAACTGACGAATTTGAGCAGTGTTTTCGAGTTTTTGCAAAGATTTTTGCAATCTTAAATCAAAAAGCTGCTTTTTAGTGTCGTTAATCAACGTATTAAGCTCATCTATTGATTTTTCTTTAAGTTCTTGTAATTTCATTGTTTTTTCCTTTAATTACGATTGGTAATTATTCACTTCTTAAGCTTCAGCAGCTTCTTTTTCAATAATTTTAACTTTGATAGGAAGCTTTTGAGCAGCCAATTTAAGTGATTCGATAGCAACATCTCTTTGAGGGAATTCTAGTTCAAAGAGAACTCTGCCCGGTTTAACTACCGCAACCCAGTATTCAGGGTTACCTTTACCTTTACCCATACGAGTTTCAGCAGGTTTTGCAGTGATTGGTTTATCCGGGAAGATTTTAATCCAAACATTACCGCCTCTTTTGATGTTACGAGTCATCGCACGTCTAGCGGCTTCTATTTGTCTTGATGTTATCCAGGCAGGATCACAGGCAATAAGACCAAAGTTACCGAATTCGAGTTTTGTACCTCTGGTTTCGTGACCTTTCATTCTGCCTTTCATTTTTTTACGATATTTAGTTTTTTTGGGCATTAACATTTTAGTGTCGCTCCTAATTATTGTTTTGTATTAATTAACTATTATTCTGCTGCGGCTTCAGCGTTTCTTTTTCTTCTTCTGCCGCCAACAGGTTTTTCTTCATGGTTAGCAGCTGCTTTTTTGGATTTGATATTCATATCAGCTTTTTCGCCCGGCATTAAGTTGCCTTTGAAAATCCAAACTTTTACGCCGATTTTACCCATGATTGTATCAGCTTCTGCAAAGCCGTAGTCTACATCAGCTCTGAGAGTTTGAAGAGGAATTCTGCCTTCTTTAACCCATTCGCTTCTTGCAATTTCAGCACCGCCCAAACGTCCTGATACCATAATTTTGATACCTTGAACGCCAGAACGCATTGTTCTTTGGATAGACTGCTTCATTGCTCTTCTGAAAGCAATACGTTTTTCCAATTGAAGAGCGATGTTTTCAGCTACCAATTGAGCATCAGCATCTGTTCTTGCAACTTCAACTACGTCTATAGAAACTGTTCTGTTAACGAGTTTTGCAATGTCAGCTCTCAATTCTTCGATACCTTGACCGCCTCTGCCAACAACGATACCGGGTTTTGCAGTAACTACTGTAATGTTGAGGTTTTGAGCTTTTCTGTCGATTAATATCTTAGAAATGCCAGCTGCATAGAGTCTTTTCTTAATGTATTTTCTTAATTTATCGTCTTCTTTAACGAATTCGGGATAATCTTTTCTCTTAGCGTACCATGTGCTTTCCCAAGGTTCGATTATACCTACTCTGAATCCTTTTGGATGTGTCTTTTGTCCCAAGGTCAGCCTCCTTAATTCTTACTACTTGCTAATTTAACTGTTAAATGAGAAGTTCTTTTGAGTCTTCTGTAGATTCTGCCTTGAGCTCTCGGTTTACCTCTCTTATATGTTTTACTTTCATCAGCAAAGATTTCTGAAATTTTGAGGTCTTCAGCATTTGCACCGAATTTTTCATTAGCATTAGCAATTGCTGCAACCAAGTTTTTTTCAACAACTCTTGCTGCGAAGTATGGCATAAATTTTAAGATTTTAGCTGCTTCTAAAGCAGATTTGCCTCTTAACTCGTTGATTACTCTGCGTAATTTGCGAGCCGGCATGCTTATATTAGTTTGTCTTGCCACTGATTCTTGCATAATTTACTTCCTTTTAGCTGTTTTATCTTGACCTGCATGGCCTCTGAATAACCTTGTAGGTGCAAATTCACCTAATTTATGACCAACCATTTGTTCAGTAACATAAACCGGTACGTGGCTTTTGCCGTTGTGAACAGCGATTGTGTGTCCGAGCATATCGGGTACAATCATTGATGCTCTTGACCAAGTTTTTATTACTTTTTTCTCTCCAGCTTCGTTCATCTTAGCGATTTTCTTCTGAAGTGATTCTTGTACAAATGGACCTTTTTTTAGCGAACGAGCCATTCATTATCTCCTTACTTATTACGTTTTCTGCCTCTTACAATATATTTGTCAGAGTGCTTGTTAGATTTTCTAGTTTTATAACCAAGAGCCGGTTTACCCCATGGAGTTTTCGGGTGTCCGCCGGGACCTGTTTTACCTTCACCACCGCCGTGAGGGTGATCGCAAGGGTTCATTGTTACACCGCGGACTGTAGGTCTGATACCCATGTATCTTTTACGTCCGGCTTTACCGATTTTCATGTTTTTCTGTTCGGCATTACCTAAAACACCTACTGTAGCGATGCATTCTTTTCTTATCATTCTCATTTCTGAGCTAGGTAATTTGATTGTTACGTAGTTGCCTTCTTTAGCCATTAATTGGGCAGCAGCACCTGCTGTTCTGACTAATTTAGCACCACGTCCCGGAATCATTTCTACGTTATGCACCATAGTACCTAACGGAATCATTTCTAACGGCAATGCATTACCTGTGATAATATCTGCATTCGGACCAGAAACGATTGTGTCACCAACATTCAAGCCTTGAGGTGTTAATATATATCTTTTTTCACCATCAGCGTAGAATACCAATGAAATTCTTACGTTTCTGTTCGGATCGTATTCGATTGTTTTAACTGTAGCAGGAATACCGAATTTTTCACGTTTGAAGTCGATTACACGGTAAGCTTTTTTCACGCCGCCGCCTTTATGACGACATGTAATACGACCTGTATTATTTCTTCCTGCTGTTTTTCTTATTGGCTTCAACAGGGATTTTTCGGGTTTTGACGCTGTGATTTCTTCAAAATCACTTTTTGTCATTCCTCTTTGTCCCGGAGAAGTCGGATTAAGTATTTTTATACCCATTTTTCTTTTGCTCCTGTTTTCTAGGGTTTACATAACCATCGGCTGTTTATATTGCCACCGTTATGTCCATTGTGTTACGTCTTGCAACCGGAGGTAATTAAGCTCCGATTAATTCTTCTATCGGATCTCCCTCAATAGAAACGATTGCTTTCTTTCCTGATTGAGTTCTTCCTGCGCTATAGCCTACACGTCTTGCGTGAGAAGGCATATAAACTGTTCTTACTTTTTTTACTTTTCTGCCCGGGAAAGCAAGTTCGACAGCTTGAGCAATTTCAACTTTTGTTGCATCTTTAACTACTTCGAAAGTGTATTGTTGCAATGAAGTTGCTTCCATAGACTTTTCAGTAATGATAGGTCTTTTAATGATGTCGTACAATCTTTCCGTATTGTTTTTCATGCTGCTCATTATTTAGACAACCTTTCAGTAATTTCTTTTATTGCTGCTTTTTCATGCTGCTCATTATTTAGACAACCTTTCAGTAATTTCTTTTATTGCTGCTTCTGTAATAATTACGTTATCTGCTTCTAACAGGTCTTTAACGTTCAGGTTAGAAGGTAATATAATTCTTACATTCGGTAAATTTCTTGCGCTTAATTCGAGGTAAGCGTTTTCTGCTGCTTTAACATCAGCGATGATTAAAACTTTACCTTCAACTTTAAGAGCTTTAAGAGTTTCAGCCATCAATTTTGTTTTAGGTTCGTTGATTTCTGAGAAATCTTTAACCAAAACAGTATTTTCGATTCTTGCTGATAAAGCTGATTTAAGAGCGAGTCTTCTAGCTTTTGACGGCATAGAGAAACCGTAATCTCTGGGTTTTGGTCCAAAGATAACGCCGCCGCCTGCAAACAAAGGTGATCTTAATGAACCTGCTCTTGCACGACCGGTACCTTTTTGTTTCCAGGGTTTTCTTCCGCCGCCTGATACTTCAGCTCTTGTTTTTGTACATGCAGTGCCTGCTCTGCCATTATTCAACTGGCGTCTTAAGGCTAAGTGCATAACATGCAGGTTAGGTTCAACGCCAAAGACTTTTTCGTCAAGGGCAATTTGTCCTACTGCACTTCCTTTTGTATTTAATATTGAAACTTCTTTTGTCATTTTTCTTTAACCTCAATTAAATTTGTTATGTTTGAGTTGTTTTATATATTAAAAGCGAAAATTTCGCTAATTCCATTTAACTCTTGAAGGAACTATTGTAACCATTTTGCCTTCCGGACCTGGTACTGATCCCTTAACAAGAAGTAAGTTGCTTTCTTTGTCAACTTGAACAACAGTTAATTTAGTAATGGTTACTTTTTCATTCCCCATATTTCCTGCCATTCTTTTTCCTTTGATAACACGGCTCGGGGTAGTACCTGCACCGATAGAACCGGGTTCTCTGTGGTTTTTAGAACCGTGTCCCATAGGTCCTCTTGAGAAGTTCCATCTCTTAACTGTACCCTGGAAACCTTTACCGACTGATTTGCCTGTTACGTCAACTTTTGCAACATTTTCAAGTACTGACAAATCAATTTGTTGTCCGATTGTATATTCTGATGAGTTTTCTACTCTGAATTCCTGCAAATGTCTGAAGTTATCAAGACCATTTTTAGCGAAGTGACCGATTTGTGCTTTAGAAAGATGTTTTTCTTTAGCAGGTTCAAAACCGACCTGAATTGCATTGTAACCGTCAGAGTCAACAGTTTTAACCTGAGTGACTGTCATCGGGTCAACTTTGATAACTGTTACAGGAATTGCAAGTCCATGTTCATTAAAGACTTGAGTCATTCCTAATTTTTTACCGATAACGCCTAATCTGTTTTTGCTGGCAGATTTTTGGGCGCTTTTAGCGTTTGTAGTCATATTCTACCTTTCTCCTTGTGAGCGCTACTCTTCTTACTTCGGGCGGATGTCCCTGCCGCCTCTTTTTTGTTACGGACTGTAGATCACATTAAATCATATTCAATTGTAATGTGTTATTAGTTCCGGATTTACAACCCTTAATGAAGCCTGCCTTAAAAGTTTGTGGCAGCCACAGGTCTTTCATTTAAAGAAAGCCTGTCAGCTTTCACATCCTTATAATTTTACTTCAATATCAACACCTGCAGGTAAATCCATTCTGCTTAACTCTTCAGTTGTCTGTTGAGTAGGGTCATAGATGTCGATAATTCTTTTGTGAATACGCATTTCAAAATGCTCTCTTGATTTTTTATCAACGTGAGGTGATCTTAAAACGCAATATAATCTTCTTTTTGTCGGAAGAGGAATAGGACCTGCAACCTTAGCATCTGTTCTCTTTGCTGTTTCAACAATTTTTTCTGCAGAAACATCAATGAGCTTATGATCATATGCTTTTAAACAAACTCTGATTCTTTGTCTTTGAGCTGTACTCATTTGTTATACTTCCTTTGCTTTACTTATTATTTGTTCGTAAGTCTTTGTTAACTGCCGGGGTACGCTTGTGTGATGGGGCTTTTTAATTTTATTAAAAGCGCACACATTTATGCGCACAGCCAGCTAGTGTAATAATTACCTTATATTAAACAAAATTGCTCGTCAACAGGTATATTTAAGATTTTATTTCAAATCTAAAAAAATTTACAAAAGTTTATAAAAATAAAACAATTCGATGCACGCAGAATTAGATTTTTATAAAACACCCTAATACAATTGCCATAACAATCAATATCATTGGATTCTTTTTTAACTTCAGACCGACTGCGCTAAATATTACAAGCAGAATCAATGCCTTTAGAGAAATTATATCGAAGAAATTGTGTGAAGTTTTAAATTTTTCAAAATGGAAAAATGTAGTATTCATAATCTTAAGCCCGGCAACACCGATTAGCGCAACAGCTGCAGGACGCAACCCGTACATGATATGGTTTATATATTTGTTTTCCTTATTCTTTTTTAAAAATTTTGCAAGACTGCAAATGATTATCACAGACGGAATCATAAAAGCAACGGTTGTAAACAAAGACCCGAACACTCCGCCGACTTTCACACCGACGAATGTTGCCATATTTATCCCGATAGGTCCGGGGGTAAGGTTAGATACAGCTATCATCTGTGTTATTTCTGCGACATTAAACCAGTTGTATTTTTCAACCAGATAATATAAAAACGGTATTACAGTATATCCGCCGCCGATTGCAACAGCACCTATTTTCATATATTCAAAAGCAAGGAGCAGTATATTATGCATCTTCTTGCTCCTTTTCTTTATCATTTTCGCCGCACTGCTGTGAACAAGCACACGGTGCATCTTTTTTAGGAAACGCAAAATGTCTGAACAATCCTAAAAGCCCTGCAGAAATAACAATAATAAAAGGTGAAACATTAAATATCGCAGCGCACAACGCAAGCACAAAAACAAATGCGCTAAATTTGTCATATACAGAAAAACCCCATAGCTCAAGTATAGTCAGGAATATCAACACACAAACAGCTATATCAAGCACTGAAAAGATGCTTTGAACTATCGGGTAATGTGTAATAACAGACAGAAAAGAAAATATCAAAACAATACTTAAATATGCAGGCAGGCAAACTCCTGTTACGGCCGCTATTGCACCTGCAACGCCTCTGGCTTTATATCCGGTAAACATTGATACATTGCCTGCAACCAGCCCAGGGAAACACTGGCTCAGTGCATAGTAGTTTGTTATTTCCTCCATTGTGCAGATTTGTTCTTTATCGCACATTTCACTTTTTAAAAATGGCAAAATAGCATAACCGCCGCCAAAAAGCACCATTCCAATCTTAAAAAATATCCAGAACAGCTTTAACAGGCTGATTTGTTTTGCTTCAATTGTTTTGCTTTCAGCGTTCATTGTTGCAGCTCCACACTCAGGATTTGAGCAACCTCTTTTGCAGCTTCATGCTTGGATAGTATTGCCTTAACCTGCGACAAATCCTGTATCATGTTTTGTCTGTATGTTTCATCTTTCAGGATTTTTAAAATATAATCCGCAATTGTATGAGGGTTAGAATCCGACATTAAAAGCTCAGGCACAATATCCTTGTCCATAATAATATTAGGCAGACAAACTCTGTCAATACATCTCACAAGCCTGTACACCAAATAAGCAAACCAAGGACCTTTGTAGCTGATTATCATCGGAGTGTTGTATAAAGCAGCCTCAAGAGCTACAGTCCCGGACGCAAGCATCAATGCATCAGATACGCTTAACAGTTCATAGTTAGCATTTTTAACAATTTTTATATCAGTATCTTTTATAAATTTTTTAAACGTTTTGTCATTCAAACTATCAGCCTGTGCAATCACAAACTGTACATCATTATACTGTTCTTTAATAATTTTTGCCGCATCGAGAAAAGTTTTTGCTAGATAATGAAGCTCAAAGGTTCTGCTTCCGGGAAAAACGGAAACAAG
Source organism: uncultured bacterium (assembly GCA_949293185.1). Taxonomy (GTDB): domain Bacteria; phylum Cyanobacteriota; class Vampirovibrionia; order Gastranaerophilales; family Gastranaerophilaceae; genus Limenecus. Next base: position 9,364 of record CASFCQ010000002.1, read on the forward strand.
TTTTTTATTTTTATCAAGCCCGTATTTGTCAAAAACCTCATCTCTGTTTGCTGCAGACGGCATCTGCGACACAAGCGGATGACCTACAAACTGAACATCAATTCCCTCTTTTTTATACATATCCGCTTCAAACGGAAAAATCGTCATAACTTTAGCAATATTTTTCTTAACTGTTTTGATTCTCCATTTACGCGAAGCCCAAATCTGAGGCGGAATATAATAAAATACTTTTATCCCCGATTTTTTTAAAAATTTTGAAATATTCAGATTAAATCCGCCGTAATCTATAAGCAGCACCAAATCAGGCTTGTACTCTTTGGTAAGATAATCAACAAGCCTTTTACCGAGAGTAAGATGGTCAAACAGGATTTTAGGAGTTAATCCCATTGCTGACATATGAGCTTTGCTATGGTCAACAAAAAGCTTTACTCCAGTTTTTTTCAGATTTTCGCCGCCTATTGCTTCTATTTCTATATCATTACGGTTTTGCAAAAGATTTTCAACAACAAGCGAGGCATGTTTATCGCCCGAGAGTTCGCCTGTTACAATAAATAGCTTTTTTTTCTCCATAATCTTAAACTCCCTTGCATGCCTGCAGTCAGTGAAAAAAATCTCAGCCTAAATAGCCATTACGATTATGCCTTTTTTGTTGGCAAAATCAATAACCTTTTTCTGGTCAACAATAATAGTTTCGTTAGCTTCAATAGCGAGAATTTTTGCGCCGAATCTGTCCATTGTCTTAAGAGTATTAAGCCCTATTGCAGGGATATCAAAACGTTTATCCTGAGTCGGTTTGCTCACCTTAACTACTGTAATACCTTTGCCGCCGAGTTTACATCCTCTTTCAATGCATTTATCAGTACCTTCGATTGCTTCTACAGCCATAATCATTTTGTTTTTGATAACAACGGACTGTCCGACATCGAGTTTGCCCATCTCCTTAGCCAGCCAGTAACCGTATTCAACATCCAGAGCCTGTTCTTCATCCGGCTCGTGAACACCGAGCACACCGGGAGGCGCCATAAGGTTTTTGATAAAAATTGTCTGATCAAGAACTCTTATACCCATTTTTTCAAGCTGGTCAACTATAATAAGCATAACAGCGTCATCATTAAGCCTTTGAGCTTCTTTCATAAGGCGGATAGCTTCCATATCGAGTTTTGGGCGTCTTAGAAGCAAACCTTTATGTACTTTTCCTATAAAAGTTACCTGAGTAATTTTTTCATCAATAAGTGTTTGTTTAATTTTCAGAACCTCGCCGGGTCCGAAATTATAAACCTTTGAACAAAACTTTTTGAGTCTGTTTCTGTTATCAGATGAGAGAGAAATTGCAACAACATCAAAACCGTTTTTTTGTGCAGACTCAGCCATAGCAACGGGCAGTTCACCGTCACCGGCGATTAAACACTGTTTTTTATCCAGAACAATAGACAATTTCCTCTCCTTTTTTTACGCGTATTTTCATATATCAGTTATTAAAAAATAAATAACGATACAGCCTGTATGTTTATAATACAATAACAAGTTTTTTTTTCAAATTTATTGAAAATATTTTTTTAAATTTATTAAAGTTAGTATTTTTCTATACGTCTGAAAAACTCAAAGCCCAATACCCCGAGAATCAGAATAAAAATAATACAGGAAGCAGAATTCGCCGGATTTGATACTTCTAAAAATTTGTCTGATGAGTGTAAATATGTATTTATCTGACTTTCAATATTTTCAAAAGCCGCCATTCTTCCGGAAGATGTAAAAATAACCTCATCTGCACCGTTTACATTAATGACTAAACTTGAACTACCTCTGTTTCTTCTATAATAATGACGGGAATATCTATAAGAATTTCTTTTTTATAATATGTTGCAGCAAAACTAATTGTATCGATTTTATAATATTTTTGACTTATTGTAATCGGAATTATAGGAGTTGCTTTTGATAAAATGCAGACATTTCTGCCTCTGTCGCAGCTGAATTTTGTCTGCGGAGCAAAAATATACCCAAGAATCAAAATAACAAAAAGCCCTATAACACAATATATTATTTTATCAGGGCTGAATAACGAATTATTCACGGGTGCAGACATAACATCTCCTTTTTCTTTTTGAAAAGGGTAACATTTGTACAGCCATTTGCAATCATTCACTAAACGTATCTTTTCTATATAAATGTATAATAAAAAACGACTGATTTCTCAGACGTTTTTTATTTTTAAATTTTTAATTTTTTATTTATTAGGTTAATGCAATTTCAGCTTTTTTAATAAATTCTTTAAAAGCTGTTTTTATCTGAGGATTTTTTAAAGCTGATTCGATAGAAAATTTATTTCCGTTAGCTATAGTCACATCGTGCACTTTTCCTTCTTCAAAGGGTGAATATGCAACGAATGATATTGTTCTTGTGCGAAAATCTCTTTTATCAGCAAGAGGTTCAATGACAATAGACGCTTTTTTAATTGCTGAATCTTTCATCGGTTCTTCAATATCTGCTTTTATGGGTTTAAATTTTCCGATTTCAACAATCTGCGAGAACTTTTCTCTCAACTGTTTAAGCGCCGCATCCAATTTTTGAGAAGATGTCTGCATTACTGCATTATTCATATGCGGTCTTAGCATTCGCTGTGTTGTGGTAGTGGCATTCAACTTATTCATACTTATCTCCATTTATTATTAATTATTTCTTTGGTGTAACTTTTTTTAGGTTGGGTTTTCCGTATCTTGACTTTAAAATATTTGCAGTGTCATCAATTTGCTGTAGAGATTCAAAACTCAACAACGGCTCATATTCTCCAAGTCCAAAATCCGTTAAAATAGGTTTTTGCACAGATATACGCTTCTTTGTTTCCGGATTTTCGTTGTGTCTTATCCAGGAGTACATTGCTCTTTCGTAATCTGTATATGCAGCTTCTTTTTTAGGATTTCCGAAGACCTCAAAGACTGCTTTTTCTATACCTATTGATTCGTAATATTTTTCGAGTTCCGGAATATTTTTGCCTATATTTTTCTTTGCAAGAATATCATAAATCAAATGTTCAATCTGACCGATTTTATTAAGCTGTTCGCTGCGCAGCTGCAGCTCAACCCATACATATCGTATTTTACCGCTTTTATCTTTAACAGGATGTAAAATATTCATCTGGGTCGTTGTATAGCCGTTTTGTTTTCTGATTGCACTTGTTTGAACAAGTTCAATCCCGGGAACAGACTGTTTCCAGAGTTTTACGGTATCCTGACTTATGTAAGGATATATATGTTTTGAGTGATAGTTGCTTACCCTTGTTACATTGAGTTTTCCTGAAAGTATACTGTCTGTCAGATACTGGGCGGCAACAGTCATATTTGCATTTTCCGGAATCACCATTCTCAACCCGATGAGGTCTTTTATCCATTCTATAGCTTCATCATAATCTCTTTTTCCGGTTGTAAGAATTTTTTCAAAAGCTTTGTAATCTCTTGATTCAAATTTTACATCACCGTCAAAAACAGAAAGCTTTACAAGTTCTTTTTCAGTCTTATCAAGCAGTTTGTATGGTTTTTGATACAACCTTCTCGATAAAATATTCATTATTTCAGTATTAACTTTTTGATCTTTAAACTCTTTTATAATTTTATTGTAGATTGAAACAGACTCTTTGGAAGACGGAACACCGTTTTTGCTTCTGGCATGGAGATATTTTCCATAGTTTTTTTCTCCTCCGAAAACAGTTTTTATGTCTTTTATTACCCTGCCTATAGTATCGTTGCCCATAGTCTCGAGTCTTTTTGCCATCCCTTTATAAAAAGTAGCTTTTTTTACTGCCAGGTTTATGACTTTAGTCTGATTCGGGGTAAACACTTTTGCACCGTTAGCTGTAGTTTTTGGCTGCAGCAAAAACATTATTTCATCATTAAAAATTTTTTCTTTTTTTATAAATTCATAATCAACTAAAGTCTGATGCTGCGTTGCAGATGTCATCTTTTTGGCTTCATTTTTTGTAACGGAAGATGTTGCTGCAGCAGAAAATGTATCTTGCACAGGTGTACGCTCAAGCGGGTTAGTCGCTGTTTTTTGAATTTGGATGGTTTGCGTTTTTACTTTTTCAGCAGCTCTTGTAAGGTGTTTTATTGCTGAACTTTTGAGTATTTTTATCATTTCAATTCCTGTATTATTTTTCGGCTTACTATTTATTAAATCCATAAACAAAAAAATTTGTCATTTTATCGATAAAATTTTTTTTAATGAAATATTTTGTTACATCAATTCCCAGATAAGCTCCTTCATGTTAAAATTTCCGTTAGGAGTTGTTTTCCCCGATACAAAAAAAATACGGAGAAATAACACAAAACAAGAAAGATAGATATGTCTAAACGAAAGATAGCATATATTGTAATTTTGTTGGCAGTAGTTATAGGGTGCAGCTGGGCATTTATTTCAGCAGGAATTATTACAAAAAACTTTAAAAAAGAAGCACTCAAAAACGCAGGCGAAAAACAGGAAGTCAACGTAAAAAATCTTATTATTACGGAAACTAAAGAAGATAAAAAATACTGGGAGCTCTATGCCGAAAAGGGTTATTACGACAATCAAAACAAAGTTGTAATACTTTATAATGTTATAGGCAATTTTTACGACAAAGATGAAGTCGTCTTAAGCATGGAATCATCTATGGGGACTTACAGTGAAGAAAAGAAAAAAGTCGTGCTTTATGACAATTCTTATTTCATTTATAAAGACGGAACAGATGTCAGGGCAGACCGTTTTGTATGGCAAGGCAGCGACAAAGATATAACAGCTCAAGGCAACGTAGTAATAAGAAAAAACGGTGAGTTGAGAACATTCAGCAACGAAGCTGTACTAAGCGAAAAAATGACGAATATAAAAATCATCGGACGCTCAAGAACAGAACTGTATAAAAAGGGGAATTTTGATGGAAAGATTTAAAAAAATATTTATATCAACCGTTTTCTTACTAACAAGCGCAGGTATAGCGTTTGCAGCAGATTTGTCTATAGAATCAGACAAACAAACATTTAAAATGGAAGAAAACAAAGCAAAATTTGACGGTAACGTAAAAGTTAAAATGGATGATATAAACGCAAAAGCCCCGAGAGCCGAAGTTTTTATCGACCCTAAAACAAAACAGCTTACAGATGCGGTAATGTATGACCAGCCCTATGTTGTTCAGGTAAAACAGGATAAAACCAACGAAATTAAAGCTAATATTTTAAAAATGTCATTGCTGAATAAAACAATAAAAGCAGAGGGTAACACACAGACAACCGTTACCCCAAAAGATGCACCAAAGCCTACTGTAATAATAACAGCAGACGCTCAATCTTATGACACAAAAACAAAAACACTTACAGCGCACGGCGGTGTAATTATTTATTACAAAGATGTGGAAACTTTCTCTGACTCTGCTGTTGCAAACCTCACAAAAAACGGGGATTTACAAAAAATCACATTAACAGGACACGGAAGATTAAAACAAAAAGACAGTGTTATCACTGCAGACAAATTTATTTATGATGCAGTGCAGGAAATTGCCTATGGGTTAGGCAACGCTCACAGCGACGTGGATATGGATGGCACACGTATAAACGTATGGTCTGACAGACAGGAGTATTACAAAGCATCCAATATAATACAAGCATCGGGCAAAGTGCATGTTATATACAAGGATTACGATGCAAAAGGACCTAAAGCAACTGTTTATCCTGATCCAAAAACCAACAAGCCTAATGAAATTGTATTTATCGGACGTTCAACTATCGTAGAGCAAATGCGTTCTATTGAAGCTGACAGAATCAAAATGTTTATTAACCCAAAAAATTTCTTTGCTGAAGGCAATGTAAAAACAGTTATAAGAAATGTAGACAGTAAAAGTAATAATTTAACAGAATAATTTAAGGACATTTAAATTTATATTATAATACATCTATGGATTTAGAATTATTTAAAATTGCAATAAAAAATGCAAAAAATATACTGATTATCTCTCACGTCAACCCGGACGGAGACACATTAGGGTCAATGAGTGCGCTTTATCAGGTGATAATAAACAACTTTAACAAAAATGCGCAAAACATTGATATGGTGTATAACGGCATTATCCCGGAAATATACAAATTTATACCTTATTTAGATAAAGCAAAGTCACCTGCACAAGTTAAAGATGAACAATATGACATTGCCATATCCGTTGATATTGCAGCCAAAGACAGGATGGGAGATTCCTTGCCATTGTTTGAACAATCTTCTATCCGGATAAATATTGACCACCATAAAACGAATACCAATTTTGGAACAATTAACTGTGTACGAGCAGATGCATGCAGCTGCGGCGAGGTTATGCTGGATATTTTTAAAGCCCTTGATTTAAAAATAGATAAAGATACGGCTTGTGCGCTTTACGCAGCTATTTTAACCGATACAGGCGGTTTCCGGTATGAAAATACTACGGCGGATACACTTTTAAAAGCATCTGAGCTAATAAAACTAGGAGCAAATCCTGCTGAAATTTCCCGTTACTGTTACGAATCCAAACCGCGCAACATGGTACTTTTGCACGCAAATTGTATGATTAATGCGGAATTTTTAGACAACAACAGGATTGCAGGCATCTGTATTACCAATAAAGATATGGAAAAATACAATGCAACAAATGATTATACGGAAGGTCTTGTTGAAGAATTACGCCGTATAAAAACAACAGAAGTCTCTTATGTTATAAAAGAAGTGGATGAAAACACTTCTAAAGTAAGCCTGAGAAGCAAAACTGCAGATGTAAGCGTTGTTGCGCAGGTATTTGGCGGCGGAGGACATACTTTTGCCGCAGGATGTACAATACGCAAGCCTGTTAATATTGCAAAAGACAAGCTTGTTGAAGAAATAAGAAAAGTTTTGGGATAGATAAATGGGCTTCTTGCAAAAAGCAATAAACTATTTAAAAAATCTGATAAACCGTATTATCATTGATGATTTTATGGGTATGGCAGCAGAAATGGGCTTTTGGTTTGCTATCGGAATATTTCCGTTTATGCTCTTTATGATGTCGTTTTTTACATTGCTAGGAAAAAAATCACAATTTATGCCAATCATACATTTTTTGGATTCGGTTGCTCCGACTGACTCAGTTAACCTTATCAAAGAAGTATTGAATGAAGTTTTGATATTCCAGCATGGCGGTATTGTTGCTGTTTTCGGTTTTGTGATTACAGTATTTTTATCATCGAATGCAATCTTCTGTATTATAAAAGGAATGAATAGGGCGCTTGGAATAGAAGAACACAGAAATTTAATTGTAACAAGAACTATCTCTATATTAATGGTATTTGTTAATATATTTTTTATGTTTATTATTATCAACATGGTAATTTTCGGAAAAGTGCTTTTACAGTTTGCACTGAACTTTATAAACTTTTCATCACTGTTCATCAGTATATTCATGATAGGCAGATGGTTTTTTGCATTTATTGCACTTTACTTAACAGCATATCTTAATTATTTTCTGCTGCCGGCGTGGGAAGGCTCAGATAAACTTAAAAGTAAGGCAGCTTTGCCGGGGACACTGTTTTTCTGTTTTTGCTGGTTGTTTGGTTCATGGTGTTTTTCTGTTTACATCAACAACCTGCATACATATAACAGGGTATACGGATCTATCGGTGCTTTTGTAATGCTAATGGTATGGCTTTATTATTCTTCTTTGATGATGCTTGTCGGCGGAGAGATTAATTCTCAGGCGTACAGAAAGCTCAAACAAAAGGAAGATGAATAATGCAGAAACCATTATCTAACAATAATAAAGCTGTAATATTTGATTTAGACGGAACGCTTTTATATACACTGGAAAATCTTTACGAAAGCACTAATTATGCGCTAGTTCAGTTCAATTACCCTACGCGTACAATTGAAGAAGTCAGGACTTTTGTAGGAAACGGCGTCTCAAAACTAATAGAGCGTGCTATTCCCGAAGGATTAGATAACCCGAATTTTGAAGAATGTCTTCAAATATTTAAAGAGCACTATTCAAAAACAATGTATGAAAAAACACGTCCATACGATGGTGTTGTTAAAATGCTGACCGTATTAAATCAAAACGGAATAATCTGCGCCGTAGTCTCTAACAAATTTGACTCAGCAGTAAAAGAGCTATGCACCTATTATTTTGGAGATTTAATACAAGCTGCAGCAGGAGAATGTGGAGATGTGCGCAAAAAACCTTGCCCTGACGGAGTTTTAAAAATAATAAAACAACTGGATTGCAAAGGTAATTGCCTGTATGTCGGCGACTCGGAAGTTGATATTCAAACAGCAAAAAATGCAGGACTATTCTGCATAAGTGTTTGCTGGGGATACAAGGATAAAGATTTTCTTTTACACAACGGTGCAGAAAAAATTGTACAAACAGTTGAAGAACTCACTAAAACAATTCTTACCTGCAACATCTGCAACTAACAACCTTTTTTAACAAAAACGCTAATTAACCAAACTTGCCCTATAAAAATAATTGAAACATAATTTATTTATACAAATTAACTGAAAGAGATTTATGGATAAATTTGAAGAAAAAACATTATCAAGCAAAACAGTTTATACAGGAAAAATCTTTGATATAACAGATGACGAAATTGTACTGTCTGACGGTCTTGTCAGACACAGAGAAATTATACACCACCCGGGCGGAGTAGTAATTCTGGCAATAAAAGAAAACGGCAATGTGCTGCTGGTAAAACAGTATCGCTATGCAGTAAAATCCGTACAGACAGAACTCCCTGCCGGCAGATTGGAAAAAGGTGAAAATCCGCTAGATGCAGCAAAAAGAGAACTAAAAGAAGAAACCGGATATATTGCACAGAATTGGGAATCTTTAGGGTATATCTTTACTACATTCGGTATCTGCAATGAAAAATTATATCTGTTTAAAGCAACGGGGCTAACATTTGATAAACCTGCACCTGACGAAGGTGAAATTCTTGATTATTTTGAACTTCCGTTAACAGATGTGCAAAATCTTATAAAAAATGGTACAATTAATGATGCTAAGACAATATGCACCATTTCAAGAGCTGTCTGCGCTTTTGTTTAGTAGAAAATAAATCTGTTAATATGAACAATATAAAAATGCTGGTTCTGGATATAGACGGAACAATTTTTAAAAAAGATTATACCGCAACACAAAGGGTGAAAAAGACCCTTAAAAATCTGGTACAAGACGGAATTAAAGTTGTATTATGCACCGGAAGAATGTATGCGGCAACAAAATCAATTGCTCTCGAGCTCGGGTTGAATACTCCGGTAATATGCTATCAGGGCGGTCTTATAAAAGATTTTTCAAACGGGGATAAAACTCTCTGGGAGCAGTCCATGGACGAATCACTCGCCAAAGATGTTATAAAAGAGTTAAAGCAACGTAATATATTCTTCAATCTTTATATCAACGATATTTTGATGGTTGAGCATGATGACAGACTTGTCAGGGAGTATGTTGACGACAGAAATATCGAATACAAAGTAGTAGGCGACTGTGAAAATCTGGATTTAAAAGGCATCAACAAAATACTCGCAATAGATGACAATACTGAGTTGATAGCAGATTTGCAAAAAGAAATGGCAGAAAAATATAAAAACAAACTTTATGTTATACGTTCCACACCAAGATTTTGCGAATTTTCTGATCCCAATGCAACAAAAGGCAACGCGCTGCGTTTTCTTGCAGGACTGTGGGGAATAAAAAAAGAAGAAATTATGGCATGCGGTGATCAGGACAATGATATTGAAATGCTGCTTGCTGCCGGCATCAAAGTGGCAATGGGCAACGCAACCGAAGATTTAAAAAAAGTTGCTGATTATGTTACAGAATCTGTCGATAATGACGGTGTTGCTGTAGCCGTTGCAAGGTTTATAGGAGAAAAATATGAGCTTTAGAATAGGACATGGATTTGATTTACACCAATTTGTACTTGACAGAGATTTGATTCTTGGCGGTGTAAAAATTGAACACAATAAAGGTCTGCTCGGTCATTCTGACGCTGATGCACTTTGTCATGCAATTATTGATGCAATGCTTGGAGCACTTGCATTAGGTGATATAGGGCAACATTTCCCTGATACAGATCCGCAATATTACGGCTGTGACAGCACAGAACTGTTAGCGCAAACCCTTTACGAAGTTGTAAGAGCAGGTTACAAAATCAACAACATAGATGCAACAATAAAAACCCAACATCCCAGACTTGCGCCTTTCATTAACGACATAAGAGCAAATCTTGCAGACGTATTGAATATAAACATCTCTCAGGTTTCTGTAAAAGCCAAAACTATGGAAATGATGGGACCAATCGGCGAAGGAAAATGTCTTGCTGTTGACGCAGTTGTACTGCTTGAAGAAATAGCAATATAATTTAACAAAATATCACGCAATTTTTTGTCATAAATTTACTTTATTTATATAAGTGAAGGAAGGTAGATTAGATTATGACAACTATTGCTAATGCAACACCATATGTTTATACCACGTATCAAACATATGGAAATATAAAAAATACAGAAGAAACAACTGACAATAAAGAACCCCAATATTTACAAGAACATAAAATGATTGCTCCAAATCAAGTGATGCGATCATTGAAAATGCCAAAACCATCAAGCATAAAGAATTTTATGCAAAAAATGGAAGAAAAATTTGAACAGTGGATAGAAAAATACAACAGTCGCCCTCACGAATATGATATTGACAGCTGGCAAGAGAATGCGGATATGATTTTAGACATAACAGATAACACAGCGGCATTACCTGATGACAAAAATAATTATCAATATATAAACGTAAATGTATAAAATAAAAAGCCCTCAATGCAACAATTGAGGGCTTACTTATTAGGTTGAGTGTATGTATGAGTTACTTATTACTCTTTTGTGTACTCAGCATCGATTACATCGTCGTCCGAGCCGGAATTTGAAGACTCATTTGTGCTGCCTGAAGCATTGTTGTCAGCACCTGCGTTGGATTCCTGCTGAACTTGAGAGTAAGCAGCCTGAGAAATGCCATACATAGTCTGCTGTAAATCTTCTGACATCTTTTTGATTTCTTCAGCCGGTTTGTTAGTTTTCAAAGCTTCTTCCAGAGCTTTTCTCTGCTCTTCGAGTTTTGATTTGTCAGCATCGGAAATCTTGCCTTCAAAGTCTTTAACGATTCTTTCTGCAGATGCAATCAAGCTGTTAGCATTGTTTCTGATTTCTGCCTCTTCTTTGTGTTTTTTATCTTCTGCAGCATTAGCTTCTGCTTCTTTAACCATTCTGTCGATATCAGCTTCTGAAAGGTTAGAAGAATTTGTGATAGTAATTTTTTGTTCTTTATTTGTTGCTTTATCTCTTGCAGAAACGTTAACAATACCGTTAGCATCGATATCGAATGTAACTTCAATTTGAGGCAAACCTCTCATTGCAGGCGGAATACCGTCTAATCTAAACATACCTAAAGACTTGTTATCTTTAGCCATCGGTCTTTCACCTTGCAATACGTGAACATCTACTGCTGTCTGATTGTTTTCAGCTGTTGAGAAGGTTTGTGACTTAGAAACTGGTATAGTCGTGTTTCTCGGAACTAACGGAGTCATAACGCCGCCTAATGTTTCGATACCCAGTGTCAACGGAGTAACATCCAACAATACGATATCTTTAACTTCACCGGCAAGTACACCTGCTTGAACAGCAGCACCAACAGCAACTACTTCATCAGGGTTAACAGATTGGTTGGGTTCTTTGCCTGTATATTCTTTAACAAGAGCCTGAACTGCAGGTATACGTGTTGAACCGCCGACCAATACTACTTCGTCAATATCACCTTTTGACAAACCTGCTTCCTGCAAAGCATCAGCAACAGGTTTTTTGCATCTTTCGAGCAAATCATGAGACAATTCTTCAAATTTTGCTCTTGTTAACTGCATATCTAAGTGTTTAGGTCCGTTAGCATCAGCAGTAATAAACGGAAGGTTAATGTTTGTTTCAACAACAGATGACAATTCGCATTTAGCTTTTTCTGCTGCTTCTTTCAAACGCTGCATAGCCTGCTTGTCATTTCTAAGGTCAATACCTTCTTGTTTTTTAAACTCATCGATTAACCAATCCATGATTTTCTGGTCAAAATCATCACCGCCTAAGTGAGTATCACCTGATGTAGAGAGTACTTCGTGAACACCGTCACCGATTTCAAGAATTGACACATCAAAAGTACCACCACCAAGGTCGAATACAAGAACTTTTTCACTCTTATCTTTTTCCAAACCATAAGCAAGAGCAGCTGCAGTCGGTTCGTTTACGATACGCAATACATCCAAACCTGCAATACGACCGGCATCTTTTGTTGCCTGTCTTTGAGCGTCATTAAAATATGCAGGAACTGTAATTACTGCAGAAGTAACTTTTTCACCGAGGTATGCAGAAGCATCATCGGCAAGTTTTCTTAAAATCATTGCAGAAATTTCCTGCGGAGTGTAATCTTTGCCGTCTATATTCTTTTTGTAGTCAGTACCCATTTCTCTTTTAATAGAAATAATGGTTTTGTCAGGGTTTAAGATTGCCTGACGTTTTGCCAGCTGACCAACAAGTTTTTCACCTGTTTTTGAAAATCCCACAATTGACGGGGTAGTTCTTGAACCCTCTGCGTTAGCGATAACGGTAGGTTTGCCGCCTTCCATAACAGCTACAACGGAGTTCGTAGTACCTAAGTCAATACCAATTGTTTTTGCCATAGTATTTATCTCTCCTTTGTAATAATTATTTTTAAACTAATCTACTATAACTCTTTTATACCACTGTTTTTTTCAAATAATTAAAAAATAAACAAAAAATTAATATTTCCGGCATGCTGCTATAAATGTTTATTCTTTCAATATTAGAACATATATGTTTTTATACAAAAATAGCATCTATAAAAACATTTATAGATGCTATTTTTACTATACAATTTGCTTTTTGGTTTAGTTTGTTTTTGGTTCAATAACAGGCAAATCATTTATACATTTGCTTTCACCTGCGTAAGCCTGAATTTTTTTAGTAGTAATACGTTTGTTATTCAAACATGCCGAACCAGCAACGCATCCGCCCTCACAAGCCATAATTTCAACAAGGTTGCCCTCAGGACACTGACCTTTTTTAGCCCAGTTTTTAAGATCCTTAACAGATTTTGTATTTAAACCGTTAACACATGTCGGGAACAGTTCAGGAAAATCTTTTAAAGCAACCTTAACAGATTCGGCAACACCGCCGGTTACGGCAAAGTTGCGTCCTTCTTTTGAAGCTTCGTTAGCAAAATGGTAATCCTCACAGTTTGCAACCTCTATATTCAAGGCAACAAACAGTGCCCCCATTTCTTCAAAGTTCATTACATAATCTGTGTATTCTTCTTTTTGAGCTTCTTTTCTTTTTGCGACGCAAGGTCCGATAAATACTGTTACACAGTCAGGATACTGTTCTTTTACAAATTTTGCCGTGTAATACATCGGAGTTCTTGTGTCAGAACGGAAGGGTTTAAGCTCTGGTATATGTTTTTCAACAAGCTCATTATACGCTGCACAGCATGATGTTGTCATAAACTCATCGCCGCGCTCCATTCTTTCTTTAAAGTCGTCTGCTTCTGTTCTTGCTGTGGTGTCAGCCCCCTGAGCGACCTCAAAAACTTCAGAAAATCCTGATTCAATAAGAGCTTGAGCTATCTTATTAACAGAAACAGGAAGCTGTCCGACAACGGCAGGAGCAACCATAGCCACAACCTTTTTGCCGGCTTTCATTTCTTTCAAAATGTCTATAACCTGACTTTTTTCATGTACAGCAGCAAACGGACATGCACCCACGCAAGCTCCGCAGCTTATACATTTGTCAAAGTCAATTACTGCATGTCCCATTTCGTTTTTGTGGATTGCACCGACAGGGCAGGCATCTTCACAAGGAACTTTCAGTTTTACAATTGCACTGTATGGGCAAACCTGCATACACATACCGCAGTTTTTGCATTTGTCGCCGTCTATAACGGAGCGTCCGTCTTTAATCTGTATTGCGCCGAATTTACATGTAGAAACGCAAGGTCTTGCAACACATCCCTGACAGAGTTCTGTTACATACACACGGCTCGGTACGCAGCCTTTGCACGCAGCATCAACTACGGTTAAAATTTCTTTTTCAGGTTCTGTTCTATCCATTGCCTGCTGAGCATATGTATTAAGTGAAGTCATTTCATCGTCAGTTTCAACGCTCAAGCCAAGCCCGGCAATTGCTCTCTGGCGAAGGATTGCTCTTTCTTTATAAATACAGCATCTGTAAGGTGCTTCGCCGTTTTTGGGGCGCATCTGAAAGGGTAATTCTCTAACGTTACCCATTTCCTGATTTATAAAAGCATGAATAAGTCTTACAAGAACCTCACGCTTTATGTGGGTAGTATTACTGTTATCCATCAATCTTTCTCTCTATTGCTTTAAGTATTTTCTCAACTGTAGCCTCGGAGATTATCTCACCGTCAAGTTTTACAAAGGGAGCTTTCATGTATGTTGAATTTTTACATAAATCCAGACAGGTATGAGCTTTTACTTCGACCTTGTTTTTGTACTGGGGCGGGATAATAGATTCTATCTCCTGTAATTTTGATGCACCCATAACAAAGCATGTAGTGCCGAAACATAATTCTAACAATATTTTTTCATCAGCCATTTATTTCTCCCTTTAAAAAATTAGGTGTTGTTTGAAATTTTGTAATTCCATCAGATAAACTTGAGGTTTACCTTCTTAATATAACGTCCTGATAAAATTTTTTCCAGTTGTTTTACGACATTTTTACGAATTTCCAACTCTAAAGGCAGGTCAGGATCGTAATGTGCCTGATTAAGCTTTGATCCTATCATAAAGTTTATGACGTCAGAATCCAGAAGAAGTTCAATCAGCCTTCCTGCGGCATCATCAGGCCAGCGGTCGTAGCCTTCATTCAAGTATTCAAGCACCTTTGTAAGCGTTAAAATACCTTCCGTTATAAGGTCAACTCCGTCCATATGGGAACATGCCGGCAGCATACCCTTATTATATTTTTCCGTAGTAATTTCACGCCCGAGTTCTCTGGCAATGAGATTAGCCGTTGTACCTCCTACGATAGCCTTTCTTCCGTCAAAGTCGTCAAAGATTTTTGAATACTCGGCATCTCTGTCCTGTCTATATGGCGGACCGGTAAATATCAAGAGTTTTCTCGGTTTTCTGAAATATAAAACTAACGCTGACACATCGTCTTTGGACTGATGGTCCGGTTCTTTTCTGATAGATTCTTTAACGATTTCCATTGCAAGATGCCTGCTTGAGATAGACGGGTCGCGTTTTATTTCTGATTCAACAAATTCAATCAAGCCTTCTCTTCTCCAGCCGAGCTTGTACTCATCCGTACCCATACCTGCCTGCGTCACGCCATCAGAGCAAAAAATCAGTCTGTCCTCGGGTTCTAGTTTAAAGTTATAAAGATGCATATGGCGGTTTGTAAATTTTTTAGAGGTTACAATCCTCGGTGTATGTTCCACAAGCCTGCCGTTTCTGATATGTATAAAGTCAGGGTTGCCTTCTTCAACTATTTTTATCTCACCTTCATCAGAACATTCAAAAGCGGAAAATGTTGAGTAGCTAATCTTTCTGACCTGACAAACAGGCAAAGAGTTCATAATAACTTCCGTTGCCTTTAATATGTCTTTGCCGTCTTCAATGAATTTAAGAATCATTGTTGCAGTCATTGTCGCAAGAATGTTAGCCTTGATACCGCTGCCCAAACCGTCAGAGAGCACTGCAAGAAGACGTCCTTCGTCCGTAAATCGTTTTGACTTAAAGCAGTCGCCAAAGGCATTCTGCCCGTGTTTTTTCTGCTGAAAGCAGTCTATGTCAACAAAGAATGATTTTTCAGACATTAATTTTCTCCGTTTTCGGTTATTTCAGAGTCTTCTGTTTCAGAAGCATTATCTTCATATCCTTGAGCAATCTGACTTAAGAGAAGTTCTGTATCTACCATATGCTCGCCCAACAGGCAGGCAATGTTTTGTACGGTCGCAATATTTTTTTCGATAACCTCATGAGCTTTTTTAGCTATTTGTTCACGCTTCATTTCTGTCTGGGTAACGTCTGTGATAACAGCGCCTACAAATTTATTGCGCTCAATCTCAAATACAGCTATATCATAGAGGTTTTTACCTATCGGATAGCGTTCTTTGTGTATATCTTTACCTGATTTAAGTGTACGTTTAAACAAATCCGTAAAAGGAACGACTCTATCTAAAGCACCGCCGGCCAATCCTTCGGGTCTGCCGTTAAACAGTTCCATAAGGTCAGGAGCAAACATCCTGACAAACGCCTCGTTTGTTTCCAGTATGTTCAAGTCAGCATCCGCCATAACAATAGCCGACGGCATAGACCTAAGCATTGCGCTGGCTTTCCTGATAGCCAATTTTCTCATATAAGAAACGCACATTGAAGGCTCTGCATCACCGTTTAAAAGAGCTTCGGCAAGCTGTCTGCATGTATCATATCCGCAGCCGCCGCAGTTGAGTTCGTCTTCTACACCATGTTTACCGATTCTTGCCATAGCTTCGGCAATTTCTTCAGGTGTATATTTTTTAGTATTTTGCGGAAATTCGTGATATTCCTTTTCAACCACAACCTCAGGTTCAGTCGGAATATCTTCTCTCAATTTTACTGTTCGCAAAATATCAGACATTGTAATAACTCCGGGTTTTGAAGGATCTTTACAAGGACCGTTAGCACAGCCGCCTGGGCAGGCAAGAGCTTCTATAAATATTGTTCTGTCCAGATGTTCGGGGTTAAGATTTTCCAGAGAGTCTCTAAATGCAGGAATAGAACTTACACTGACCAGCTGAATATCTTTAGCACATCCGGAGAGTCTTATTGTCTTATTCATACCGCCTTCTATCGGGTAGTACGCACCCTCGTAAGCTTTTTTAGGAACAAACCTTGTATCCTGAGCAAGTTCGATATTTTCAGGCTCAATGCTTTCTTGAGCAAGCCACTGGGAAAGCTCGTGGAATGTTAAAGATACATCGATAAGTTCGGGGTTTCTGTCAGCTTCGTTTTTCTTCGCAATACAAGGACCGACAAAGACAACACCAATGTCATCCCCGTATCTTTGTTTTAAAAGTTTTGCGTGTGTCATAGCAGGAGAGCCGACAGGAGTGATATATTTTGTGTATTCAGGCATGTAGAGTCTTACGTAGTCTACAATTGCGGGGCAGGCGCTTGAAATATGAATTTTACTGTCACGTTTGGAGAGAATTTTTGTAACCTCTATAGAAACTTCCTGAGCGCCCAGAGCAGTTTCTGACACACCTTCAAATCCGAGTTTTTTAATTGCAGAGATAAGTTTTTCACTTCCACAGTCCCAATATCCTGCCCAGCTCGGTGCAAGAGAAACAAAAACTCTGCTTTTTGCAGTCAAAACTGCGCGGGCTTTGTTTATATCGTTTCTGATTTTTTTTGCTTCTGACGGGCACACAAGAACACAATGACCGCAGGCAATACATCTTTCCGGTATAACAGAGGCGTGTCCGTTTTCTATGCGGATAGCCTTCATGCTGCACTGGCGCACGCATTTGTAGCAGTCAACACATTCGTTCTGTAGTGTATAAATCGGATATTGGCTGTTCATTTAAAGACCTCTTATTAAATTCTTAATCCTTATTTAAGACCAAAGTGTACTAATAATGCGAAAAACAAAATTATAAAAACTTGCCTCATAAATCAGAACAGCCTACCATTAAAATCTAAACGGCAGGCTGTTAAAATAAAATTATAAATATTTTTTAAGTAATGCTTCCAATCTTACAGGAGAAGCCGACTCGCAGTTTTCACCGTTAATAATAACGTTTGGACCAACTGCACAGTTGTTTTCGCATCTGCTGCCCACAACTTCAATTTTTGCATCAAGCCCGTGTTCTTTTACAAAATTTTCGATATAATCGAGGTTTGCAGCATTACCTCTTGCAAAACAAGAGCTGCCCATACAAACTTTAATGGTAACAGTTTTTGTGTTTTCTTTTTCTTTTTCCATTTTTTTATCCTTATTAACTGTCTGCAGAATATTATTTCCTAAATATTTATGAATAGATAAAATAGTGATTTTTTTCACCCTTACCAATATTATTTTATGTTAATTAATCTTAATTGGCAAGCGATTTTATACGAAATCGACCACATATCAAACGAGTATACAGAAATGCTTTTATAAACTTATACACTTCACAAGTTGCTATACATGTAGTAAAATATAAATAGAAGTGTTTCATCATCAGTTATATATAATGAAGGAATAAACTTAAGAGGCTTTGGTGTGTTAATAAACAGTTTTTCTAATTCTTTTTCTACTCCGCTCAGAGAAAGACAAAAACAAAAAGATGATTTAATTCAACGCAATTACAATCACATATATGCGCACGAAATGGCACACAAAATGGCTGGCGGGTCATTTGCCGGAGCAATTTCCATTGAAAAAAATGCCGACGGAATTCCTGTTTCCGGACACGTTCCCATACAAATGCCGGTATTGGATAAAGCAAATCCTCAAAAAACTATTGATCACGCAAACACCGTGATAAAAGCAGCAATGGCGCCTTCTGATCCTTCTTCTCAGGATTATAAGGTTGCTGCAGAGGCTGCAGATATCAAAAACAAGGCTGAATCATTAAAATCAAAAACAGGCAGCAAGCTTAACGTTATTGCTTAGACATTATTGATTCATAAGTCTTTATTGCATACTTGTCCGTCATTCCTGAAATATAATCAATTATTGCCTGTTTATAGTCTTTGGGGTTATTCAGGTCATAAATAACAGCATTACTAAAATTATGCGGACGATACGGATTTGAGCTGTATTTGACAATCCAGTTTTTAAAATTATCGGTATATTTATTATTACAGACTTTTCCCAGCTCTTCGATTGTGTTATTTCCTCTGTAATATGCATCATAATGGTTGTAAATTGTATTAATAATATTATCGCATCCGGTTTGTGAAATACTTTTGGCATTTTGTTTCAGATAAATATTTTCATAATTATATTTTTTTATTGCATTCATTAACTCAGCTACAGGTTTTGAAAAACCTATTCCCTTTTGGGGTGATGAATTTTGGATAATATCGTTCACAAAAAGGCTTATTAAAGAAGTATTATTTAGTTCATAATCAGAATTTGGAATATATGATTTAAGAATTTGTTTAAGATCTTTATGATTTTTGCTGTTTAATATTCCAAGTTTTGTTGCATCTTCGATATCTCTTCCAAGATATGCAATTTTGTCAGAAATTTTAACGACAACACCTTCCCAGCTATAGGGTTCAACCTGTCCTGGTGCAGTTATAGAGTATAAATCTATAACGTTATCACGCGGCTTAATAAAATTCTTATCAACCTCACCGCAATGGTTTATTATACCGTCACGCACAGCATATGTTAACCCGAGGTTATTTTCACAGCCTTTACTGTTTGGCAGGGTAAGAATTTTATCAACCATTCTGAGGCTGTTTTTTTCATGCCAAAAGTTTGGCAATCCCTCTCTCTGACAAATGTATTGAAGAGATTTTTCTCCATCATGCCCGAACGGAGAATGCCCGATATCATGCCCCATGGCGATTGTTTCTATCAAATCTTCATTGAGACCGAGTTTTTTTGATATATTTCTTGCAATATCCGAAACTTGCAAAATATGAGTACTGCGCGTCGAAACCATATCATTGTCGCAAAGAGGAAATACCTGAGTTTTAAATCGCATTCTGTCAAATCCATCCGTATGCATGATACGGTTTCTGTCGCGTTCAAAATCCGAACGTATGTCATTGGGTTTATGTTCTATAGAAGTATATCTTTTGATTGCATTTGCCCATTTTGGATTGTTTTCAGTCATTGAACAATCTTTAAAACGAGCAAGGCTTTCTGGTGTTCCTTTAAAACATACGGTATCAACAACAGGCTGTCGAAGCAGTTTTTCAAAAGATGCAGACCGACAGATTTTCCATTGTTTTAGTTCTAAAGACCGGTTGTTATTGCTAAATTTAGAAACAGGTAATATCATAAATACGTTATACCACATTTGTAGCAGATAGTTTTATGTTTATAAAGTTTTTGTAACAAATAACATTAAGTAAATTTAGATATACGGACATGCTCTGTAATATTTGCAATGTTTGCACATTGCTGTTTTATTGCAGTAAAAATTTGTATTTTCATTAATATTGGTAATTATTTCCAGAATCTGCATTCTATATTGCATATAAAGCTCCTGCGAGAACGGTATATTTATTCTGCTGTTTGCTGCCAGATTAAGATACTGTAAAGAAAGTTCTTCAGGCAGTGTGACAAGTTTTTTAAGCTTTAAAATTTCATACATACACAAAAGATAAAAACTCGTCTGAAATTTTACATTTTCGGGTTTAAAACCTGAACCTGTTTTCCAGTCAAGAATAATATAGTTTCCGTCAAACTCAAACAAAGCATCAATTCTTCCGGTCAACCAGTAGTTATCAATTTTTAGATTATACGGATATTCACTGGCTATTACTTTGTAATTTTTTATATCGCTGTTTTTGAAGTTGTACCATAAAAGCTTGTCTGATTTCGGTAGTGCTTCCACCAGTTTGGTAACATCATTGCCTTTCAAGTAATAATCAATAATGTTATGGAGATTGTTACCTGTTTTTGTTTGAGATATCGGCTCTGGTATATGAACTCTGTCTATGTAGCAAAGTTTGTATTTTTGAGGACATTCATCGTACATTTGCAGCTTCGCCAGAGTATATGTTGTTATATTATTTTGCATTTTCAACTCCCAAAGATTTTTTCAAAAAGTCTTCAATCAGGCAGGATATCGTGTAATCCTTAATTTTAGAAAATCTTTTATACTTATTCGCCCCTGAGATGTAGAGCTTTTTCTTAGCTCTTGTGATTGCTACATAAAAAAGCCGTAAATTCTCCTGAGCCATAAATATTTTTAAATCTTTTTCATTTTTTTTCTTATAATTCAAATTTAAACCTTTTACCGCTTCAATAAAACGCTCTTTTGACTTAATTTTTATCTTATCTAAATCAACCTGCAGAATTTCTTCGCACAAAGCAGGGATAAATACATAATCAAACTCATCACCTTTTGACTTGTGATAAGTCATTACATGTATTGCACTTTCTTGTTGTGACTGGTTTTCATCTTCACTAAAAAATTTAAACTTACTTAAAATAGGTCTTTTAGAAAGTTCGGCTATTCTTTCTAGCAGCAGCTCAGTGTTTTTGTATTGTTCCGACATTCGCTTTAAAAGCAGAGCTATTATATAGATATTGGATTTTTCAACATCAGTGTTGTAATAGTAATTTCCTATTTTTACTACAGTTTCTTCCAGCGTAAGCCTTGTTGTTTCAAGCCAGTAATTTAAATCCCACAACAGTTGAACAAGTGCACAAGAGTTTAAATTATCCTGCTGTTGGAGTATAAACGGGCTTTTTAGCTCTTTTATGCAGTTCAAATCTTCGTTTGTAAGGTTTAAGATTCTTTGCTGTTTCAGTTCTTGAGCCACATTCAGAACTGTTTCATTCTGCCAGGGATGTGAAATGAATTTCAGTATAGAAAAGATAAGCGCAAATACAGCCTGATTTTCAAGGCAATCGCTTCTATTAATAACATTGTAACCGTAGTTGCCAAAAAACTGCGAGTACTCATCTATTTTGTAGTTGTTTCTCACCAGTATGGCAACAGAAGCATTTTTATCAGTTTTAAATATATTTCTTATCTGTTGAAGTATATAGGAGTTTTCATCGTTATAGTTTTCAAAAGTCTGTACATCAAGACCATTTTTTACATCAGGATTTTTACCGGCTACCTCATGCATTTTTATGTCAAAAAAAGAATCTTTTAAATCATCATTCTTTTTTGCATAATCTATAAGTTTGTTTGCTGTTTCATAAACATCTTTTGAACATCTCTGGGAATGATTCATAGACACATTTGTGCTTGTTTGCACAAAGTGTTTAAATCCGTCTAAATCCGCATTTGTGAAGGTAGTTGTAATTGCCTGATTGATATCACCGCAGCGTATAAGATTTTTATGTCTTTCAGAAAGTATATTCAAAAGTTTCTGTTGTATTACAGAAGAGTCCTGTGCTTCATCTTCAATTACATACCTGCATATATCCTGATAATATTTGGCAACATCTTTATTTTCTTCAAGAATTTTTACACAATAAACAAGCATGTCATCATAATCTATAATGTTTTTACTTTTAAGGTAGTTATTGTATACATTATAAAATTTTACAAAAGTCTGCAGTTCTTTATCTTTTGTATATGGAATTCTATCGATATCAGCAAGCTTTAACGCGGAAACTGACGTTTCGTATTTATCAAAATCATCTTGAGATAACTGCATTCTTATCATAATTTCTCTTAAAATTTTCTGACGGAGGTTGTCGTCACAGACCTCGAAATCCGCGTTTAAGCCGGCTTTGACATAGTTGGCGTTTTCCTTCAAAATTCTCAGTGCAAGACCGTGAATTGTTGAAATATTAGGCAATTTTTCAAGATTCGGACAAGCTTTTTTGATTCTTTCCTTAAAGTTTCTTGCAGCTGAATCCATATAAGTCATTACAAATATATTTTCGCTTTTAACACCGCGGCTCAGGAGTTTTATTATTAATGCAAGTAAAATAGTGGTTTTCCCCGCACCCGGAACGGCAGAAATTGCCATTTTTCCTGATTTGTAATCCAGAACGGGTTTCTGGTCTTCACGCGGAGTAAATTTAAAGTCTATTTCGGATGTATCAGTTTCTTCTTTTGATATGATGTATTCTTCTATACCGCCAAAATTTTCGTTTCCTTCCGTATCAAATAAACTTGAGAAGGAATATATCTTCTCCTGCGCAAGCAGTGCAAGTTTTCGAAGTTGTTTTTTTGTCTTTATTTGTCCCAGCATAATGTTGTCATCGTAAGTAAACTCTTTTTTACTCCACGACTTTTGAAACACCCATGCATTATACAATGTGCCGAAATCTTCTTTTGTCCATAAGGATGAACTTACATCAAGCCAGAGTTGATATTTAGTTTTCAGTGAAAAATCAATAATTTTTTGTGCTGTTGCAACAACTACGGATTTATCGTCCAGCTCCGGAGAATAAGACGGATTCTCTGATATTATGGAATTTTCTATCTGGCTTAATATTATACGCTGCATTGATGGGTTAGCTTTTTCAGCTGCAAATACTGTTTCAAAATCCTGAATCTGTTTCATAAAAAAATTGAATTTTTCAAGCTGATGCAACTCATCAAACGACGGGGTTACAAGATTTTTGTATATAGCAAAGACTTTTTCGGATAAAGGTAAATCTCCTTGTTTTATATAGTCTATTGTCTCTTCCAGAGCTTTGAGAGCTTTATTATACACAGGATTTTGCAAATCAACAGCTTTTATTTCTCCTGTCTGATTGTAATGAGAAACAACCTGCAAACAATACTTAACCGGAATTTTTAGCAAACTGCTCAACAGATTACGGAGTTTTAAAACATCCGTATCATCGCCGAGAACAAGGTTCAGCAGAGTCAATGTATCCTTTACAAGAGGAGTATCCCTTAATTTTTCACTGCCGGAAAAGTAAGAAATATTGATATTTAAGGGCTTAAAGACTTCTTCCAGTGTAAACTTTAATGTGGTATCAACAATAGGGGTAACTATAGAAATCTCGTCTGCGTTGACTCCTTCTTTAATAAGTTCTGCAATCTTTAAAGCTGCAGCATTAAGCATTTCCAGCCTGCGGGAATAATCACAGTGATATGTTGTCAATGCAAATTCCTCACAATTATCGAGATCGATTCTTTCTTCATCCCTAAAAATTTCTTCCAGATTTTCCACTGTTTTTATGTCTGTGTTTAAGAACCCTAAACGAGAAGCCCCGTAACGGTCATAACCGATAAAAACTTGTTTTAAATCAGGCTTTAAGTATTTTATAAAATCTAATTCAAGCTGAGTGATTTCGTCAGCATCATCTAAAATAAGATACTCAATATCTTTAAACACACCGGATTTTTTATAAATATAACTAAAAACAGCAGCCTGTCTTATATAGTCGAATGCTCTGTATTCAAGTGTCTTTTTTTTATAAATTTCTATTGCTTTTCTGGCGTCATCAGCAAAACTTTCCCCTAAAACGCAGCTTTTCTCTTTAACTTCATCATCAGTAAGCGCGTTATTAACAATGAGAGAATATCTTCTGAACAACTGGTGAATAAGATTGATTTTTGAGTTGTAATCACTAAAGCCGACTTCTCTTATTGCATGTCTGAAGAAGAACTGTGATATCTCAAGCCCCGTAAGATTAGGAGTAACAACATCAGCGCCAATATTAATATCGTTTTGAATATTGCACCATTCTTTAAGAATTGTGTTATAAATAAGACCGGAAAAAGTGTGTATTTGAGGATTTTCAAAATGATTAATTTTCAGTGTTTGTTTTACAGAATTAATAAATTCAGATTTTTTAAAAGAGTTTTGTAAAAGCACAAGGATTTTATCCGCACCGATGCCATGTTCGAGCAGATTTGTGTATTCTTTGACCAGACGCCGGGTTCTGTCTGTTTTTGAACTGCCTTGTATAAGCATATTACTCCCCGATGTTATATTGTAACATTTAAAATTATTAACAAATGTTAAGATAATTTTTTATTTTAGGCAATCCGCTAAGATAAATTGTTTTTATATAAATGTAAGGTTAGATTAATAAGGTTATGTACCCGCAAAAGGGTAAATTAATTTTGGAGGTCGGTTATGAACGGTATATCATCAGCAGGATTTTACGGTTATCCTAATCCGTACCAGATGACGGCAACTGCAACAGCATCGGGTAACGGTTTAACTGAATTAAATTCGGGATTTTACCAGCACTTTGGTTTGGGTAATGTTCCTGTTTACGATGTATCAATTAACGGTGCTATGGGAGGTATGACAAATCCTTATGCAATGGGAATGGGTATGTACGGAATGAATCCGCAATACTGGCCACAGTATCTCAAGTATATGAATATGGATTATAAAGACCGCCTTGCATATGATTACGACCTTAGAAACATAGCCAGAGAACAATACTATCAGGAAGGTAAAGATGCCAAAAACTACGCATCTGCAACTGACGGCTTGACAGGTTCAATCAGAGAAGCTTGCAATGCATTGCAGACAGTAGTTATAGAAGGTGAATCAGATCAGATTGTTGAACAGTTTGAACGAATTGTTAACACATTGAGACAATCTCCGTTATATACAAGATTACAACAAGAGTTTAAAGACAATCCTGCAATGCTCGAAATGACTTTGAGAAACTGTGCAAAAGAACAGTTCCATGCAGTAACGGGTCAGGATTTGAAAGCAATGATACAGCAAAACTGCGACGGAACTTTAGCAAACTCTTTCTGGAATACTATTACATTCGGCAATGCTCAAAGATATTCAACAGAAGAAGTTATTGCAAAAATCGAAGGTTCGGAAGCTCCGAAATCAGAAAAGACAAAAGCATTAGCAGGAAAAATCGGCGGTGCTACAGCAACAACCGGTACAGGTGCAGCTATCGGATTCCTGGTAGGCGGTCCTATCGGTGCGGTAGTCGGCGGTGCTGCAGGTCTTATTGCAGGTATCATCGGTGCTAACTGCTAATAATAAAATAATTTCGGATACAATATTTTTGATTTAATAAGTGATTTTAAAAAGCTAACCAATATTTTTATATTCCGACTATAACTAACCAAACAAAAAAGCTTTTACCTGTATGGTAAAGGCTTTTTGTTACAAAAAATTTATGTTATAAAATATTATATAGGGAAAAAGGAAATTATATGAAAATATTGATAGTTGGTTCAGGGGCTAAAGAATATACAATAGCTAAACTCGTTTCTCAATACGAAGAAACCGAACTTGTTTTTGTTGCCCCGGGCAATGATGCTATTTCTGAGTTTGCAAACTGCATTGATATAAAAGCCGATGATGTTGAAAATCTTGCGGAATTTGCTAAAGCTAATGAAATAGATATGACGATTGCAGCATCCGAAAAAGCTATTTCAAACGGAATTGCAGATAAATTTAACGAAGAAGGGCTGATGATATTTGCCCCGACAGCTGAAGCTGCGAAAATCACAAACTCTAAATCAATTGCAAAAAAATTTATGTACAAAACAAAAATCCCTACCCCGAAATTCGGGATTTTTGACAGAGAAAATATGGCATTGGATTACGCAAGAAAATCGAAATATCCGCTTGTCGTAAAAACAGACGCACACCAGCACGGCGAGAATGTATTTATATGCGACAATTTCAAAATAGCCAAAAGAATAATTGAAGATCTTTTTGACAACGCACAAAAAAAAGTAATTCTTGAAGACTACGTTGCAGGACAGGAGTTTTCTTATTACGTGATAAGCGACGGATATAACGCTATGCCGTTAAACTCTGTCGTCCCATACAAGTCAGTACTGGAAGGCAACGGAGGTGCGATGACCTCGGGGCTTGGTGCTTATGCACCGTTTTATATGATAGATCGTTCACTGGAGAGCAAAATTTTCAAAGAAATTGTCTATCCGGCATTGGATGAACTGGCTCGAGGACATAACCAGTACGTCGGAATCCTCGGCATAGATATTATACTTGACCGCGGCGGAAAATTGAATGTTATCGAGTTTAATTCATTTTTGAAAGAGCCGGATGCTCAGTGTGTGTTAAATTTGTTGGACGATAATCTTGCCCAAATTATGAATGCGACTGTTGTCGGTTCTCTGGTTGATGATTATGCAGAAATCCGGACAAAAACTCTTTTTAGTACATCACTTGTTCTAAGCGCAGGTAATTATCCGTCAGAAGGCGCATACGGCGAGGTGATAACAGGACTGGATGAAATTACAGAGCACTGTGATGTTTCATATTTCAATACAGTAAAAGATGCAAACGGCAATATGCTTACAAATGGAGGCAGATCTCTTGTGCTTACTACAGAAGCATCTACGCTGGAAAAATCAGCACAAAAATTGTATGAATGCGTTGAACTTGTCGGGTTTGATTCTATGAAATACAGAAAAGACATAGGCAAGACACTTATTATAGGATGTTAATATGCAAGAGGATCAAATCTATAGAAAATGTATAGCCTGCAATCAATTGACCCCCCGCAGCCAACTTGTTAAAATCACAAAAAACAAAACAACAGGCGAGATAAAAATAAATCCTGATTCTAAATTTTTCGGTCGTTCAGCTTACATCTGCAAAAACGATGAATGTATAAATAACGCATTTAAAAAGGGCAAACTGTTTAAAATTCTGCATATTTCGCAGGATGACACCCTAAAAGAAAAAATCAGGGCTGTACTTGCAAAATAGATTGTGTTACAAATATATTATAATATTTAAATAAATGGAGAAATATATATAGAATGACAGAAATGATAAGAGTGTACGATTTAGCAAAAGAAATTGGCAAAACCAACAAAGAAGTTATTGAAAAGTTGGATTCGCTTCTTGGTGTCAAGGTTAAATCACACTCAAGTGTCATTTCATCTATTCAAGCAAACAAATTAAAACAATTGTTATCAGAGCCTAAGGCAGAAACAACTAAAAAGCCGAAGGCTTTTATCGTTAAAAAGGCGAAAGTTAAAGAAGAGGAAGCACAGGAAGAAAAAGCGGAATCTGTTGAAGAAAAGAAACCGCCGCAAAAAATCAAATTAGGAAAAATAGAACAACCTGTTATTCCGCCTGCTCCCAAAGTAAAACTCGGAAAAATTGAACCGCCCAAACCTGTTTCTAAACAAACATCAAAACCAACGCCAAAACCTCAGGACAAAAAAGATAAAGACTCTCAATCATCAAAAGAATCACCTAAAAAGACTCAAGATAATAAAAAAGAGCAACGTCCTGAGAAGAAACCTATTCAACGCCATGTAATTCCTCAGGAAATTTATGAGACTAAAGGAAATTCAAAGAAAAAAGGTTCTAAAAAAAGAGAAAAATCTTATAACTCAAAAGAAGAAGAACAGGAAAGAATAAGCTTAGAAAAAGCAAACGCACAGAAACATAAAAAGAGAACTCACGCAGAAGAAGCTGTGGAGGAAGTTAAAAGTGTAGTGATTAATCAACCTTTGACTGTTGGTGAGTTATCAGAAAAAATCCATAAAGCATCAGCTGAAATTGTAAAATTTCTTATGATGCACGGTATTCTTGCTACAGTCAATCAGGTTATTGATGTAGCAACAGCTAAAAAAGTATGTGAAAATTTTGAAATAGAAGTTCTTGAAGAAGACCTCGAAGCTTATATGGAAGAAGAGCTTCAAAAAGAAGAAGAGGCAAAAGAACTGGCGTCAATTGACCCGAAACTTTTAAAACGCAGAGCGCCTGTTATAAGTATCATGGGGCACGTTGACCACGGTAAAACAACACTTTTGGATTCTATAAGAGCCTCAAAACATAAAATTGTTTCGACAGAAGTCGGCGGTATAACACAGTCTATCGGTGCTTATACGGTTTATCTGAATAACAAAAAGATTGTATTTATTGATACTCCCGGTCACGAAGCCTTTACGGAAATGAGAGCAAGAGGGGCTCAGGCTACTGATATTGCAATTCTTGTTGTTGCGGCAGACGATGGCATAATGCCTCAGACAATAGAAGCGATTAACCATGCAAAAGCCGCTAATGTGCCAATTATTGTGGCGGTAAACAAGATTGATAAACCGGACGCTAACCCCGACAAAATTTTACAG
This sequence comes from uncultured bacterium, assembly GCA_949293185.1. Classification (GTDB taxonomy): domain Bacteria; phylum Cyanobacteriota; class Vampirovibrionia; order Gastranaerophilales; family Gastranaerophilaceae; genus Limenecus. Next base: position 38,130 of record CASFCQ010000002.1, read on the forward strand.
CAGTTAACAGAACACGGTCTTGTCCCCGAAGAATGGGGCGGTGATACCGTGTGCGTAAAAGTCAGCGCACTCCAGGGAACTGGTATTGATGAACTTTTGGAATACATTCTGCTGCTGGCTGAAGTTCTTGATTTAAAAGCTAACCCCGACGCACCTGCCAGCGGTGTTGTAATAGAAGCAAACCTTGACAAAGGAAAAGGTCCGGTTGCAACACTTCTTGTCCAAAACGGAACTTTAAAAACCGGCAACTGTGTTGTTGTGGGTAATGTTTGCGGTAAGGTCAGAGCTTTGCTTTCCGATTCCGGCGAAAGAGTCAAAAAAGCAGCACCGTCCACACCTGTTGAAATTCTCGGTTTGACGGAAGTTCCTCAGGCGGGCGACAAATTTGAAGTCGTAGAAAATGAAAAAACTATGCGTGCAATTGTTGCTGAACGCAAAGAAAAAGAAAGAAACTCACGCCTGGAAGCCATGCTGCCTAACCATATCAGAAATGAAATTGTAGGCGAAGGCGACGATGGTATTCAGCACCTTAACCTTATTATCAAAGCTAATACAAACGGTTCAGCCGAGGCTCTTTCTCAGGCTATAGGACAGTTTAAGTCTAAAGAAATTGTTATAAAACTTATACACGTTGGCGTGGGCGATATTTCAGAAGCCGATGTTATGCTTGCTGCAGCCAGCCATGCCATTATTCTCGGATTTACTGTTAAAGAAGACAATAATGCAGAGCTTGCAGCCGCAAGGGAAAACGTTACAATTAAAAAATTCGATATTATTTATCAAATTCTTGAAGACCTTGAAAAAACAATGCTCAGCCTCCTGCAGCCTGAAATCAAAGAGGTTGAACTCGGTAAAGCTGAAGTCAGACAGGTGTTTACTGTCGGCAAAACTTCAAGAATCGCCGGCTGTTATGTTACGGAAGGTAAAATTATCAGAGGTAAAACAGCTGTTGTTATCAGAAACGGCGAAGAAATCTTCAAAGGCACAATTGACCAGCTCAAGAGATTTAAAGACGACGTTAAAGAAGTCGCCACAGGTTTTGAATGCGGTATTTCCTTTGCAAAATTCAATGACATTCAAGAAGGCGATATAATTCAGGTTTCAACAACCGAAGAAGTAGAAAGACAGGCTCTGGTTTAATGCTAAAACTGTATAAAGAGGATTTAGCAGCTGCAACTTTAATTATTTTTGTTATTTTGTTGCTTGGCTCTCTTTTTCATTATTTTATACTCCAAACTAAGAATGAATTTCAAAATTTAATAGTGTTTATTTTTGTCTTATTAGGGGCAATTGTTTTTTTGCTCTTATTTATGTTTTCTATCAAACTGTCAGACGACTATAAAAGAAAAGAATCTCCTAATGCATTCATATGCCTGGTTTCCTTTAGTGGATTTGCTCTGTTTTTATTAGCTTTACTTCTGGAATCGATAATAATTTCTACAGAGTCTCAGGGAACAATAGGTTTTTTCTATCTGTTGCTGCCTGGTATAATCTGGTATATGTTTTCATTATTTCAGATGTTTACAAATGCAGGTTATCTTTTATATGTATTGTTTGCAAAAGAAAAAAATTTGAAAACCTTTTTTGATAATTCTCTGGTATTTTTAGTAGGGATTGTACTTTCATTCATTAATACTTTTTGGATACTAAATCAACAAAAGATTGGAGATTAATGTTGAAACTGTATAAAGAAGATTTAGCTGCTGTAGCGTTAACTGCTTTTATTGTATTTCTGATTGGATCTATTGCGGACGGCTGGATACTTGTCTATGCCAATACCATTTCATCAATTGATACAGGGTTTAATATAACACTTGCGGGTGTGGATATATTTTTAACGGTTTTATTGTTTGTGTTGTTTATTTTTTCTAAAAAGTTATCTGAAAATAATGACAAAAAGGAATATCGCATTCCTTTTATTACATCTGCAGCGGAATTGAGCGGATATGCTGCAGTAACAAGCGTTGTTGCATTTTTAAAAAATATATTGATAATAATTCAGCCTTTCACAACTATAGGAGGAGGGCTATACGGTATAGGGCTTGTATTATTCTTGCTGTTCAGCCCTTTTGCAATATGGCTTGTTATTTCATTTATTCAGGTTTTTATAAATATTTTTTATATTGTATATGCTTTGTCTTTGGAAGAAAAAAATTGCCTGACATTATTCGGCAATTCCAGAATAATCCTTGCCGGCATTGCTATTTCTTTATTAAACACAGTTGTTTTTGTTTCTTGTGTCTTGCTTTACTATACCCGATAAAAAAACTTTTTCTTTTGTGATATTATAAAAATGCGTAATAAATAAAATCCGAGGTTAATATGTCGCTGCGAAACGAACGTGTCAGAAAAACATTAATGAAAGAAATAGCAGATATCATACAAAAAGATATCAAAGACCCGCGCATCAGCGGCGTTGTGTCGATTACGGATATTGAACTCGCGCATGACAACTCGTTTGCTAAAGTGTATTTTTCCGTATTTGCAACAAATGATGAGGCAAAACAACAGACTATTGATGCGCTTGAAGAAAATGTTTCTAAAATCAGATACGAAGTCGGTAAGCGCATAAGACTAAGACTTACTCCTGAATTAAGATTCATCCCAGACAACTCGCTTGAGCGCGGTACTAAGGTTATGGACTTGATTGATAAAATTTCAAAAGGTGAAATCTAGTTGTCCGAACAAAAAGACTTAATGGGATTTATAAACGTTTTTAAACCTCAGGGAATTACTTCTCATGACGTTGTTTCACGTCTTAGAAAAGCCATCAAAATAAAACAAATCGGGCACACCGGCACACTTGACCCTCTTGCAGAGGGAGTTTTGCCTGTTGCCATCGGCAAAGCAACAAGACTCATAGAATATTTAGAGGAAGGCAAGGGATATATTGCATCGATTCAGTTTGGCAAAATATCAGATACATATGATATAGAAGGCAATGTTTCTAACTTTTCAGATAAAAAAGTGAGTGAAGAAGATATAAAAACAGCTTTAGTAAAATTTACAGGCGAAATAGAGCAGATTCCGCCGGCATACTCTGCAGTTCACTATAACGGTAAAAGGCTGTATGAACTTGCCAGAGAAGGTAAAATACCGGAGGATATCCCCAAAAGAAAAGTTTTTGTAGAAACAATTACACTCATTAGCTTTAACGAGGAAGAACAAACAGCAAAAATAGAAGTTGATTGCTCAAAAGGCACATATATCCGCTCAATTGTTCACGACCTCGGGCAGGAGCTTGGCTGCGGAGCTGTTATGACAGGATTATTGAGAACAAAAGCCGGAAAATTTACGGTTAACAATGCGGTTAAGCTTGATGATATAACTGACCTGGCGGCTGCAGAAAAATATTTGCACAATCCTGTTGAAGTTCTATCATATAAGAGTTACAGGCTTAGCGCTGATGAACTTAATAAAGTAAAGCACGGACAGTCGGTCATTACAAAAGATTATGATGAAAATGAAACTGTTTGCCTTGTTTACAACAATAAATTGTGTGCAATAGCACAAAAATCAGAAGATAAATTGTTAACAAAAAAAGTATTTATATAAGGATTTTATTATGAAAAAGATACTGATATTGCTGTTTTTAATGATGTTTAGTTCAACATCTGTTTTTGCCCGGCAAAATTTCAACTTTGATGAAGAAAAGACTATGTGTCCTGCGACACCGGTTGTAAACGGAGCATTTGCAGCAACATTGAGCAAAATAACAGGCATGAACTTTTTACTCGCAACCACACTGGAATCTCAGGTACGTAAACAAATGAATGAAGCAATGGCTGCAAATTTCAAGGTGGATATAACCCCGTTTGGCGGCAAAAGTATGCTCGAAGGGAAATTCAAAAGCATAACAGCATCTTCGGATTCTGCTGCTATAGACGGGCTTTATCTTTCTAATATAAAAGCCCAATCTCTTTGCGGATACAACCATTTTGTATACCACAATGGAGAAGTGCTTACAGCAGAAAACTTTTTACTTGGATTCAGAACGGAAATTACATCTGATGACCTGCAAAAAATGGTAACAACTCCGGAGTATATGAAAAAACTAAACTCCGCAAATGTAAATGTCGGCAATATTTCTATACTAAAAGTATTCAGCCCCAAAGCAGAAATAAAGAACAACAAGCTTGTTATCTCTGTGATGTATATGGCACCCCTTGCTATGCGTTCTCCCAAACAGGCAACGATGAAAATGGATGTAATTGCACAAAATGGTAATCTGGAGTTTACAAATATAGAAGCAGGCTCTGGACATTCTTCCGTAAATATGGACACAATTTTGCCTGTTTTAAACAAACTTAACCCGCTTGCAATAAAAACAAATATCTTAAACAATTCAAAAAGCATAATTAAACTAAAAGATATTTATATAATAAATGATAAAATTATTATAAAAGGTCTGGTTATTGTTCCCAAAAACTATTATAATAATTAAAGTTTATGAGTGAAATGATTCGGAGCTGAATAATGGGATTCTGGTCAAAATTAGTAATATTAACTTTAGCGGTACTCGCTTTTTTCTATGTCAAAGTGAATTTCTTTGATTCACCGCATGTAAAAGTTGAAAGAAAACTTGTTGCAGAAGAACAGGTTGTTGAGCCGCCGCAAAAAGCAGAACAAACAACAAAAAATGCTGCCAAAAAGACAAACGCAGCAAAAGAACAAAAGAAATCACAAAAATATGTTACTGTATACTTCCTTGGCATGGATAAAAACAACAACAGTATTTTTAAAACAGTAAAAAGAGAAGTTCCTTCAGGAAAAAATGAGCTCAGATACGCATTAACACAGCTTGTTGCCGGTCCGACACAGTACGAAAAGGGTGTAGGCGTATATTCAGAAATTCCTAAGAATGTTCAGATTATGGGGGTTGTTGAAAGTGATAAGAAGATTATCATTGATGTATCCGGCAATATACAAACAGGCGGCGGTGCAGACAGCTTATACAGCCGTTTTAAACAGCTTATAAAAACTGCTATTGCCAACAGCACCCCCAAAAAACCAATTTACCTTTACATTGACGGCAAACAGGCCGAAGTTATCGGCGGCGAAGGTATCATGATTACACAACCTTTAAGTGAGAATTCTTTAGATGGCTAATGATAAAGATTTGGATTATTACCTGAATTTAGACTGGACACTCGTTGAAGGAACTGACTTAGACTTCAACGGGAATCCTTATCATTATATAGAGATAAAAGAGTTTCCCAGTTTTGCATTCTGCGCAAAAACAAGAGAAATTGCACTGGCTAATTACAAAAATCAGTTGAAACTAATGCTGCAGGTAATGCTTGAGGATGGAGAAAGAATCCCTGAACCCGGCGAAGACGATGATGACGGAATTGACTGGGAAAGTATCTGTCCGGGATAAAAATTTTAATAGCCCTGTACTTTTCTTCCTGAAAACAACTAAACACTCTATATTCTTGAGTACTACAGAGGTTTTATTGTATAATCTTTACATCTGATGTTGATGGAGAATAGTTAGAATATGAAAAGGTTGTTGGCTTTATTTCTTTGTGTTTTGTATTTACTTTCAACGAACGCGTGCTTTGCGTTTGAGGAATTGTATTACCTGAAAAATATTGATAAAAATACAGCAGACTCACAAATAAAAGAAGTGCTGACTGACAAGAAATTCGATATAAAAAATCAAAATCCTATTCATGCTGTATCACAAAAAAAAGCCGAAAATTTTGCGATAATTGTTTTACAGCAAAGCGGAAAAAATCTTTTTTACTATTATGAATCAAATGATAAAAACAAAAAGCTAAATAAAAATATTCTAAAAGCATTTAAGAAAAATGATGTAGAATATGAACAATCCCAAGACTCAATGCTTTTGGCTAATTTTTCGGATATAGTTTACAGATACAATACAGGAACAAAAAAAGTTTATTCCTTTGAAGAACCCAAACAACCACAAGCAAGCACAACATCCCAACAGAAAAAAACAACACCGCCTACCACACTTAAAGGCTATGCAGGTAAAATTGATAAAGGCGTAAAACTAAATATATATCTGCAAAATGCAATAAACACAGCAACAGCTGCGCAGGGTCAGACGGTGAATGCGGTTTTAAAAGAAGCCTGGACTTATAAAGAATATACAGTAGCTCCTCAGGGCAGTGTTATCACTGGTACAATTATAAAAGCAAGTCCGGCAAAAGCAGCTTCCCGTAACGGTTCTGTAGATATTGTTTTTAACAAAATTCTTACCCCTAACGGAAAAACAATCGATATATCTACAGAAAAAATAGAATTTAATGTTACAAATGACGGAAAAGTAAAACAGGTACTTGGCTCTACTGTTGCAATGGCTGCAATAGGGGCATTACTGGGGCTTGGTATTGCAGCTATGACAGGTGACGCCTCCGATTTGGCAAAAGGAGCTATTATAGGTGCAAGTATAGGAGGCGGCGGAGCTTTAGTTACCAATGTTGCACAAAAAGGTATAGATGCTGAGATACCTGCTTATACAGACATAGAGATAGTTCTTGATAAACCGACCAGTGTTGTTTTAAGCTATTAAAAAACAGGATATTTTAATGAATAAAAGATTTGTAATTACAGGAATTTTAATACTGGTATGTTCGATAATATGCAAACTTGTATTTATTGGTATAAGCAAGATTAAAATTGATGAGTTTCATCCGGCATCCGTTATTTTTATAGTTGATTCATCTGCATCAAACCAATCAAAACTTGAAGATGAAATAGATTATTTAAAATCTGTTTGTTCAGTACTTGACCCTGAAGACAGCATAAAAATCTTAAAGGTTTCACAAGACTCTTACCTGATATATGAAGGTTCTCCAATGAACAGCTCTACCATAAACAAAACATTAAAAGAGTTTACAAAATTAGACAGCGAAGAATACGGCACAGCATACGGCGATGCAATAAAAAAAGCATTTGAACATGCTTTAAACATGAAAAAGGAAGGCTATATACCTTCAATTGTGGTTATAGGCGATCTGGAAAACGAAGGTGATACAACCAAACAAATCGACTGGGATATTTTGCCGGAAAATGTAAAAAAAATAAAAAAATATATACCGGAAATATCTATGATGTTTGTTTATGCACACCCTCAAAAATTGGATCTTGTAAAAACAAAACTTACACCTGTTTTAGGCGAAAAAAAACTTATTGTTGTTAATGAACAAACCGTTTCGAATTCTCAAAGAAAACTCTTGGACGCAATCGGAAGATAGGAGAATAATATGTCTTTTTCTATAATAACCAAAAACAGCCAGCAGACATTTAACGGTAAAAAGCTTGTTGAAATTTCTTCCTCAGTCGGATATGATTGCGTTGTTAACACAGGTTTTGACTTTGTACTGACAGTTCAGTATGACGAAAAAACTAACAAATGTTTTATTATTAATCAAACAAATTGCAAAGATTTATTGTTTAAAGGACAGCCGCTGCCGCAAAAGCTGATTGTTGATAAACTTTGCAAAATTATGGTAAAAGACTCTGACGAATTTATTACTGTAAAAATAGACACAGAAAAAATTCAAACCTCACAAATACAACAAAAGACTTCTGCAGAAAATATTAATATACTCCAAAATACTATCACCAGAACAGATACACAGACTCCGGTAAAATCACATCTGGAGCAGCAAAAAGTTCAAATAGAAAACGTTCGCGCCGGTATAGTCAAACAGATTGCTTATTCCATGAATGATTTAAAGCATAAGCTTTCAATGAATTCAAAAGCCGGTATTATTCTTCATATAGGTCTTTTTGTGGCAACATTGATTCTTGCTTTCGGCGTCTCTAATTATTTTACGGGTCTGCCGCTAAAAGATTCAGGCAGCATGATACAAATGCCTGTTAATATGAAATTTTTAATTGCTTTTACAATAGTTATATACAGTGTTGGCGTAGTGCTAAAGCAGGGAATATATTTGTTTTTACAAAATCGTAGAAATTCATCCGGCAGAGCAAACAGTATATCTGAAAAAACGCTGATTATTACTTCATCTTTATTTTATGCAGGTGTGTATTTGATAAACGTGGTGTATTACCTTGCACCCGGTTCAATGCCGTTTTTTGCAATATGTATGTCTCTGTTTTTTACCGCCCTGTGTGTTATACTTGCGATTGCCTGCGGATATTTTAAAAGTGACAGTGTTGAGATTTCAAAAGAACTTAGCCAATATGAATACAGAGAAGATTTTGAAAAGGTAATACACGAGTATCGTAGCTGGATAGAAAAATATATAAACTCACTTAGTGAAACTAAAATAGCTAATATTAAAGACAAACTGTTTTCTCTGCAGATAAAATCTGTAGGGGAAATAATTCTCGGAATTTTAACAGCGCCGTTTCTTGCTTACGGAGTGTCCAACACTCTGGCAGCCTGTTTTCCTGATGCGGCAGGCTGGGTAAGAATTTCAGGATTAAGGTTCAGTCCTGTATTTCTTGTGTTGGCTACTTTTTTAATTATCTTTGCATTTTTTGCTTTCGTTAACGGATTTTTGATAAATAAAAAAATTCAGGCATCTAATGTTATCAAAAATGACGGCTTTAGCAATTACCTGCAGCACGGTATCGACATTTACGGTATTCAAGGAGCACAAAAACTCGATACCGATATGAGAAGATCCTTTATTATTGGACTATGCATCATTTTTATTGAGTTTTCTATGAATATTTCTTATTTTATGCAAGAAATAGGTGCTGACCTTGGCGGTATACTGCTGAGTGCTGTTGCGGCACTTGTGCCGACAGCATTGTTGATTGCGGAAACATTTATGCTCAGCCAGACAAAATTTGATACATATGCTTGCGAAGAAGTTTTGTCAAAATATGACAAATAATAGGTGATAATCTTGTATAAAACATTTTTTATAATTTTAGCGGTTTTACTTTTGGCAGCAACAGCCTTAATGGCAACATTTGCGCCCAAAATGCATAAAAGTATTTTTCTGTACGACTCAGGACTGCAGATTGCACTGCAAAAAACAGAAAATGTACAAACAAAAGTTACACAGACAAAAATCAACACGGTTAAACAGCAGCTGAAACCACAAAAAACACTTGTTGCTGTTAATGATAACATTGTTGATACTGCTGTTAATATTGTAAATACTCCGCAGAAGTTATCCCCAAAAGCAGTTAATATAGAACAACAGCCCGCTAATATACAGCAGCAAAAGCAAACTACTAAATCATCTGCACCTCAAACAACAAAATCCAAACAGCAGCCTGCTAAAACAATACCCCAGCCTGCAGGAAAAAAAGTAACCCAAACAGAAACAAAACAAGAGGTAAAAAAACAAACAGCCCAATCTGTAAAAACAGCTGCACAAAAAGAGCAGGAAGAACTTATTCTATGGAACAAATGGCGCTCGGATTTGCAAAACAGAATAATGCAAGATGCAAAACTTCCGATTGTACAGCAAGGTACGGTATTTCGTTTTGCTTTTGATGTGGATAAATACGGAAAAATTACTAATATCAGCACATGGTCGGATAATGCAATGTATACCCCGTATGCTATTCAGTATATTGCACCTGTTATAAGAAGTTATCAGGGACGTGATTTTATGAATTTTCCGACAGGCTCAAATCGCGTAACAACAAGAGTAGAAGGTGCCTGGAAAATTGCAGACAAGACAACATACAGCACACCTGCTGACTTTAAAGACGTAGAAAAAATAAGGAATTAATATGTATAAGTATAAATGCACGGAATGCGGACAAGAATATGACGAACTGCAAGAATACTGTGACTGCGGAAATGATTCATTCGACGTTATTGAATCTGATGATATTGCACAATCCTCCTCAGACAGTCAGTATATTCCTTATACTAAAACATTTCAAAACGATAAAAAAATTACAAACCCAAACAGACGATATGATATTCCATCCGTTGCTTTTTTAATTGTCTGCATAATTCTTTCTTTTTTCATACTGTTTTTCGTCGGGAATCCGCCAGCTGACAAAGGCACACAAAATATAGATTCTAAAAAAGAAAAAGCAGCACAGTCTAACAGCAAAAAGCAAATACAAAATATTCCCTCCATTGATGAATTATGGATAGAGAACAGACAAAATGCAGCAGCCGTGAAAAAAACAGAACTTCAACAACAAACCCATGCAGAAACTCCGCAGGCTCAGACTGTAGAGAATATCCAAAAGACAATAAGCGACTTGTTTAAGCCTGCTTATACTCCCTCTCAGCCTGCAGCCGTAACAAAGCCGGCAAAAACTACAAAACAAACAACTCAATCTGCTGTTAAAAAGGTTACGGCTGTACCGGCACAAAAAACACAACCTAAAGCAGCATCTACAGTACAAAAGCCTAAAAAACAGCCGGCAGTACAAAAAAATGCACCTAAACAAACTTCAGTAAAACCATCATCTGTTTCAAAACAAATTACACCAAAAACTTCAAAACCCAAAGTTAATACAGCTGCCCAAAAACAGGCATTGCTAAACTATAAAATTGCATTGAGAAATAAAATTGCGTCAAATATTAATTTTGCAACAGTAGTCGGCGATGGCTCTTGCGCAATTACTTTTAAAATTGCACAATCCGGAAAGCTTATAAACAGAGCTTTTAGCAAGCAGTCAACCAATGACAGCCTTAATGATGCGGTTTATAACGGAGTAATGCTGACCCCTTCTTACAACCCTCCGCCAGCAGGATACAAAAATGAAACACTTAAGCTGTCTGTAAAAATGTACGGCGGAAATTTTGAAGTTGACCTGAATTAATTACCCGGAACATATTCATACTGTTGTTGAGGTTGTTGAGGCATTTGCTGCTGCTGAGATGCACTATTTGTATTTGTCATTGAATTATACAAAGAAGTTGAAAAACTATTTAAATCATTAGGGGTATATAATTTTCCGCCTGTTGTATCAGCAAGACATTTTAACTCATTAGAATATGAAGAAACAAGCACTACATCTACTGTAATATCTTTACGTTTTGCTACAAGCGCTTTTGCAAAGGCACATGGATCACCACCGCAATTTTCTCCGCCGTCAGTTATTAAAATTATCTTTTTGGGATAATTTGCTGCCATTCCTAAAAAGTCTACATCTACAGCTTCTTTTAAAGCAAGCGTAAGCGGTGTAGAACCGCCTATATCAACAGAGTTCATACCGTTAAGAAGAGTTGCAGAATCATTAGCTGCTACTTTAACAAGTTGTGCCGTCGAGCGGCAGCTTCCTGAGACATTTCCAAGGTAAGTATCTGTTGATGCGGAAACTTTATACTTGCCGTTATCCTTTTTAGTTATGCTGTGTATTTTACCAAGAATCGGAGAATAAGGATTTCCGCCGCCATTGTGACCGAACACTCTGAAACCCACAGCTGTACCTTGCGGAAGTTGAGATATGATAGCAGACATAGTTCTTTTAGCTTCTGTAATCCAGTACGCCATACTGCCTGAATAGTCCATAACTATGTCAATAGTTGATATATAATTATTCAGAACTTGCTTTGTGTTTACATAGCTTTGGGAACTATAGTTATTGTAAAAATTAGAGGCATTTGTATTTAATACACTGCTGTTTTGTGTTGTGCCATTAGGACTTGTAACTTTTCCGTGTGTATTAACTTTGTACTTTGCTGCAGCTGCGGCAAGCGAAAAGCTGGACATAAGGATTAACGATATTACAATTTTTTTTATGTTTCCGTGAGTATTCAACTTATTCTCCCATTACTTTTACAATGACTCTTTTTCTTCTTTGACCGTCAAATTCCGCATAGTAAATTTGCTGCCATGGTCCAAAATCCAAACGTCCGTTGGTTACAGGTACAATAACTTCGTGACCTATTAAAAGACTTTTTAAATGGCTGTCGCCGTTTGTTTCACCGGTTCTGTGATGATTATAATTTATATCAAAAGGTGCAAGTTCTTCCAGCCATTTGTCAATATCACAAATAAGCCCGTTTTCTGCATCATTAACATAAATACCTGCTGTTATATGCATTGCGGAAACGAGAACCATTCCTTCTTTTATTCCGCTATTTTGAACTATTTCTTCTACTTCATCAGTGATATTGATATATTCGCGATGGTTTTGCGTGTTGAACCATAAATACTCGGTTGCAAATTTCATAAAAACTCCTTTTAATTCTCCTACAGTATTATAACAGTTTATAAAAGTGTAAACAAATTATCTAAAAACAGTAAGACTGTCATTTGTGTAAATAGCATAAGACATTGTCAGCCACACAGCGATTAAGGCTACCGGTGCAGTAATAACAGACAGCGGCAAAAGACAGAAATAGATAAAATTAGATGTAGTTGAAATCTGCTCTATAGTAATAGATATCAAGTCAGAAGATTCATCATCACCGGTATCTACAACAGCTTTTTCTATTGTATTTTGCAAATAAGTGCAATCAGCATCATACACATTCTTTGCAGCAGTACAGCATTTGATTTTTGGCATAGATAATTCTTGTGCACAAGCAAAATAAAAGAACTGGCACAATACAGTTAAAACCACACAAACTGTCTTAAGAAATATTCTGGTTTTCATTACAAATAAGGTTATACCACATAGATTTATGCGTCATCATTCATTTATATTGATTTTACCCACGCAATCTTTTACATACAAATAATAAAATAATTATACATATGTAATAGATTAAAATATTTTTTGTATTATAATTTTAAATGGAACAATAATAAAATTACAGGGTTATTATGAAACAAAATTTGGTTGTAGGAGCAGGATTTTCAGGTGCAGTAATTGCAAGATTAATTGCGGAACAATTTAACGAGCAGGTTCTTGTAATTGACAAAAAAGAGCATATTGCCGGCAACAGTTATGATTACACTGACGAAAACGGCATAAAAATTCATAAATACGGTTCGCATATTTTTCATACAAATGATGAAAAAGTTTGGGCTTTTATAAAAAGATTTACCGATTTTAATACATACATGCACAAAGTCGTTGCTGTAATTGACGGTATAGAAACCACCATCCCTTTTAACATAAACACTCTTTACGATGTGTTTCCTAAATCATTAGCCCAACGGCTGGAAGAAAAACTTTTAAAATCTTTTGAATACAACAAAAAAGTACCGATACTGGAATTTCAAAAACAGGCTGATAATGATTTGAAATTTCTGGCAAATTATGTATACGAAAAAGTTTTTTTGCACTATACAAACAAACAATGGGGCAACTCGCCGGATGAAGTTGACAGTGCAGTAACAGCAAGAGTGCCTGTATATATAAGCTGCGACGACAGATATTTTCAAGACAAATATCAGGGAATCCCTACAGGCGGTTACACAAAAGTTGTTGAAAAAATACTAAAACATAACAACATAACAATCAAGCTAAATACTGATTACAAAGATATCTCCGGTCATTTTGACAGAATTTTATACACAGGTCCTATAGATGAATTTTTTGATTACAAATACGGAGAACTCCCGTACAGAAGTGTTAATTTTAAATTAGAAACACACAACCACGAACACTATCAATCAAATGCTGTTGTAAATTATCCGTGCAACTACGATTTTACAAGAATTCACGAGTATAAGTATTATTTAAACGACATTTCTTCTAAAACAGTTATTGCCAAAGAATACTCAGAACCCTTTGAAAACGGAAAAAATGAAAGATATTACCCTATACCTAAAGCAGAAAACACTGCGCTGTATAACAAGTATCTTGAAGAAGCCAAAAAACTCTCAAATGTTTACTTTTTAGGCAGACTTGGAGATTACAAATACTACAATATGGATCAGGCAATTGCCAGAGCAATAGAATTATTCGGGGAGATTAGCAAATGATTTTAATAACCGGCGGAGCAGGCTATATTGGCAGTCATACGGTTTTAAACTTTTTAAAAGATAATTACGAAGTGCTTGTTTTTGATAATCTCGAAACAGGTCATATAGAAACAATTGACGAACTAAAAAAAGCAGGAAGCGTCACCTTTGAAAAAGGTGATTTAAGAAACATCGATGATATTGATAAAGTTTTTTCAAAATATAACATAGATGCAGTTATCCACTTTGCAGCATTTTCTCTTGTAGGAGAAAGTGTCCAAAATCCGTCAAAATATTACAGAAACAACACCCTTGGAACACTTAACCTGCTGGATACAATGGTAAAACACAATGTAAAAAAGATTATCTTTTCTTCTACCTGCGCAACATATGGAGAACCTAAGTACACCCCGATAGACGAAAAACATCCGCAGAATCCGATTAATCCGTATGGTGCATCAAAATTGATGGTAGAACGGATTATGAAAGATTATGATACTGCATACGGATTAAAATCAGTAAAACTAAGATATTTTAACGTTGCAGGATGCGATACCCAATGCCGTGTCGGAGAGTGGCATGATATAGAAACACACCTTATACCTAATATCTTAAAATCCGTATTCGAAACAGGCAAAACATTCAAAATTTTTGGAGATGATTATCCTACGCCGGACGGCACATGCATAAGAGATTATGTCAATGTTGAAGATTTAGCACAGGCGCATAAACTTGCTTATCTATGGCTTGAAAAAGAAAACCGCTCCGAAGTATTTAATATTGGAACAGAAGCCGGTAACAGTGTTAAAGAAGTTTTTGACACTTGTGAAAAAGTTTTAAATCAAAAAATAAATGTCGAAGTCACATCAAGACGCCCCGGCGACCCAGCTACACTTTTTGCAAATGCAAACAAGGCAAAAACAGTTCTTAACTGGAAGCCTGAAAATTCACTGGAACATAGTATTCAAACAGCTTACAAATTTGAAAAAAAATTACAAAGTCTGAAAAAATAAGATGGAAAATACAAAGACTCAAAATATTACAAAGCCTGAAATAAAGAGTATTGCAATATCGTGCAATACATTTTTAAGACCGGAAATTTTAGAAAAGACATTAAATAGCATAGCCAGTCTTAATATACCTGATAATATAGCAATAAAAGTACTGGTTGTGGACAACGACGCAAAAGCTTCGGCTCAGCCTGTAATAGATAAAATCAAACCCGATTTTCCGTTTGAAATTTCATATTTTGTAGAAGAGAAACGAGGTCTTGCAAATGCAAGAAACAGGCTGCTAAAAGAAGCAATAAATCTTGACGTAACACATATTGCAATACTTGATGACGATGATATTGCCGATGTTGATTGGATTATCAATCTTGTTGATTTATACAATACACAGGATAATGCATATATTATTTCCGGACCTGAGTATTGCACTTTTGACGGAGAATTTCCTACTTATCTTACAAACAATAATATTTTTGTGAAGAAAACAAGCAAGAAAAAAGGAGAAATAAGAAAAGTCTGCTCTACCCACAATGCATTTTTTCCTTTGAAAATAGTAAAAGAAGACGGAATATGGTTTGATTCTTCATTTGTATTTATGGGCGGAGAAGATGGCG
Source organism: uncultured bacterium (assembly GCA_949293185.1). GTDB lineage: Bacteria > Cyanobacteriota > Vampirovibrionia > Gastranaerophilales > Gastranaerophilaceae > Limenecus. The sequence continues at coordinate 53,541 of CASFCQ010000002.1, forward strand.
ATTTCTTTTACAGAGCAGGAAAAGCAGGATACACTATTGTTTTTAACCCCGATGCAATAGTTAGAGAAATCAACGGCAAAGATAGGGTTAATATAAAGTGGATTTTAAGCAGAAACTACTATAACGGATATTCTGGTTCATACCTGCAGTACAAGACTAGACCTAAAAAAATAAAGCGTTTTATGTATTTAATAAAAATATTTTTTATTTGCTTGTTGAATTTGTTAATAATCCCTTTTTCTGTTATTTGCGGACCTACTGTATTTCTTAACATACTCGGGTTATCATGCAAAAATACGGGAAAACTTATGGGGCTGATAAAATTGCAGCCGCTTAACTATTACAAACACCTCAACGGAGGCATTAATAAGTGACAAAAATTTCAGTTATAGTTCCTGTCTGCAATGTTGAAAAATACCTTGGCGAGTGTCTTGAAAGCATCATCAAGCAAACTTTTAAAGATATCGAAATTATTTGCATAAACGACGGCTCAACGGACAGTTCTTTAGAAATATTAAAAGAATTTGCACAAAAAGACTCACGCATAAAAATTATAGACAAACCCAATTCCGGTTACGGCGATTCAATGAATAAAGGTATCGAAACCGCAACAGGAGAATACATTGGTATTGTCGAATCGGATGACTTTATTGAGCCCGATATGTTCGAAAACTTATATAAACTCGCACAAAACAATGACTGTGATATTGTAAAAAGCGACTGGTACAATTACTGGACAAAAGGCGACATAAAAGAGAAAAACGGCAGGGTTAATGATTATAACGCTAAAGTAACCAACCTGTTTGCTCATCCGGAAATTGTTACGCTGCAGCCTACTTTGTGGAGTGCAATATACAAAAGAGAACTTTTTATTAATAACAATATAAAATTTTTGCAAACTCCGGGAGCAAGTTATCAGGATACATCTGTATCATTCAAGCTCTATGCACTTGCGAAAAAAGTTCTTTTTACAAAGAAAGCTTATGTCTACTACAGACAGGACAATGCAAACTCTTCAATAAACAATCCCACAAAGGCACTCTTTGTCTGCAAGGAATATGAAGAAATCGACAAATTTTTAGAAAACAACCTCAACATAAAAGAGCAAGTAAACACGCAAAAACTAATTGCCCAATACAAAGCATACCGCTGGGCATGGAAGAGACTTGCTCCCGAATACAGAAAAGCATTCATTGACAAAATTTCAAAAGAATTTGCTGCATATCAAGAAAAAGGCGAATTTAACAGCGAATTTTTCAAAAAAGTTAAAGAAAAAAATATTCTTTTGCTGATAAACAATCCTGACAAATTTTTAACAAAAATAGAAAAAGAAGCCAAACAAGAAAAATGGAAAAAAATAAGACGCAATTTGTTTTCTGTAAAAATTAACAGTTCACGCATAACAATAACTATTTTGGGCAAAAAAATTGTGAATAAAGGTTAAACCACAGGAGTTCACACTTTTGCACTACTAAAAGTATAAATAACCTCCAGACACATATTAACAAACAAAAGAGCCTCTTAAATTTAAGAGGCTCTTTTATATTTATAATCAAACTATTTTCCGAGTTTGAACTGTAATCCGCCGGAGAATCCGATACCGGTTCTGCCGCCGTTTCTGATTACGAACTGCAAGAAACCACCGAATCTGTCTTTGAAGTTTTTAGAAACACCTAAACCGTATTCAAAGTAAGAGTGACGCATTCTTACATAGCCGAGGTCAATATTGCCTGCTCTGCCGTCAACACCGCCCATAATGTTGTAAACCATCTGAGCTGTTAAGTAAATGTTGAAGGATTTTTTCTGCCATATTAAGTTAACACCGGGTGCAACGTTTACACCGTTGAGCATACCGGAACTCATACTCATAACGCCGAAGTCAGACCCCCAGTTTTGAGAACCGAATGCGTTATAAGCAGCCATTACTGTAGGCTGTAATATGAAGTCAGCAGGGAGGTGAATATTGTATGCTGATTTAGAAGCAACGCCTGCAAACCAGTTGCCAGTGTTGTCGCTGCCTGAGCCATATTCGCCGTGCATAGACATATCGTTGCCGTAACCGCCGCCGTATGCCAACAATGAAGTTAAGAAGTTACCTTTGTAAGCAGTACCCATGAAGCCTAATTGAGCACCGTTTTGATACATACTTACGCCGTTAAAGTGCTGGTGTGCACCGTTATAGCCGATATAAGCTGTCGGCACGATGTTCCAACCGTGTTTAAGTTTGATGAGCGGGAAGTCAGCACCGATTAATGCACCGTATGCGTTGTTACCTACACTCAAACCTTTCGTCATAGAAAGAGTTTCAAAGTTACCGTAAGCTTTGTACCAGAGGCTTCCTCCTTTTAAGTCATACTGGTAAGGAGCAAACTGCGGGATAGTAGCAGCATATTTGTTTGCTGTTTTTTCCTGCTCCATAAGCTGTCTTGTAACAAGTCCCATGTGGTCGAATAACAAATTGTTAATCAACAGCTGGTTCTGCCACGAAGCGATAGTTGCAACCTGACCTCTGTATTGCTGCGGGTTGAGGTGAACAAGCGTACCTGTAAAATCAGCACCGCCTGCACCGTTACTTAAGAAGTAGCGACCCATTGCAGTGTTAGCATAGAAGCTGGTTGCATCATAATATGGAGTATCTTCGGGATTGCGCTGTTGAATAAGTCTGTCGGCGCTGAGGTCGAAGTTTCTGTCAACAGGAGATGTTACAAAGTTGATGCCCGTAATCAACAGCGGAGAATTGCTGTCATTAACAAAGCTGTCAACATTGATTGTATCCATCGTACCCCTGTGAGGGTCATAATCAAATGCAACCGGAAGTTTTCCGTCTTTAAGGCTGTCACCGATGATAAGGTCACCTGCAACATCGATTGTATTTGAATAATTACCAACCAGATTCAAACCTGAATTACCGTTAATTGTCCAATCACCGCCGATTGAAGAATTACCCAGTATAGAAAGGTTAGTATTATTATTTATTAAATTGCCGCCGATAGTTGTATTTTTACCGTTAAGAGCAACTGTTGATTGAGTGCCGTCCTGGGCGTCTGATGTAACATCTCCGCCAAATACAGTATCTTTTGCAACAATGCTTATACTTGCATTAGAAGAGCCTGAACCTACAGTCAGGTTACCGGTTTGTCTTAAATTTAAATCGTCACCTTTATTAAAGATAACCTTGTCTTTGTTTGTAAAGTTCAAAGTACCTTCGCTGACTTTAACTTCACCGGTCATATCAATAGCGGAAGTGATATTTGTTGTAGCCAAGCCTTCTTTGTAGATTGAACCGCCGCCTACTATATCAGGTCTGTATGTGATATCAGCAGTATCGTTGATGAAGTTCAAGATAGCTGTATCTTCCATTTCCAAAGTGGAATCATCTTTGATATAAGCGTTGTCACCGTAAGAAAGCATTGTATCTCTCTTAAGAACAATGTCACCGTCGACACCAGTTCCGTTAGAGAAGCCTATATCAACAACACCGCCGTTGCCTTTGTTTTCAAAGACTGTCGGACCGTCAGAACCGTCAAAGATTGTACCGTTAGATAGAATCAAACCAGCATTTTCAACTTTGATATTATGTTGTTCTACTGCACTGCCGTCAGCAGAAGTATTATAGTACAAGTCACCATCCATCAATTTATCAATGTCTGTTAACTCATTACCCTGGCTGTCATATATTTTATCTTCAATAAACACGCGTCCGTGAGGTGTTGAAACACCGGCGTTAGCTGTTTTATCAAAGTTTGTAATTGTAATATCAGAACCTATAAGCGATCCTTTTTCAAGATAAAGGTCACCGGAAGTTTCTTTTATAACATTACCTTCAGCATCAGTTTCGGTTAAACCGGTTACTTCGTTGCTTGAACCACCGAAGAATGTAGCACCGTTTTTAACAGTTACACGACCCGCATCTTGGTAGTAAGAACCTTCAAAAGCAGATTGGTCACCGTAAATGTTAATATTAGGAGCGTTGGTTTCTCTCATATCCTTTTCAACACGGATATTACCGGAACCACCAACAACTTCTGATTTAAAGTCGAGGTTTTCTGATACAAGAGTCAATGTTGAGTCAACAGTTAAGTCAGCTCCTTCCTCTGCTACAGAACCTGTGCCTAAGATTACATTAGTGTTTGTGCCGCCGATTGTTGCAACAGCATCACCTGCAAAACCAGAACCGCCCTGCATTGTGATAACAGTGTTGTCACCAATATTTTGTTCACCGTGGAGCAATGCATTTTGTAATACACCGTCAGTAAATACAAAACCTTCTGTATCTTTGCCGTCTATGTATAAAGTATTGCCGCCGGTGAACTTAGCGTTATCTCTGCCGTCAAGGTCTAAAACAGCTGTTGTATTTTCTGTTTGACCTGACATATCAGTGTTTGCATCAAGAGTAACATTTGCTCCGGAAGCAAGATTTGCTCCTTTATTAAAGAACAACTTTCCTTTTTCAATAAGGTTTTTAACTGTAGCGCCAAAGAAAGTAGAACCGCTTTGGGCTACAACCTCACCGCCGGTTTGATGGTATGTACCGGTCAATCCTGAGTTGTTGCTTAATGCAGTAATAGTTGTTTTACCGTCTGAGATATTTACTTTACCAGTGCCTTTGATGTCAGAATTAATTGTTACAGTTGAATTTGCATCAAAGTTGTATTTGTCTTCCTGACCTTCCGGTATGAATGTTGTATCGCCGTCAAACGCACCGATGTTTAATGTGCCGTTATCACCGAGGTTTGTTGTTCCGTCAGCAAGTGTTGAGCCGTTTTTCATGTTCAACGTACCGTTTTGGATATCGTTGTTTTTAAACGAGTTTCCAAATACGTTTGTTACACCGGTTGAAGTTTGGGCAAACGTACCGTTAAAGTCCTTAAACAGGTCATTTTGACCGGCGTTGTTAAGGTTCAACGTACCGTTTCCGCTGTGTGTAACACGCCCTGTATTGTCTGCACCCGATGCAATCGCAAATGCAACTTCAAGGTTCTGGTCATTACCGTCTGTTGTAACAAGCTCAAGCCCGTGGTCTTCATCATCTGCAACAGTGTTTACGATAATCGGATTATTAAGATAGCTTGTTGTATCTGTTTTATCACCGATTTGCATTTTACCGCCGACTGTGTCACTGGTTGAAGATATTGTGTTTTGACCTGCAACTTTAGCGCCTTCTGCGGTTAAATCAACAGTACCTTTGTTTATATTGTTTTTACCGCCGAAGAAGCTTTTGCCTGCGTTAACCGTAACAGTGCCCGTGCCTGTTTGTGTATAGTTGCCGGTGTATTCATGCTGGTCAGCACTGATAGTCAAAGCGCCTGCGTCTGTTTTGTTGATGTCTGCAGCAGAAACAGCACCAGTGATTTCGTCAACAGTTGTTGAACCGCCAACTGAGATGTTTAAATTAAGCGGGTCAGTTGTGCTTGTATTTGTTATATCAAGAGTACCGGCATTGCCAAGGGATATTTGAGCATTATTATCCTTATCAATCACAGAACCGTCTGTGAGTTCAAAATAACCGTTATCGTTAACGGTGTTGTTGCCCATAACAACGCTGTTGGCAGCGAAGATAACTCTGCCGTCATTTATATAATTGTTACCGTTAAAGAATTTAGCCTCGTTACCTTCCGAACCGGAGAACTGTATTATACCGCCTTTGTGGGTATAAGTACCGTTGAATTCGCTGTTATCAGAAGTAAAGTTAAGAGCCTGTGCTTTGTCAGTAATTGTATTTTCTGTATTAACTGTACCTGCACCTTTTAAATCCGTGCCAAAGCTTCCGCCCTCAGCAAATTCATAAGCATCTCCCGGGTTTGCAGGTTCTTTAGTGATAGTATTCATTGTATTAGCATTAATATCCAGCACTGAGCCGCTATTAATAACTAAAGAAGAACCGTCTTGTGCAACGGATTTGTCTTCCATTGTATAGTGAGCAGAAGCACCGCCGCCTTTACCCAGTTCATAATGAGCAGAACCTGACAAACCGCCGTTTTCACCAAAGGCTACATTTGAATCGTTAACACCGATAGTAGTGTCTTCCGTTCCGCCCTCTAAGATAGATCCGGAAATATTAACGTTTTCGAGGATAAACTGCCCGCCGTCAACATTAACTTTGTTACCGTCAACAATTTGGTATGCTTTAGAACCGTCACCGATTGTCAAAGTGACATCTTCCCCTGAAATAGTTACGTCAGAAGATAAGCTTGCTTCATCTCTAAAGATAAAGTTACCGTCTTTAACTTCATTTGTACCGCCAAAGAATATACCGTCAACAACCTCTGTTGTACCGTTCTCTTGTACAAAATCTCCGGTAAATCCGGACATATCACCGCTGATTTGAAGGTAGGTATTTTCTCCGTTAACGATAATACTTGAGGAATCATCGCCTTTAACAGTTCCGCTGATGAGTGATTCATTGCCGTTGGGCTGTGCTACATCGTACTGGTCGCGTTGAGAATTCAAGCCGCTGTTTTCAATAACAATATCGGTGTTATCAAGTGTGAGATTTTCACCGCTGCCAAGAGCAATCGACGAATTATCTTTCATATTAACAGTTGTGTCGCTTAAATTAGATGAACCGCTAAAGAAATTGTTTTCTTGTGCAACAGTAGAGCCGGATGTTGTTGTCGTTCCTATATTTATAGTTCCGCCGGTTTTATTAAAGTCTCCTTTAAATCCTGACTGATTACCGGAGATTGTAAGGTCGGTATTGCCCTGAGTCATATTGAGCGTACCGCCATCGCCGGTAATATTACCGTCGGTTAAAGCAATTGACTGGTTCATATTAACTGTACCGCCGTCAATATCAAGCACACCGCCGGCAGAGATTGTACTGTTGCCATTGATATCTAATGTACCGTCTGCAATATTATAAGTTCCAGCAATTGTAACTCCGGAAAGTTCAGAAGTTGAAGTTCCTGACTGAGCAACAGTACCGGCAATAGCAGAACCGGTTGCATTCAGACTGCCGCCGCCAATGTTAACAGTACCTGTAATCTCACCGTTATTCAATGTCAGCGTACCGTCTGTCATTTCTTTTAAGCCATTCAACACTGCGTTGTCTAACGAAATAGCGCCTGATGTCAATGACGTATTTGCACCGCTGAGAGTTGAACCTGAAAAGATTTTTAACTCGCCGCCTGCTACACTATTTGTTCCGGCGAGGGTAGTTTTAGCTTCATTACCTACATTAACAACACCGCCGTTGATTGTATTATTAGCGCCTGTGTTGTCAGATGTGTTGATATTAACCGTACCGCCGTTTATTTTATTTGTACCGGCTAAAGTTGAACCTGATTTTAAATCAACCTTTGTGGAATCGCCAGAGATTGTGTTAGTGCCAAGCAATGTTGCGTTATTTGTAACAGTAACGCTGCCGCCGTTTATATTATTTGTACCAGAGAAAGAGGTTGTTTCGTTACTTCCGTCACCGACAACAAGTGCGCCGTTGCTCTGGGTATAATTACCGGTGAAGACAGAGTTGTTACCTTCTAAGGTTAAAGTGGTATTTTCTTTATTTAATGTTATATTTCCTTCGCCAGTAACATTGCCTGTTAACGTAGTGTCAACCTGGATATCAATGTTGCCTACAACATCATCGCTTGTTTTGTTCAAAACAATTTTTGAACCGTCAATTGCGTTAGCTGCGGCAATTACAAGAGAACCGCCGTTAATCTGGTGAACATTTGTTCCGCCGAAGAATTTGCCGTTTACGGTTGTTTTACCGCCGGTTTGTGTGAAGATACCTGCATAATCAGTGTTGTCGCCGTTTAAGATAAGGTCATTTGCACTGTTAGTAATTGTTGTACCATCTTCCCCCAGAATTGAGCCGTTAAAGGTGATAGTGCCTGTACCCTTAAGCGTAAGACTTGCTGGATCACTTGCAGGCCCCCACGCAGGATTGTCATCTCTTTTATCATCAAGGTAAATATCGTTTGCTTTACCGTTTACAGTATTGTTAGAAAAAGTAATATCTCCGCCGGTTGCATCAAGGGTGACTTTATTGTTATTGTATATTGCGCCGCCTTGAGAACCCGCCTGGTTTCCGGAGAAAGTTGCGCCGCCCGTTACTGTAAGTTCACCCTGATTGCCAACATATATAGCCCCGCCGTATGTAGAAGCAGTGTTGCCCTGGAATAAAGCACCGTTATTAAAATTCAACTGTGCATTAGAGTAAATGGCACCGCCTCTGCCGCCGACATTGTCGCCCCCCGGCTGACCGAGAGCATCGTTACCTTGAAAAGAGGCATTACCAATAAAATCCATTTTGGAAGTAGTGTAAATTGCACCGCCATCAGGTGTTCTGCCAACCAATGATTCCGACCCTGTGGAGTTTTCTATAAATTGAGATATGCCCTGTATTGTGATAGTCTGATCATTATTAGATGATGCCCATCCTGGACTACCAAAATACATTGCACCGCCGCCGCTAGAGCCTGCACCGGGTGTACTATTGCCTTCAAATTTTAAATTATCTGCCGTAAAAATAACATTTACAGGGGTAGTATTGCTGCCGCCTATAAAAATTGGAGCTACAGTATTTGTCCCCTTGTTGATAAACTCAGCGTCATCTATTGTTACAGTTCCGTCTTGAATCCAGTCTTGATTAGTTGTAGCCAAGTCATTACCAGGATTCCAATCATCAGGCATAGCCAGAACTTTTGTACCTGACATTGCGCACAGCAAAAGGAATGATGCAACCATGCGTTTTGTTTTGGTTTTACTCATCCATACTCTCCTTATATATTTTTGTACAGTAATCTTTCAAATTCTTAATAACTCCGGACATAAAAATCCAAACATTATAAAAATTATACTCCCAAACCAAAAATAAAAAAATAGGTCATAAATACTAGATATTACAGGCTTTACAATTCTTAAACAGAAGATTAAAGCCAGCCATTAAGTCATGCCTGCATTGCGTTTTTTGTTTTAAAATCCCCCCCACAACTGTCCCGTCGGCGATGGAAGTACAAAAGAACTTAGCTCGTTAAAAAGACAACTTGTTTTTACCACCCCTGCCCCTCTCCAGTTGGTGAGGGAATTATTTATTTGTCTATATTCTAAACTTATTGTTTTTCAGCTGTTTGTGCGCCTCTTTAACATCAATAGATTTAGGCTTTTTCGCCATGTATTTTTCAAGATGAGTACGCAGCTCAAAAAAGTGTATCTTTTTAATCAAATCAATAAATTTATCATAGTCTTTTTTACTTATTATATACAGATTTTGTTTTTTCTCCTGTTTTTTAGTTGCAATCGTAATAAAATCGCCGTCTTGTTCAAGTAGCTGTTTACGAAAGTGCTTTATATCGTGTGCTTGTCCTTTAATTTTAATAAATTTTCCAAAGCTGGGGCTGGATAGGATTTTTGGGCTTTCAACCATTTTAAGTTTATTCTCCGGCTGTATTTGTCTCTTGTTTATAATTATATAAATACCGTAAAAAATAAATTTGCTACACTGTTCAAATAACAAATTAGAAAAAATTAAAAATCATTTGCTGCAAAATCGAAAATTCCTTTTACTTTTTGCCACAGGTCTTCTTTATCCTGCTGGTTTGATCTGTGCTGCGGCAGTTCGAGAGTAATTGTCGGGATATTTTTTTCTATCCCGCAATAAGTCCCGAAACTTCCCGGGGTTGGGTAGCCGATGGATTCTTGCACATCAAAACCGGTGATTTGAGAAATTTTTTGTGCAATTTCTTTTGCCGGCCCGTCATAGTTCACGACAGAATAAGGCTCATGTAGTGTAATTATTAAGTCAGGTTTGTATTTTTCAATTACATAAACCATAAACCTTGTTTCGTCCTCGCTTGCAGGCTCTTCTCCTCCAAAATAGTCATCCTTAGTCGACTTTTCCCAGTTTTTGGCTGGAAAATTTCTGTTTAAATCAACCCCGTTAGCGTTTGTTCTTGTTTCTTTTGCCATTCCGTCCGGATTCAGACACGGGATAAAAAGCAGCCTGTTTTTTGTATCAGACCTATAAGAAAGATATCTGTTTATTAAATACTCACCATCCGGCTCATCACCGTGAAACACACCCGTAAAAAGTACTGTTTTTTCATAACCGTCTTTGGGCGAGCGTTTTAAGAGCAATATTTCATTTCCGTTTTTTGTATTAATTTTTACCTCTAAATCCGCAAATATCATTGTTCCAGCCTTTTCCAATCTTTAGCGGCAGATTCAAGAACCTTTTTCACATCGTCATTACCGAGCAAAATCTGCTGCACAGTTGTATTTAAAAGTGTCAAAATTTCTTTATGGTTGTTTTCAAAACGAATATTCTTCTGCAAATTACCGAGCTGTTTTGCGCTCAAAACCCTTGCTTTTGCAATAACATCCCCCTCTGTATAAGAATTAAAATAGCTGTCTTTTAACGCAAGGTTGTTAACAGGCAGAATAGTTGTCAATTTAGCCAGTTCAATCTGATTTTGTTTATTAGTCAAAAACAGAGCAAACCTTAAAGCGCCGTCCTTATGCTTTGCTCTCAGAGGAATAATCAAGTTCATAACAGAAACATCATACTTGCCGTTATCACCGGTAAACTGCGGCGCAACATCTGTATGCTTAAACACCTGCGGGGCATTTTCTTTAACTATGTTCAAAAAGTTTGCGCCTGACTGTATAAACGCAAGCTGACCCGACATATATTTTTCCAGCGCTTCTTGATGGTTTTGAGTAATAGATTCTTTAGGAATTAAGTCTTTTTGATACAATTCCCTGTATCCCTCAAAGATTTTCACAGACTTATCAGAAGTGAGGGTTCTCGGGGTATTTATTCCCGACTTATTTAATATTTTAAGCAATGTATCGTTTTCCGTAAGCGTAGGCATAGTAACAAACACGCCGGTTTTTTGCTTTATTTTCGGGGCTAGCAGGTTTAATTCATCATAGGTTTGGGGCAAATGTTTTATGCCGGCTTTTTTAAGCAGCTCCTTATTATAAAACGTTAAAGAAGAAGTAGCGTAAAACGGTACGGCATAGCATTTTCCGTCTGTCATAAGCGATTGTGTAATCTGCTTGTTATAATCTTTGAGTTTTGCGCAGTCGATATATTCAAGCGCCTGTTTTTGCGCAAGTACGCTTGAAAAATCGGGCGTAAGATTTACAAGGTCAGGCGGATTCGAGCTTAAGATAGAGGCAAGGGTTCTCTTTTCCCCTTCAGAATACGGAACATCAATCCATTTGATTTTGACATCAGGATTCTGTTTTTCAAATTCCGCAATGAGCGGTTTCATATAACCGTCAAAAGTTCCCATCTGAAGCGACCAGAAAACGACCTCATTTTCATTGTGTTTTTGAGGTTTTGTTAGTATGTAAACTAAGCTTACAAGCAATATGCAGACAATTGATATTACTGCCGTGAGTTTAAAAGACTTATTCATAATAAATAATTATATTATGATTGACAGAACTGTCGCAAATTCTTAACATGGTAAATTGAGGAGTAAAAATGACAAAAACAATCTTTGAAAAATCAATAAATGGAATGACTGGCGTAACGTTGTGCGAAGAAGAAATCTCTGCAGATTTTTTGCCGCAGCAGTTTTTAAGAAAGGACACACCCGTATTGCCGGAGGTAAGCGAAATCGAGGCAATGAGGCATTTTAAAGAGCTTTCGGACAAAAACTTTTGTGTGGAATCAGGCTTTTATCCGCTCGGCTCATGCACTATGAAATACAACCCGAAGGTTAACGAGTATCTTGCCTCGCTTGAAGGATTCACAAATCTTCACCCGCTGCAATCCGACGATGATGCGCAAGGTGCACTGGAGCTTATGTACAGGCTGCAGGAAGCATTAAAAAAGATTACAGGTATGGACGCAATGACTCTTCAAGGTTCAGCAGGTGCACACGGCGAGCTTTGCGGAATGATGATTGTAAAGCACTATTTTAAAGTGAACAACCAGCCTCAGCGTAAAAAAGTCATTATCCCCGATTCTGCCCATGGTACAAATCCAGCGTCAGCTGGCATGTGCGGGTTTGAGATTGTAAAAGTAAACAGCAACTCAAAAGGTCAGGTAGATGTTACTCATTTGAAATCACTTTTTGATGAGCACAAAGACACTATCGCAGCCATTATGATGACAAATCCCAACACCCTCGGGCTGTTTGAAGAAAACATATCAGAAATAGCCAAAGTCGCACACGCAAACGGAGCACTGTTATACTATGACGGAGCAAACCTCAATGCGATTATGGGGATAACAACACCGAAAAAAATGGGCTTTGACATAGTACATTTGAACCTGCACAAGACATTTTCCACACCCCATGGCGGCGGTGGCCCGGGAGCAGGGCCGGTCGGGGTTGTAGAAAGTTTAAAAGAATTTTTGCCCGTACCGATTATTGATTATAACGGCGAAAAATATGTCAGAAATTACAATTTAAAAAACACAATAGGCAAGATAAAAGAGTTTCAGGGCAACTTCGGGGTGCTTGTAAAAGCATACTCATACATACTGATGAAGGGTGACAGGCTGAAACAAACATCGCAGGATGCTGTTTTAAATGCGAATTATCTTAAAGAAAAGTTAAAATATTACTATGACCTGCCTTATGACTGTACCTGTATGCACGAATTCGTGTTCTCCGGCGACAGACAAAAGGCAAAAGGTGTACACACTCTGGAGATAGCCAAAAGGCTTATGGATTACAAATTCCACCCGCCGACAGTGTACTTCCCGCTCATTGTGTCAGAGGCAATGATGATTGAGCCGACGGAAACAGAAAGCAAAGCACGCCTGGACGAGTTTGCTGATGTTATGATAAAAATAGCCAAAGAGGTCGATGAAAATCCGCAAAATATTCTGAGCGCTCCGCACAATGCACCGGTCAAAAGAGTGGATGAAACAAATGCGGCAAGACATCTTGATTTAAGGTGGAAGCCACAACAAAAATCAGATTAGGGAACAACTTATGCATGAATACTATTTTAAAATCAGAAAAGGCGACATTGAATTTGAATTTTCCACTACTGACAAATTTACGTTTGAGCAGCAGCTTGGGGATTGGATAAACGGGCTTGTGAACGGAACACCGATTGCACAACCTAAAGAAACGCCTCAAACAGAGCCAGAGCCTCAAACACAAAGAAGCGGTTTTATTAATGTTAAGACGCTCGCCTCCATTAACGATATGTCAACACCTTCTTTTGATTTTAGCGACACAAAAGAAAATCTGGTTGCAGAAGTAGATTTTGAGAGGGCGCTTGAAGAATCAATACAAAATCCGAAAACTGAAGTTGTTGAAAAAACAGATATAGGAACTGACTTTACACAATATTTAAATACATACAATCCTCAAAATGATATAGACAGGCTGATTGTCGCAGGCATGTATATTTTGAATATTGAAAATAAAGAAAGATTTACAATTAAACAACTTAATGCCAAGCTTGTTCCTGCAACAGGCAGCGCGATAGACCACGCAACAATAGATGAAGCAATAAAACAAAATCTTGTAAAGATTGTTCCTGATTTGACGCAAACAAGCGAATATACAGAATACACGCTGACAAATGAGGGTGAAAACTATTTTATTGCATAACTTTTTATCACTCAGTTAACTGTACTCGCTATATTTTCAAAAAAATAAAACAAAATAAAAAAGCCCTATCTTTACAGGTAGGGCTTTTTATATCATTGCCAATTTTACGCTTTTACAACGTCTTTGTATGAACCTTTGAATTTGTCTTCATAAACAGTGTGTAAAAGTTCGTGTGCTTTATGAGACCCGGGAGCTTCAAGATATTCAGCATAAAGTTTCTTGATATCCGGATTGTCATTAGAGCGTCTGTATGTAAGTTCAGAATCTTCTTTATACAAACCTTGTGCTCTCTTTTCTTTTACATGAGTGTCGTCGCAGCTTCTCGGCTGTCCGCCGCCGTTGATACAGCCGCCGGGGCAGGCCATAACCTCGAGCATATGGAAGTCGGAAGTCCCGTTTTTGATTTCTTGCAAAGATTTTTCTGCTTCTTTTAAAGTAGAAACAACTCTAACCTTAACTTTTGTACCTTTGATATCGAGTTCAACATCTTTGCATCTGTGGTTTTTGTCAACACCTCTCATAGATTTAATGTCGATGTCAGACAATGGTTCGCCTGTAACAAACTCGTAAGCTGTACGAACAGCAGCCTCTGCAACACCGCCTGATGCACCGAAGATTGTAGCTGCACCTGAGTACAGCGCAAACGGAGAATCTCCTTCTGCCGGTTCTAAAGACTTGAAGTCGATACCTGCGCTTTTTATCATTTTAGCAAGCTCCTGAGTTGTCAAAACGTAATCTGTTTCGAACTTGCCGTCTTTGCCTAACTGAGAGCGTTTTGCCTCTGCTTTTTTAGCTGTACAGGGCATTATTGAAACGATATTGATGTTTTCTTCGCTAAAGCCTTCAAAGTATTTAGGTACAAGTGTTCTTAATACCGGTGACAACATACCCTGAGGAGATTTGCAGCTTGACAGGTGTTTAAGCATGTCAGGGTGCTGCAATTCCAGATATCTAACCCATGCCGGACAGCAGGAAGTAAACAGCGGAAGATTTTCGCCTTTGCTTAATCTTTCAACAAACTCATGTGCCTCTTCCATAATCGTAAGGTCGGCAGAGAAGTTTGTATCAAATACGAGGTCAAAGCCTATTTCTTTTAACGCTGCATTAACAAGCTTAATTGTGTTTTCTCCGGGCTCAAGACCGAATTCTTCACCGATTGCAACACGAACTGACGGTGCAATTTGTGCCAGAACTTTCTTTTGCGGGTCGGTGATTAAGTTCCAAACTTCGTTAACTTCGTTTTTGATAGTCAAAGCGCCTGTCGGGCAAACTGCCTGACACTGTCCGCAGTAAACACAGTCAACTTTTGCAAGAGGTTTGCCTGCAATAGGCTGAACAACTGTTTTTGAACCTCTGTTTGCAAAGCCGAGTACTGAATGCCCCTGAAACTCGCTGCAAGCTCTTACACAAGCACCGCAGAGAATACACTTGTTCGGGTCACGAACGATTGACGGGTTGGAGTCGTCAATAGGAAGGAAGTCTTCTTTGCGTTTTGCAACGTACTTGGAAACATCCTTAATTCCGTATTCTTCTGCATACTGCTGGAGTTCGCACTTACCTGATTTGTCGCAGGTTGTACATTCTCTGTCATGGTTTGCAAGAAGTAATTCAAGCACTGTTTTTCTGATTCTTCTTGTTCGTTCAGTGTTTGTTTTTACTTTAATACCTGTTTCAGGCGGCATTGTACAGGAGGAGTTGATTAAAACTCTTCCGTTGGGGTATTCAACCTCGACAACGCACATTCTGCAAGCACCGTACTGTGTTAAATCAGGACGGTAGCAGAAGGTAGGCACATTAAAGCCTGCTTTTCTGATTACTTCAAGAAGGTTTGGTTCGTCAGTGAACTCTACCTCTTTTCCGTTAATTATAAGTGTTTTTTTATCGCTCATTTTTTATATTCCTTATACTTTATCTACTTTTTATGCTTGTACCATCATTACTAGTTTTGTCTGATAGCTTTGAACGGACAAGCATTCAGGCAGGCACCGCATTTGATACATTTAGACTGGTCAATGTGGTGCGGGTTGCGTACAGTACCTTCAATTGCACCGACAGGACAATTTCTTGCACATTTTGTACAGCCTTTGCAGAGTTCTTCCACAATATGGATTGTTTTCATAGCTTCGCAAACACCTGCAGGACATCTCTTGTCTTTGATGTGAGCGATGTATTCATCTCTGAAATATTTTAATGTAGAAAGAACAGGGTTAGGAGCGGTTTTACCAAGCCCGCAAAGAGAACCGTCTTTTACGGCAACGGCAAGTTCTTCAAGGGTTTCAAGGTCTTTCATTTCGCCTTTGCCTTTAACTATTCTTTCTAATATTTTTAACATATTTTTCGTACCTTCACGGCAGGGAACACATTTGCCGCAGGATTCGTTTTGAGTAAAGTTCATAAAGAATCTTGCAACTTCAACAATACAGGTATCTTCGTTCATAACAACAAGACCGCCTGAACCGACCATTGCACCCGCAGCAATAAGGTTGTCGTAATCCATAGGCAAATCAAGGTGCTCTTCTGTCAAACATCCGCCTGAAGGGCCTCCGATTTGTACGGCTTTAAACTTCTTTCCGCCGCGGATTCCGCCGCCTATGTCAAATACGATTTCTCTTAGAGTTGTACCCATTGGTACTTCAATAAGTCCAGTATTGTTAACTTCGCCTGTGAGGGCAAAAGTCTTTGTGCCTTTTGATTTTTCCGTACCCATTGAGCTGAACCAGTCAGCGCCTTTTAAGATAATGGGGGCAACGTTAGCGAGAGTTTCTACGTTATTAATCAAGGTAGGTCTGCCGAACAAACCTTTGTTTGCAGGAAATGGCGGTTTTGGTCTTGGCATGCCTCTTTCGCCTTCGATAGAGGCAATAAGAGCAGTTTCTTCACCGCAAACAAAAGCGCCTGCACCTTCTTTAATGTGGATAGTGAAGTTAAAATCACTACCCATAATGTTGTTGCCGAGGTAGCCTCTTTTTTCGGCTTCGGCAATAGCAACTCTTAAACGGTGAATCGCCAGAGGATATTCTGCTCTTACATATATATAAGCTTCATCTGCTCCGATAGCGTAACCTGCAATAGCCATACCTTCTAAGAGTTTATGCGGGTCGCCTTCCATGACGCTTCTGTCCATAAATGCACCCGGGTCGCCTTCGTCACCGTTGCAGACAACATAGCTTTTTCCGCCGCGATTTGCTGCGGTGAATTTCCATTTTAAACCTGTCGGGAAACCGCCGCCGCCTCTGCCGCGCAAGCCTGATTTTGTGATTTCATCAATAACCCATTGGGAATCACCTTTTTCAAGAACTTTGTGTAAAGCCTGATAAGCACCTACAGAAAGAGCTTCATCTAAAGATTCAGCGTTAATTTCGCCGCAGTTAGCGAGTGTTGTACGTGTTTGTTTGGCATAGAAGTTGATTTCTTCATTTTTAAACACGTGTTCGTTTGTTTTAGGGTCAACATAAAGAAGTCTTTCAACAGGTTTGCCTTCTTTAATGTGGCTTTCAACAATTTCTTCAACATCTTCCACGTGAACTTTTACATAAGTAACATCAAGGTCCGGAATTACAACAAGTACGCCCTGTTCACAAAAACCGTGGCAGCCTGTCGGAACTATTGTAACTTTATCCTGATGTGTCATCGGTCTGACATCAGCCCCGAGTTCTTTAAATTTTTCAATAACTTTTAACGAGCCGTTAGCAACACAGCCGGTACCTGCACAAACAAGTACTCTCAAGCCCTGTGCTTTGATTGCATCTTTAACCTTTTGCTGTTCAGCTTTTATATCAATTAATGTTGCTGTCATTCTACTTGCCCTCTTCTTCATTCATAATGGTAGCGATAACTATTTTTATTGCATCAGCTGTCATTTGCGGATAAACTTTTCCGTTAACAACAACAACCGGATTTAAACACTGGTAAACAGCATTCAAAACAGGCATGGAACCTCTTACGTGGCAAGCAGTTCCGTCGCAGACTTTTATCTCGTATTTACCTTTAGGTTCAAGGCTGAATTGAGCGTAAAATGTAGCTACTCCGTAAACTGTTGCCGGTGACAAACCTTCTATTTTTGTGCCGATGTATGTCATTACATCCAGCGGCAGATAGCGAAATACTTCCTGTACTTTTTGCAATATTGCAATTAAATTTGACTTTTCGTATCCGTAGTTAGCGAGAATCTCATCAACTTTGGAATAGTCAAGTCCTGCGTGAGTCTGTGGGCTCATTAAAATCTCCTTTACAAAAATGTGTTTATTTTACCCTTACTAACAGTCAAAAGACCATCAATCGTGAATTAAATCACTATTACAGGCAATATGATACCGTAAAGTCACTATTTTTTCAAGCAATTTATAAAGGAGGTCTGATTTATAAGGCAATTGTTTTGTTATTTTATATGCAAAAAGGTCGTCATTCAAAACAGAAAAACGACCTAATATTTGCACTATTATTAAATATTTTTACATTTAACAAAACTAACTATAAAGCCATTGCTTTTATTATATCTGATAGTTCTGATGTAGTCTTTTTAACTTCGCAGCCTGAATATTTTATTGCGGAGTCAGGGTCTTTAAGCCCGTTTCCTGTTAAAATACATACCATTTTTTTATTTGATTCAACCACCCCGAGCTTCAATGCCTTAATAACACCTGCAACAGATGCAGCGCTTGCAGGTTCTGCAAGAATTCCTTCCGTTGAAGCAATGAGCTTGTATGCATAAACGATTTCTTCATCAGTAACAAAGTTGATAACACCGCCTGATTTATCACGGGCATTTTCTGCCTGTTTCCAGCTTGCAGGGTTGCCGATTCTTATTGCAGTCGCAATAGTTTCAGGTTTCAGGATTCTTTCACCTTTTACAATAGCTGCCGCGCCTTCTGCTTCAAAGCCCATCATTTTAGGCAAATGAGATGTTTTGCCGAGTGCTAAAAATTCTTCGTAACCTTTAAAATACGCTGTAATATTACCGGCATTGCCCACAGGTATAAAGTGATAATCAGGCGCATCGCCTAGTGCCTCGCAAATTTCAAACGCACCTGTTTTCTGTCCTTCTATTCTGTACGGGTTCACAGAGTTTACAAGAGTGACGGGATATTTTTGAGAAATTTCAATTACTCTTTCCAGTGCCTCATCAAAGTTTCCCTTTATGGCAATAATTTCCGCTCCGTACATCATAGCCTGCGACAGTTTGCCCAGTGCAATATATCCGTCCGGAATAAGTACATAAGTTTTTAAACCGGCTTTTGCGCCGTAAGCTGCGGCTGCAGCAGAAGTGTTCCCGGTTGAAGCACAGATAATGGCTTTTGCACCTTCTTCCTTAGCTTTTGTCACAGCCATTGTCATGCCGCGGTCTTTAAAGCTGCCTGTCGGGTTTGCACCCTCGAACTTTAGATAAATTTCGCAATTCATTTTATCAAGCCCGATTTTTTTAGCAAGATTATCTGCTTTAATTAACGGAGTATTTCCTTCATTCAATGTTACAACAGGTGTTGTATCCGTAACTGGAAGATATTCTCTGTATCTGTTTATTAAACCTTGATAGTGACCTTTTTGTTGAAAGTTTTCCATTTTTTATACTCCGATTTTTACATTACTCTTATAAGGTTGTTAATCTTAATTATATTTTTGTTGTGATTAAATTCAGCAATAGCCGCGTTAATATCGTTTTCTTTGCTTTCTTCTGTTATAACAACAATCTCTGCTGTGTTTTCTTTATCAATACCTTTTTGCAAAACACTTGCAAGACTGATATTATGACGTCCGCAAATCTCGCCTATCGTCCCGATTACCCCCGGGGTATTTGCAGCAGTAACAGCAATATAATATCTATTCACAGTATCTTTAATATCGACCTGACTTGCGTTAATTTCATGATTACATCTCATAAAAGGCAGCATATTGTCAGAACCGATGCTTCCTGCAATAGCAAGGATATCTCCTAATACAGAGCTTGCTGTCGGGAATTCTCCGGCACCCGGACCTGCAAACATAACCCGTCCGACAGGGAAGCCTTCTAAAACAACGCTGTTAGTTACACCGTTAATACTTGCAAGGCAGTCTTTCACAGGAACAAGCATCGGGTGTACACGCACATCCGCCATGTTATTTTCTGTTAATCTTGCAAGTGCAATAAGTTTTATTTTATAACCCAGTTCTTTTGCAAACTGCATATCTTTTGCACTGATTTTGGTGATTCCTTCACGATAGATTTTATTTATATCTACCCGCTGATTAAGAGCAATTGTAGCAAGGGTTGCAATTTTATATGCAGAATCAAAACCTTCTACATCTCCCGTCGGGTCAGTTTCCGCATAGCCAAGTTTTTGGGCTTCTTTTAAAACTTCTTCGTAAGAGACACCCTCTTTTTCCATTTTCGTAAGGATATAATTGGTTGTTCCGTTCAAAATAGCTTCAATTTTATTTATTTTATTGCCGGCAAGCGTTGTTTTTATCGGCATAATTATTGGAATACCGCCTGCAATAGCAGCTTCGTACAAAATAGTAACATTATTTTTGTTGGCAAGTTCAAAAAGCTCCTGCCCTTTTTTAGCGAGAAGTTCTTTATTTGCAGTAACAATATGTTTTTTATTTTGCACTGCTGTTTTTAAGAGGTCAAAAGCAGGTTCAATTCCGCCAATAACTTCAACAACAATGTCGATATCAGGGTTATTAACAATTTCAAACGGGTCTGTTGTCAAAAGAGAGGTATCAAAATTTTCGATATCTCTTTTTTTATTTATATTTTTGACAGCGATTTTAACAATTTCTATATTATCAAAATCCTTTAAAACCTTTACAACACCTGTACCTACCGTACCCAGACCTATTAACCCGAGTTTTACTTTATCTGATTTTTCCATATATCTCCTGTTATTTTTTCAATTATAAAAACTATTAAAACATAAAAAAAATTATAGATTTACATATATAAAAATAAACACTCCCGATATATATCGGGAGCACTTATTATCCTTATAGAAGTTACATAGCAGCGAGTTTATCCGCAAGCGGAGTAACAAGAGTGCCGTTTAGAGATTTATCTATTTCTTTCAATTTATTTGCAATAATTTCCATTTCGTCAGTCCAAACGAAATTATCAAGAACATATTTTTCTCCAGCGGCAAAATCTTTTGAAAGCTGGACACGGATGATTTCAGCCAGCATTTTTTGTGCAGTAGGAATCATTTTGTCCATATCAATTTCCAAGAGTCCTTGTTCATTTAGCCATATTGCTTTATTTTCAAGGAAAAATTTGCTCTGCATAACCGTTCTTACCCTGTGCGCCTGAGATATTGTAGGTTTAGCTTTTAAGAAATTATCAGCAGCATAGGTAACGATTATTTGTTTTCTCTCTTCCGGTGTGTACATGCCTAGTTCCACAAGCACATCCAACAATGCAAGAGAGCCCATATCAGCTTTGTTTTCCTCTATAATATTTTTATACTTTCCAAGAGCTTCTGTTCCTGATTTTGGTCCGAGAGAGTGAACATTTTCATGACCGATTGTAAACCAGTGGTCAGCCTCCTGATTATAATACTGATGCAGCTCCGGTGCTAAAGTTGCATCTAATCTTTTCTGTCTTTTAGCTTTTGCTTCCGGACTCGTGCTGATTCTGATTTGTCTGTGGTAGACATTTCTTCGTCCTCCGCCAATTTTCAAAGAGGGTTTGTCGTTATTCGGTAAATTTTGCGCCAATGTGATGCCACCTCTGTATGTACCTTCATCACCACGTAAAGTAACAATATCAACATCCACCATAGTTTGTTTTTCATCATCGCCTTCTTGGATATTTTGTTCATATTCTTCTTTATACGGCATATGCTGCGCTAAGACAGGCATATATTTTTTTATTTCAAGAAGTTTGTTAGTTCCCTCTTTGTTTACAATCCCGACTCTGATACCGATAGAATCTTTTGAAATAGGTTCTATATTATTGTCTGAAAGAAGTTTATTAAGTTCTTCATTTTCAACAACAGTACCGGTCATTTCATCAGCATACTGCTCGCGAGAAATTGTGAATTCCAGCGGAGTATCCTGCAAAGATGCCCAT
Source organism: uncultured bacterium (assembly GCA_949293185.1). Lineage (GTDB taxonomy): Bacteria > Cyanobacteriota > Vampirovibrionia > Gastranaerophilales > Gastranaerophilaceae > Limenecus. The sequence goes on from CASFCQ010000002.1 coordinate 75,114, forward strand.
TTTTTATCTGCATAAGCATCGTTATTAGGATTATTTTCACAAAGCGCAATTGCCTGAAGTTTGAGATATTTATTAAAATCTTCATTTGTGGAAACTTCGGCGGCTGCTTCAAGTTCATCGGCAATATAAGAAAATTCTTTTGAAAAATATTGGGTATAATCTATGGCTTTAAGTTTTTCCCCATCTCGCACTACCATTGAACGCTGATTTAAAATATTTCTGACTTCATCTATTTCTCCGTCTTTTAACATTTTTATTAGAATATTATGAAACTCTTCTTTTGTTAAATCTGTCGGGTAAAAGCCCTTACCTGGCAACTCTTTAGTATTTTTTGCAAGAAAAATTTTATTTGCCTCCGAGTCAACAGCATTCATACCGATTTGCGCATTAAATAATGTAAGGGTCATTTTTGCATCTTCATTGCCATTTTTAACTTCTTCCTCTAGATAAGCTTTAAAATCGAGGTTATCAGGATTATCCTGTTTCATAAAAACTTCATCAACAGCCTTTGCTGCTTTGACAAGGTGAACCAAAGCGTCTTTATCGCCTTGTGCAAGTGCCGCGAACTCTTTTGAGTCCTCTTTTAACATCTCTTTAGGAATAAGACAATCCTTTGATGTTCTTTTAACCAGTTCATCATGTGAAAGATTAAGTTCAAAATTTTTCATATTACAACTCCTATACTACAAATTCAGCTATAGTGTTTGTAACGCAAAAAACAAGTTTTCACAATCCGTTTTATTATGTATTTTAGCCTAATAAAATAATTACGACAGCTCCTGCTGTCATAATAAGTGACCCGATAATTTTGGGTGCGATATTCTGTTCTTTAAAAACTTTATACCCCAATATAATACTGAGCACTGACGAAAGCTGAAATAAAGACAAAGCAAAACCCACATTCATATTTTCAAAAACATAATTTGTTGTATATTGCATTATCCCCATACAAACAACAAGTTTTATTATATGGGTTATGTTTCTGGTTTTTAAAACAGCGAGTTCATCAGCGGGATTTATTTTTTCAAACAACAAAAAAATCGCACAAAAAATACTTCCGAACAAACACCAGGAAACAAAAGCATCCCATGTTGATGAAATAAGGATTACCTTTTTAATAACAATTGCTTCAGACGCACAAAATAAAAGAGAATAAAAGCGGTATTGTATTTCTTTGTTTTTTAACAACTTTAATGTAAAACGTTCTTTTGTAGTATCTAAAATAAAATAACTTCCAGCAAAAATCATAGCCATGCCGGCTAAGCCGTATAAATTCGGGATTTCGTGCAGGAATACCAACCCCAGCAGCAGCCCGATAACGGATTTATAAGAATTTATAGGACCGATAACAGACAACTCGCCGTTTTTTAAAGATTTCACAAGAAAAGCATTGCCAATAGCCCCCAACAGTCCCATAAAAAAAGAATAAATCCAAAAATGCAAACCGCTATTGGGTGCATATCCTTTAGAAAAAATAAATGGTAAACAAATGAGAGTCAGAAAGAAATATGTAAAAAATGTCACAATCAAAGGATTGCTTTTTACTGCAAGCTTTTTTTGATATACATTACCGAGCGTATTTGAAAAAATACGCAATATTATTGCTGTTATAGTAAGAAAACACTGTAAAATCTTTTTCTCCTTTACTTCCTTATATTTTTATATTTTTTAACATAATATTATAAATAATATAAAAACAACTCCCCATGCGGGCACAAATTTTGTGGACTTATATAGTAAATTTCGCCAAAAGTTTTCAAAACTACGTCATACTGAGCGTTAGCGAAGTATCTTAATAATAAAGATTCTTCGGCCATATTCATTCCCTCAGAATGACGGGTTTTTAATAGTATCTGTGAAATTTGTTACACAAGCCCCCAATTTTTTGTATAGGCAAAATCACTTTTTTGCAGTAAAATATTTTTATGAAAAAGTTCTTAGCAATAGTGTCGGTTATATTAGCTTTTGGACAGAGTGTTTACGCATTTCCTGTGGATACATCAGATTGGGTTTGTTCGGAAGAGCCCGGTCAGTTATCCGTTTCAGCTGCAGAAATTGATTTAAAAAGTGATTTAAAGCAAGAGTATAGAGTGTACCAAACTTCGCTTGAAAATAAAACAAACTCCACTCTGGACATATCTATCCCGTCGAATGCAATAGTTGATGTTAATGTTAACAAAATACTGAACGGCGGATTATCAATTAAAGAACTAATGCAAATACCCAAAGAGATAGCTGTTGAAAGTTACAAAGAAGATGTTGGCACAGGTTGTGTTGCTGCTGCACATAAAGGATTAATTTATACGACAGCAACTGCAGGAGCTGTTGCGGCAGGTGCGGGGCTTATTGGTGTTTATCCCCAGCAAAAAATTGAAGAATACTTTGCTCACAAAAAAATCAAAAAAGAATATAAAAAATATTATGGCAGCTTAATCAGTGAATTTACAATGCCGCCTATGTCCCAAAAAGATTTGATTATTTTTGTACCAATCGGAAATACAAACTGCGTCATTAATGTAAATAACAGAATTGACCGCGATGATATCTATTCTGACTATCATCAGTTATAGTGGAATTCTAAACAAAGACCAATTTTTATAAATTTTATAAATTTTATAAATTAAATTTTAACAATCGTCGCAAAGCTGCGAGCACGAACTTTTTGAAATAGATCTAAGAGTTGATAGAAATGCTGAAAGATAGAGAAACAGTCGAATGTTAGAATATTTTAAAAACTTAAAACAAAAACTTTTGGCTTAATTTCTAGAAAATTTTACGAATTAAAAATAAAAATAATTTATTAATACACACATAAAGAGTAGGGAACATTTTTTTTAAGTTTGATTTATCGTCAATTCTCAGGTATTTATCAAAAATATCCTCTACACTGTTTTCAAAAAGACATAATGTCTTTGAATTATATTCTTCAAGATTTCTACTCAAGTTTTCTTTACCATCTTTAATCATTTTAACCATCTCAATAAAAACCTGCGCATGAAGCTTTGCAAGTTTATCAGCATCTTCTTTAGATATAAGAAAACCATATTCTATTCTATGGCGAGAATAATCAATAATTTCGTCGTACCCATCAAAATTATCTTTTAAAGTAATCATTTTAACTATACTAGGCAGAGTTTTTATTAACCTTATAATTTCAGAATATAAATATTTGTGTCGCAACTCAAATAACTCTTGTCGACGTTTTCTTTCGCTTGTTATCCACTGTTGGTATGCAATATAGACACCTATAATTGCAATTGTTGGAGTTAATAAAGCTGTAAAATATTTAATAAGTAAGTCTGTATCCATAATAAAATCATAACATGAAGAAATTTTTTACTTTTTAAAATAGGTTCTTATAAAAGAATGCCCTAAAAACAAAAAATGAATTATTTCTATATATTGCAATCATTTTATTATATATATTTAAAAATAATATAAGTTGTCTCACTGAATTTATTTCATAGCCTTATTAATTAAGCATTATACCATTATACTTGCTTTCTGATAAAATCCCCAAACGAGTTCGGGTTGACAGCACGTTTATTGTTTTTTCAAAAATTAGTACATTAAAAAAGAGCCTTAAAGGCTCTTTTTTTATAAATGGTGGGCCCGGAGAGACTCGAACTCTCACACCAAAGGCGCTAGATCCTAAGTCTAGTGCGTCTACCAATTTCGCCACAGGCCCCCATTTATTTAATTTTCAATTGGTTACTGTGCGTCTACCACCTCTCGCAAATTGACATTTAGTCAATTTACTCGGCAGAGTGCCACAGAAGTATTTATTAAATTATCAATGTTTTAATATTACCGTATAAAGAATTATCGTCAATAGCTTAGAATATTGCTAATTTTGCAACTTTAAGTTACAATCAGAATTGTCGCACACATGGGGCGTTAGCGCAGTTGACTCTGCCGAGAAAAAGGTGACTAAATGTCACGTTTTTCGAGAGGTAGCCAAGACGAAAGTCTTGAAGCGCTACGCAAC
>CASFCQ010000003.1 GCA_949293185.1 uncultured bacterium
GCGATCACTCAAATTTACTCCCCTTATTTACAAAAGATGTCGTAAACAGCACAGGGATGACTGCTTTTTCTTACGACGCAGGCGGAAAAATAGAAGCAAAAGACAGATGTATCGATGAATTCGGTACTCAGGCAATATGGATGGGCGGACTTCCGGGGTTTAAGCTCCTTATTGATCTTACTGCCTATAAACTCGCAAAAATCAATCCTAATGTCGATGTCAGACTATTAAGAGATAAAGAACAATTAGGCGTAGCTCAGAAATATGCTAAAACGCTTAAAGATAAAAACATTTCTAAAACACTTAATCATGCTGTTAAAAACACAAAACTTGCTCAGGGTCTGTTCCTTGGAAAGTTTGCTGCTGCAACTGCATTAACTCTAGCATCTTTCTTTACTCTTGTTAAAGTTAAACAGCACTATACTAAGAAAGAAATTGAAAAACAGTTCTGGGCAAAAAAATCAGAGCAGCATTTCTACAACAATAATGTAGCACAAAGCCCTGCATTCAAAGCTTTTATGCCGGCAGGCGAGCAGCAAAAAGCTAACAACAAAAACGTTGCTTTCAAAGGTTTTGCGTCAAAAATTACAGATGTTATGTTCGACCCTGTTAAAAACTTATTCATAGTAGATGCAGGTATTACCGGAGAAAGACTTATTGCTTCAAGAACAAAAACAGAATTCGCAGAGACAGCTATTAAAGAAGGCAGTTTGTTGTTCTTCTTATATGTTGCCGGCAGATACGTGCAAGAAGGTATAGAAAAACTCAGCGAAAAATTAGGTAAACCTATCGGTTTGCATGCAGAAGTTCTTGCTTCCGGATATATGAAAGATTCAATTGTCTCCGGAAAAGCAGCTGAAGATGTAAAACAGGTTAAAGCTTTAACTAATGCAGTGAATGCTGCTAAAGATAACTTTAAAGCTGACAAATCAGTAACGGCAAAGAATGAATTAATTAATGCAAAAAAGGCATTGTATGAATTTATTTATGATGCTAAAAATCAGGATAATACAGTTATCAAGGCTGCTAAACATTCCGGTACAATAAAAACAATTGTAAACGGCAGCTGGTGGCAAAAACTTACAGGAAAAGCTGTTAATACACACAAAATTGATCCGCAAAAATACATTAAGATAGGTGATATTGATAATTGTGCCGACAACATTGAAAAACTCTACAAACAGGCTGTAAAACACAATAACATTGAAGCATTCCTGAAAAAATGCAGAAATATGAAGATTGGCTCGGTTGCAGCAAATATGGGTATTACCTGCCTGTTCTTAGGTTTGATTGTTCCTTACTCAATGATGAAATACAGAGAAAAACATCAAAACGGTAAAAAAGAATTCCATGTACAATCAGAAATAGAAAGACAGCTGGAACAAAGCTTTAAAGGCAGAGTTGCTTAATTGTCAGAGAGCACATCCTTGTTGTTACAGGTGTTGATGTTGTAATACAATGGTTGAACTTAAGCGTATATTAATTCGTAAGCGATTCAAACAGTTTCTTTTCTGTTTTGTAGAGCACAATTTCGGATTGTATACGTTTTCTTTCTTCTTTTGTTAAATCATCTCTTTTTAGCAGTTCTTCATTTTCTTTTAACTTTTTATCAGCTTTATCAGCCTGTGTTTTCATCGTCTGAAGCGCGTTGTTTCCAAAAAACATTTTTTCATTATTGTCTGTAATGTCAAACATTTCAGATTTATTTGTTGCTTCTGAAAAATCCGAGGGTTTAGTGTTAACTGTTGCGAGCGCCTGCTTCAATACGGAAGTAAACGCTGATACGTCAAAGCCTGTACCTTTAAGCGCAGCAACTGTGGATGACAGGCTTACCATTGTTTCTGATATCAGATATAAATCCATAATTTTTGTATTGGCTTCCATAGCAGCTGCTTGTATTTTATCCTCAATAAGTTTTATTTTCGATTTCTTTTCCGAATCACTTAAAAAAGGATTGTTCATAATATCTGCAATTTCAGATGCATATCCGTTTATAGCTGATTTTAATGAGCTTATAATAGAATTTGCCTTTGAAGAAGCACTTAGTGCAACTGATGTAAGCTCATTTGCATTTAATTTGCTCAATATATCAGTATTATTAATCATCTTGTCAGCAAGATCCATTGCTGTGGCCATTTCTGTCATGTATTTGGCACTCAGCTGGCTTCTTGTTGAATCAATTTCAGACGTTTGCGTCTGATTAAAAAAGTTTGAATCTTCTGTTGAATTTAGAGCTTTTGTTTCTTTTTTTTGTGATACTCTTTGGCTTATACCCGTGTTAAAGATGGCTATGTGCATAAATTTACCCCTGAATAAATTAATGTGTAATTATTTTATCGGGCAAATAATAAATAACTTTAGGTGTTTAACTACAAACGTAACATTACTTAACAGGTCTGTAAGCTTGCGGGTAATAGTAGTCTTCTTTAAATCCCATCCTGCGATACATTTTCAACGCCGGATAATTGTCTGTTTCTGTGCTGGCATTGACTTCCGAAAGGTGATTTAAATGTTTGGATATCAGTTTTGTCAGCGTAGTGTGCAGCATTGCCTCGCCGAGTCCTTTGCCGCAGTGTTCTTTTTTCATTCCTATAAGAGGAATGTTTGCTATTTTACCTGCTGTTATATTTGCAAAGCATATGCCTACAGGCTTTTTATTATGCAAAAGTATACAGGAGCATTCCGGCAAAAATCTTCCGTAAATATTGCCTGTGATTTTAGCTACAATGTCTTTGCACCCTTCTTTTGAAGAAAATCTGGGGTCAAAAAGTGCATCAGATGTGTTGGCAAATGAAGAATTTACTACATTTACGACTTCATCTTTATATTTAGAGTCCCATTCAACTATTTTATATCCGTCAGGCAACGATTTTTGTTTGTATGATTTAAATATTTCCACAGAAGCTATATTAGAAAAAATCAATCTTTCAACAGCAAGACCCACAAGTTTAAAGCCATAATTGGTGATTTCCGGAGTAAATTCATCCTGACTGCCGAGCATAGGATATGTTACAACTTTTTCGTTTATAATATCTTTATTTAATTCCATAAACTTATCCATAAGCAAACGTCTCTTATAGTTAAGGTTCTCCTCGCCGAGACAATGGATAATGTTCAGCTCAAGCGCTTCGCTAATCTCTGTTGTGTAAACAAGAAATGCTGTTGGTATCTGTTCTTCAAAAAGGATAAGACATTTTATTAACCCGGCGTCTAAGCTTGCTGTAAACTCATCATACTCTAACGGCTCGAGTTCAAACTTGTAGAGAGAGTATGCTTTGTTTTTAAAATCATTATAAACGCCTTTAAAAATATTTTTATATTCGTCGTTGTATTCTTGTACTTTATAAGCTAAAGTTTCTGTCATTATACTTGCTCCATAGTTTCTTTTATTTTGTCTATTTCAAGCAAATGATGCATTTTATTTGCTTTTGTGCAGAGATATCTATAATTATATTTTGTGCATTCAGAGTCAACATGTACTCTTTCAACTATTTCCAGCCCGTAGCCCTCCAATCCGACTATTTTTTGAGGGTTGTTTGTTATAAGCTTAAACCTTTTAAAGCCTAAATCCAACAGGATTTGCGCCCCATCGCCGTAATCTCTTAAATCTGAATTAAACCCGAGTGATAAATTTGCCTGAACAGTATCTTCACCTTTGTCCTGCAGAGCATATGCCTTTATTTTATTAACAATGCCGATGCCTCTGCCTTCGTGATTCATTAGATACACAACAGCTCCTTTGCCGTAGCGCTCAATCATTTGCATGGAATTTTGAAGCTGGCTGTTGCAGTCGCATCTCAAGCTGTGGAATGTATCACCCGTCAAACATATACTGTGCATTCTCACAAGAGGTATTTTATCTGAACCGTCATCTTTTAATAATGCCACGTGTTCCTGTCCTGTTAATGCGTGTCTGTATCCGATTAAAGTAAATGTTCCAAATGCCGTAGGCAAAGTAACCTGAGCTTCTCTTATCATCAGTTTTTCATTTTTAAGACGGTATGCAATAAGCTGAGCTACAGTTATAAATTTTAAATTATGCTTATCAGCAAACTTTTTTAAGTCGTCGCGTCTTGCCATTGATCCGTCAGGGTTAACTATTTCGCAGCAAACACCAACATCCTTAAGTCCTGCCAGCCTGCACAAGTCAACAGCAGCTTCTGTATGCCCCACTCTTTCTAGTACACCGCCCTGTTTGGCGATAAGAGGAAAAATATGACCTGGCTGTCTGAAATCTGAAGCTATTGCTTTATCAGAAGCCATAAGCTTAAGCGTAACTGAACGGTCAAACGCAGACACACCTGTTGTAACACCGTATTTGGGGTCTGCATCAATAGTCTGGGTAAATGCTGTGCCTTTTATGTCAGTGTTGTGTTTAACCATATAATCAAGTCCGAGTTTTCTTGCCCTGGACAAACTGATTGGTGCGCAAAGCACGCCCTTTGCTTCTGTTATAATAAAGTTAACAATCTCAGGCGTAGCAAATTCTGCAGCACAGATTAAGTCGCCTTCGTTTTCTCTTGATTCATCATCAGCGATTATAACCATAGAACCGTTTTTTATAGCTTCTATTGCTTCTTCTACGGTATCGAAATCGAAATTTGTATTGTTTTTGTCTGCATCTTTTATATTTTCAAGTACTGACATTTAAAGAAACCCGTTTCTTTCTAATAAATTCATATCAATGGTAGTGGCATTCTTGCTATTATTATCATTCGATAATAAATATTTTTCAACATATTTTGCAATTACATCAGTTTCAATATTAACTAAATCCTCTGTTTTTAGATACTTTAGGGTCGTATTTGCGTATGTATGCGGTATCACTGCTATTTTAAAAACATTATCATTAATATCTGCAACGGTAAGGCTTATTCCGTTTATAGTTACAGAACCTTTGCGTATAATTTGTCTTGCAAGTGAGTTATCTGTCAAAAAAGTAAATACAAAAGATTCTCCGTCTTTTTCAATGCGTTGCAGTTTGGCAGTGCCGTCAATGTGACCGCTGACAATATGACCATCCAGTCTGTCACATAGGCGCAGTGTTCTTTCAAGGTTGACGTAGTGTCCTGCAGTTAAATTATTAAATGTTGTTACTCTGAGTGTTTCAGAGGAGGCAAAAACTTTAAATCCTTGCGGCAATATTTCCGTAACAGTCTGGCAAGCACCGTTAACAGCGACACTATCGCCTATTTTTAGACCTTCAAGTATTTTTGTACATCCTATAGTCAGATAAAGCGAATTATTTCCTTTATCTGCTCTGATGACTTTGCCTATTTCTTCTACTAAGCCTGTAAACATATATATACTTTAACATAAAAATGCAATGTTATAGTTTGCCTAATATTCTGGCTACATCTTTAGCGGCAGCCTCTCCCATAGAAAAGCATGAGGACTGTATTCTCAGGGCAGCCTGTGCTTCAAAGTCAGCAGAGACTATTCTTCCCGCTATATAAAGATTATCATATCCTGATGCTTTCAGACACTCGATGGGCAGTTCGTAATCTGCCTTTGTAGGCTGAAGAGTTGAGCCGTCTTTTGAGTAAGAGTGTATATCAATAGGATAATCAGCGTGTAATACAGGATTATCATAGGTTTTTCCGCTTAAAATATCCTCTTTGGTATATATTTTCTGACCTTCAACCCTTCTTGATTCGCGTATACCAACCATATCAGCCATATTAGAAATGTATGAACGTTCAAACCCCGGAAAATATTTCTTTAAGAAACAATAAAGATGCCAAATCTGCTTTCTTGCAAGGGTTAGAGCCTTAGAACGCGCAAAAGGATCAAGAGGGTCAATATCTTTATCCAGCTGTATTCTCGGGCAGTTCAAGGAAATAGAACCCGGCATCCCGGGTATGCTGAATATCTGGAAATAGGCAGTATCTGATATAGTCAAATCACCGTTTTTAACGGCCTCATCAAATATCGGCTTTAATGCCCAGTGTCTGTTGTTATCCCAGGTACATGCAGTAGACAAGTGTATTTCGCCGTTTACTTCACAAACAGTTGTGACATTCCTGTCTTTGTCTGTTTCTAACAGCCAGTCAGCAAATTTTTTCATATCAATATTCGAGATTTGAAAGCGCAAAGTCATTGGTTGTCTGGATTTTGGATTTTTTAGCATTTTATTTTTTAAAGCTTGAGAAAAATTTCCATCTCCTGTTGCGTCTACAAAATATAACGAATCGATATATAATGATAACATTTTTGAAGAAACACAAACCGATTTAACCAATCTATTTTCTGTAAAAGCGTTAATTATTTCTGTATTATACAAGATGTCGCAATTTACTTTTTCAAGCATACTGTCTAATGCAAGTTTTGACAGCTCGGGATTGAACCATCCTCGATTACCGTCACAGTATGTGATTTGACCGTTGAATCTTTTTAGTTCTTCTATAAAATCATTGTAAAATTCGCAATTTATATCACACGTGTTGGATTTCATAACCGGCATTACAAGAGCAGAGGTCATTGTTCCGCCAAGATGTATTCTTTTTTCAATCACAAGAGTTTTGAGTCCGTATTTTGCTCCTATATAACCTGCAGCAACACCGGCTGTTCCGCCTCCGCATACTGTTAAATCATATTGAGTCATAATTATTCTCCGTTTTGTATTTTTTTATAAATTGGCTTGAAGACATAAGCGATGATTCGGACTTGTCTTTCTCATAGCGCTCAATAATTTCCTGCGGTGATGAATTCAATGAACTGTCACGATAATATATTCCCGCTTTTGTTTGCATGAGTCCAGTATCGTAATCATCTAATTTGTTTTTTATAAGTCTTGCATCGGGTGATGCTATAGTTCCGCAGTGTCTATTGTTTTTATCAAACAACTTGCCTGCATAAAATCCGCTATCTATCATTGCATGTCTTACAGCAGCTGAGTTTGAATAAGTAACCATTAAGCAATCTTTCTTTGAGAGTCTGTAAAGTTCATTAAAGAAATCAATAGTCCATAAAGTCGGAAGCTTAGAAGGTGTAAAAGCATCCAAAAATATAATGTCATACTTATCCGTCATACCTTGAACTGTGATTCTAGCATCGTCAAAATATGGTTTAATTATAAAATTCTTTAATTTAAAGCCTCTCAAAGGTCTTTTAATGCGCTGCGATATACATTGATAATATATATTATGTAAAAACGAATTATTTTTACCTAGCGGGGTATAACTATACCCGAGATAATGAAATTTTTGCATTAAAGACCTGTAAAATGGCTCAAAAAATTTTTTGTTATTTGAATCTGACATTAACAATTTTAATAAATCTTTGTTATCATAAATTTCATTAATGAGAGACGATGACAAGATATAGGAAACCTCAGGATATTTTTTAAACAAATTGTCTTTGATAAAAGGAGAAATTGTTACAAGATTTTTATCGTACTCCAATATATCAATATAAACTTTGCCTTTATATTTTGTTTCAATAATTTTTTTTAATAAAGTCTTTGTGTTGTATCCGATACCATAACATATATCAAGAACTTTTAGATTCTTTCTTGTACTAAAATTATTTACAAAATCCAGAGGCGTTATAAATTTATCTTGCGCCTCTTCCTGTGCTCCATATATAGAATGGTATACATCATCTACAGTTTTGTTATACAGTCCTGTTGATTTATCTTTTGTAAAATTGAATTCAAAGTAGTTATCATTTTTTATATCCATATTTATTATTATAAAATTAATATCTTATAAGTGCTATTTGTAAAGTTAATTTTATCAATGTATAACGCAACGATACATAACGATAAAACTTGAACTCCACACCAAATATTATCAATATGTATCGTGTCGATTTACTGTTGCATTAAAAATATTATCATTATATATCGAAATGTAATAAATTATTTTTAAATTTTAAGATAGAAAATTATGCTACACAAAAAAATTTTCCGGTGATGTAGTTTTATCTGGCTTTAATTATATTTTAATTAGAAAAATTCACACGAGAGAGGAATTTGTTATGAAATCAATATCACTTCTTATGGTTGAAGACCATAAGTTACTCAGGGTTGGTCTTAAATCGCTTTTTAACGATACACCGGACATAAAGTTGGTTGCTGAGGCAGAAACAGGTAAAGAGGCAGTAGACAAAGCCAGACTTCTTAAGCCGGATGTTATTCTTATGGATATAGGGCTGCCTGACATATCCGGAATAGACGCTACACGTAGAATACTGTCAAACAGCCCTGAGCAAAAGGTTATCATGCTTACATCGCATATTGATGAGAAAGAAGTGATGAGTGCTTTGAACGCGGGTGCTTATGCATATGTTATAAAAGATATCAATACCGAAATACTCCTTATGGTAATAAAAACAGTTAATGACGGTGCTATATGGCTCGACCCGCAGGTAGTGCCGCTTATACGCGACAAATCATCCTGTTTTATCCCTCAAAAACAAACATCCAGAGCCGCATTCAGGGCACAACACGGAAACCTCACGGAAAGAGAATACGAGGTTTTGAAGCTTGTAGTCGACGGTCAATCCAATGCACAGATAGCCAATACACTTACAATAAGCGAGCATACTGCCAAAGCTCACGTATGCAATATTATACAAAAGCTGGTTGTTGATGACAGAACACAGGCTGCAGTAAAAGCTATCAAAGAAGGTTTAGTTTGATAGTTTGGATATTAAGCTGTTTATAACGTCCGGTGCATCAGCTGGTATTGCAACATCTGCCGCATTCATAATCGGTGCACTTTTATCAATATTTACCGCAATAATTTTTTCGGCATTGCTTAATCCGGACATATGCTGCAGGGCGCCTGATATGCCAAATGCAATATACAATTTTGGCGATACGCAGCAGCCTGTTTGCCCTACCTGTATACTCTGAGATGCCCAGCCCAGTTCTACTGCTGCTCTTGATGCGGCAGGTTTTGCCCCGAGAAGTTCAGCCAATTTGTATATAAGTTCAAAATTTTCTTTTGATTTAAGCCCTAGTCCGCCTGCTATAATTACTTCCGCGCTAGTCCAATCATCAGGCTGTGCTTTAATCTCACTTGCCAGTACTTCTGTTTTGTTTAATATGTTTTCAATACCTGAAAAATCAGCGTCATAATAACAAATTTCCGGTTGCTTAACATCTGGTTGTTTAAATTTAAATGCACCCTTTCTTACTGTTGCAAAATTGGGTTTGGTTTTGGAAATAATTGTTGCCATCATTTTCCCGCCGTAAGTCGGGCGTGTAGCCAATAACAGCCCTTCTGTATCAAGCTGTAAATCAGTACAGTCTGCAGTAAGCCCTATATCAAGGTTTGAGGCAATTCTCGGCGCTAATTCACGACCGTAAGATGTCGCCCCCATAAGGAATACATCAGGTTGTATATTGTTTATAAGCTGTGCAACAACTTTTGAATAGACACACACATTGTACTTAGCAAGCAGCTCATTTTGAACTATAAATATTTTATCCGCGCCAAGAGAATTTATTTCATCAAAACAAGCTTGTATTGCTTGCTCCGAACCGACAACAACAGCACAAATTTCTGTATCAGAAAAATGCTTGCTGACATGAGATACAATTTCTTTTGAAACTATTTCTGTTTTATTATCGTTAATTTCTATATAAACAAGCGTTTTAGTTGTCATCTTGTTCCTTACATTCTTGAATTGCTGCTAAAATATAGTCAGCGATTTTAGTTACATTATTCTCTTCAATAATTTTTGTGCTGCGCTCTATAACAGGTCTAAATGCCTTTTTTACCTGTGTCGGAGAACCGGCAAAACCTGTTTTATCTGCTTCTGTCTGCAAATCCTGAGCACAAAGTATTTTTATATCTGCAGCCTGAGCCTTTATATATCCGTTAATATCAGGCAAAATTTCCGTATTATTAATCGTTGTAGATATCAAAGCCGGATGACAGATTTTTATTTGTTGATTGAGCGTACTTGAACTTTTGAACCATATTGAATAATCATTTGTAATTTCTTTTAAAGCTGTTACGCCTGTGATTTGAGGAATATCAAGTTTTTGTGCAAGACTGGATGGCGTTTGTGCCGTGTCGCCGTCAACAGCCTGATAACCGCAGATTATCAAGTTAAAATCGTTTAAGTGAGATTTAATAAATTTTGATAAAACATAAGCAGTTGCAAGTGTATCAGAGCCTGCAAATTTCTTATCACAAAGCAGGTAAGCATTGTCGCAGCCCATTGCCAGAGCTTCTCTTAATGCGTCTTTTGTTTGCACAGGTCCCATCGACACAGCTGTAATTTCACAATCATCAAGCAAAAACTTTACGTTTTTAGCGAGTTGAATTGCACCTATATCATAAGGATTAATAACAGATTCAAGCCCCTCTCTTTGTATTGTATTATGTTCTGTCCATCTGATATCATCAGTGTCAGGCACCTGCTTTATAAATACTGCTATTTTAAAAGTCATCTACTGAATATCCAATCCTAAATCAATAACAGGAGCTTGCGCTACAATTGCACTTGTCGATATAACATCGACGCCTGTTGATGCAATTTCATTTATGGTATTTATTTTAACATTACCGCTGGCTTCCACAATAGCTCGCTTGGCGATAAATGATACACACTTTTTCATTTCATCTACAGGCATATTATCAAGCATAATAACATCACAACCCGATGCAACCGCCTCTTTAACCTGTTCAAATGTATCGCATTCTATCTCAATTTTATGTGCATGGGATAAATTAGCTTTAATAAGGTTAACTGCTTTTGTTACAGAACCGGCATGCTTTATGTGGTTGTCTTTAATCATTACGCAATCGGATAGATTGAATCTGTGAAGTCTTGCTCCGCCTATCATTACCGCGTATTTTTCAAACATTCTGAATCCGGGGGTGTTTTTGCGGGTATCTGTAACTTTCGCCTCATACGGTGCAATAGCATCCTGAAATTTTTTAGTTTGTGTTGCAATGCCGCACATTCTTTGCATGTAATTTAAAGCAGTTCTTTCTCCTGTTAAAATATATCTGGCAGGGCCTTTGACTTCTGCTAAGGTTGTGTTTTTAGCCACAATATCACCGTCTTTATAATAAGTATTCACCCTGACTTTATCTGACAGAGTGGCAAAAACCTGTTTGAATACATCTAATCCGCATACAACTGTATCTTCCCTTGTGTTTAATTGCGCGGTAATCTCATCGTTTTCCGTATATAAAAAATCTGTAGTTATATCTCCGAACCCGATATCTTCTTTTAAAGAATTTTTAATGTGTTCTTCAACAATAAAACTATGCAATAATTTTTGAGTCATCAGCTCTATCCTCTGATTTTCCTATTGAGTCTGTCTGGATATTTTCTGAAATATTTTTAACAGAATCTGCCCTGTAATGAGCGCCAATTGAGTCTTTTCTGTTTATTGCAGCGTTTATAATACATTTTGCAACAAGCAGCATATTTCTCAGTTCATATTCTTCAAGAGATGAACACATATTTTTATTATCAAAAATTTCATCGATTTTATTTATTTCGGAAAGCGCGGTTAACAGTGAGTCTTCTGTTCTAATTATGCCGACATTATTCCACATGATATTTTTAAGTTTTGCTTTAAGTTCGCTGACATTGCAATTATTGGCATTACAGCCGTCAGTTTCCGTATACTTTTTAATAGTATTTAAGACGGTTTCGTCAATAATCTTTGAACTTTGCAAATCCTGTTTGGAAATAGTATTTACAAGCTCATATGCACACACAACACATTCCAGAAGAGAGTTGCTGGCTAGCCTGTTAGCACCATGCAAAGATGTACAAGCAGCCTCGCCGACAGCATAAAGATTTTTTATGGAGGTTTTTCCGTTAACCTCTGTTTTTATACCGCCCATACAGTAATGCGCTGCAGGTGATACGGGTATAAAATCTTTTGTGATATCTATATTGTTTTCCAGGCATGTTTTATAGATATTAGGAAATCTTTTCTTAAACTTATCAACCCCTATAAAAGAAGCATCAAGAAAAACTTTATTTCCTCTTGATATTTGAGAATAAATTTCTCTGGCAACGACATCTCTTGGTGCTAAATCTTTTTGAGGATGATTTTGCATAAAGTATTCACCGTTCTGGTTTATTAATTTTGCACCCTCACCGCGTACGGATTCTGATATTAAAAATCTGGCATCGCTATTTTCAAGAGACAGTGCCGTTGGGTGGAATTGTATAAATTCCATATCCTTGATATTGGCATGTGCTTTAATTGCAAGAGCCAGACCGTCACCGGTTGTAACAGACGGATTTGTCGTATATTTGTATATTTGACCTGTACCGCCTGTTGCGAGCACTGTAACAGGTGCATATAATGCTTCGTATTCTTTTGTTGCTGCATTAAAAGAGATAAGACCTCTGCAGTTGTCATGGGCATCGAGAAGAAGTTCTACAGCAAGTGTCTGCTCATAAATAGTTATATTAGAAGAAATAGCTTTATCATTCTTTATTTTGTCGACAAGAGCTTTTTCTATACCGAATCCTGTAGCATCTCCTCCGACATGGAGAATTCTTCTGACACTGTGAGCGCCTTCCAGTGTAAAATTAAGCTGATTTTGTTCGTTTTTATCAAAATTTACCCCGCATGCCATTAAGTCTTTTATGGCATGCTGACTGTTTTCCGAAATAAATTTAACGACATTAAAGTCAGACAATCCGCAGCCGGCTTTAATTGTATCAGCTACGTGCAGGCTTATTGAATCTTGTTTATTTTCATCAAGAACGCCGACTATACCGCCTTGTGCGTATCTTGAATTACATTCCGAAAGGTTTGATTTTGTTAATAATAAAATACCGTCGGGGACTTTTGCTGTTTGTGCAAGTTTAATCGCTGCATATAGACCGGCTATTCCGCTGCCTACAATTATTACTGAATAAGTTGAATGTTTCATCGGCATAATTAATCCCCTTTAATTAGAATTTTAATACAAAAGGTTAAATTTTACTACTATTCATATAGCGATGCCGATTAAAATTTGCATTTATACAATGTTAGAGATATTCTGGATATACTGGAATATTTTAAGATAGTTAATGCGTATCGTTTTTTGTTAACTTTTGTTAATAATCCGGTGTTCAGCTAACAAATTTTTTTATATTTGGTTATTAAGCTAATGTAAACCACCTACATCTGTTTAACGGAGGGAAAATGATAAATCAACCTACTACTTATTCACCAATGCCTCAGGCGCCGGTGATGCCTCAAGCTCCACAGTTTAATGCAATAAAAATCGACATTCAAGGTGCTACTGTCGGTACAGGTGCTCCTGCACCCGTTATTACTCAGCAGCCAGTGCAGCCGGAGAATGTTGGACAAAATGTAAATTATACAGCTTAAATAATTAGCAACCGTTGTTATTAACGGTTGCTTTTTTACACTTGAGTGCAAATGTTACAATTTATTAATTAAATTATTACCAAATAGCAATTTTAAATATTCAGCAATATTAAATAAATAGCTAATGAATTAAGTTAAATAAGGGGAAAAAAATGATACAGTCACCTTTACAAAATTACACTATGCCCATGCAACCGGCACAAATTCCGGCACCGGAATACAATGCGATTAAGATTAACATTGTTGATCCAAAGGTCAATGTACCTGGCGCTCAACAAACACCTTCTGTATATTCTTATCCGCAATCACAAATTTACAGCTACCCGCAAGCACAACAACAAGTTTATGCACCGCAGGTATATGCCCAGCCGCCTGTACAGCAACAGGCACAAGTTTACATGCCGCAGCCGGCAGTAGTTCCCCAACCTGTATCAGTTCCAGCTCCTCAAGTTATAAATACACAAAATGTTAACGCTGCACCGCAGCCTGTAATTCCTCAACCTGAAGCACAGACACAAGCACCTGCAGCTCCTGCACCGGTTAATGCACCTGAACCAACAGCTGCACCTCAGCCTGCTGCAGCACCGGCAGTAAATGTACCGGCTTTTACACAAAGAATTAAATCAGATGACCTGGAAGATGCAGGAAAAGCAATTGAAGAAGTAGCTGATATTGCACAGACCAGACCTGCACCGGAACTTCTGGATACCGATTTAATGGAAGCTTTGCTCGGTGTAATCGGAAAAGACAGCAGTACACTAGAAGGTCCTACTGAAAAGCAGAAAGAATTGAGACAGCAGGTTTTAGAAGGCAAGCAGCTTTCTGATGCCGATATGGCAGAAGCTAACAAAATTACTCCGTTAGAAATGGCTGAAAGAAATAAACAATATGCATTGTTCACAACAGCTATCTTGCAAAATCAATTAATTGATGAATTCAAAAAAACTAATAACGTAACTCCAGGTATCAAAGATTTACCGGGTATGGAACAGATTGTTCAAACAATTAAAGACAACCCGAACCCGATGCTCAGAGCCAGCGGTCTTGCTGCATTAGCTTATAACGCCAGACCGGAATACAAACCTGTTATGAAAGAAATATTTGAACTGTCTCAACAGGATGTTGATGAAAACGTTCAAAAAGTAGCAGCAGAAGGTCTTGCTAAATTAGCAACAATTATGGACGCTCCTGCAGCTCAACAACCGTCAGCCCCGGCTCAGGCAGCATAATAAAGTTACTAAATATGGATAAAGGCAGATCTGTAAGTTTTCAGATTCTGCCTTTATTTTTTACAAATTTTAATATTTAGACAGTTTTTATAAAATAAGCTTTAATAAAGATATGTCAGATGAAATAAATAAAAAAGTTATAAATATATTCAGCAAACATATTAAAAACAAGCCTGTTAACACACCGGAAAAGGTAAAAACTTTTGCAGGTTTTAGTTATGTTAGAATGGATAAAGATGTAAACGGCTATCCGTTTAAAGAAGAAAATCTTTTGGATTACGCAAAAGAATGCCACTATATTGTTAAAGTTATGCGGCTAAAAAACGGCACACCATCTTTATACAGCTATAATGTTCCAAGTGAAAAGCTGCTTGATTTTCTTTTAATGTTCAGAAATAATGAACTTAACGGAAGTATCATTGAAATAGATAAATTTTTGCCGAAAAGTATAATATAATGAACAAATTTGATGAAAAAACACTTGATAAGCTTTTATTCAGCGTAAATAAGCCTTATCAATACATGGGTAATGAATTATACTCATACAATAAAGATTTTGAAGCTTCAGATGTTCGCTTTGCTATAGCGTTTCCCGACAAATATGAAGTAGGTGCAAGCAACCTTGGGCATCGAATTATTTATGAAACTCTAAATTCAATTGATGGCTGCATGTGTGACAGAGCTTATGCGCCGGACAAGGATTGTAAGACAGAAATTGAAAAACAGGGGCTGTTTTTATACGGTGTAGAATCTAAAGTCTGCCTCGGAGATTTTGATTTACTTGGATTTTCATTGCAATATGAACTGGCATATCCGACAGTTCTTGCAATGCTTAAATTATCCGGCATTCCTGTGCGTTCAAAATACAGAAATGACAGCCACCCTATAATTTTATCTGGTGGACCTTGTACATACAATCCTGAGCCACTGAAGGACTTTATAGACGGTTTTTTAATAGGGGATGGCGAAGATATATTAAAAGAAATTGTAGAGACCTACAGAAAAGCTAAAAATTCAGGAAAAAACCGCAAACAAATTATTGAAGAGCTTTCTAAAATTGACGGTATGTATGTTCCTGCAATACATAACGGGCAAAAAATCAATAAAAGAATTTACGATTTTTCAATTGATTCTGTACCTAAAAAACCTCCAGTGCCGTTCTCTACATCTATTCATGACAGGGCTGTAACTGAAATCAGACGAGGATGCGGCAGAATGTGTAGATTCTGCCAGCCCGGGCACGTAAATTTGCCTATAAGAGAAAGAAAAGCAACTGACATTATTAGCGTTACTAAAGAACTTGTTAAAAACACAGGCTATGATGAATTTTCAATGCTTTCTTTGTCTTCTAACGATTATACAAATATTGAGCCTGTACTGGAGGAGTTAACATGTTATTTCAGCGATAAGAAGGTTTCTGCCTCTTTACCGAGCCAGAGGATTGACCGTTTTAATATAAGACTGTCCAATCTGGTTAAAGATGTGCGCAAGACAACCATAACACTTGCTCCGGAAGCCGGATCGCAAAGGTTAAGAGATGTAATCAATAAAAACATAACTCGAGAACAGATAGTTAACACAACTCTTGATTGCTACAAAAACGGCTACGACAGCATTAAATATTATTTTATACTCGGGCTTCCGACAGAAACCTATGAAGATATAGATGAAATGATTGAGCTGCTGGGCGGCATCAGATACAGAGCAAAGCAGATTAAAAACGAATTAGGATTAAAGCAGGATTTAAAACTTAACTGTACTCTTTCAATATTTGTACCAAAACCATTTACTCCATTCCAATGGGTAGGACAGGATTCTCTTGATACAATTACTGAAAAAATTGCTTATATCAGAGAAAAATCCAAATCTCTCAAGGGTGTAAGAATAAAAATTCATGAAAAATACATATCTGAGATAGAAGCTGTGCTTACGCGCGGCGACTCGTCACTATGCGAATATATTGAAAAACTTTACGAAAACGAGTGTTATCTTGATGCCTGGGATGAAAATTTTGATAAAGATAAATGGTATTCTATTGCTAAAGATTGCGGATTCTCTCTTGGAGAACTTTCTCAAAAGACATTTGAATTGGATGAAGAACTTCCCTGGGATTTTATTAATGTGGGAATAAAGAAAGACTGGTTTGTTAACGAATATAAAAAAGCATTGAAAAGCGAATCCAGCGTTCCCTGCGAGACTAAATGTTCAAATTGCGGCATTTGTCAGGAATACAAGGTGGCAAAACATCTTGACACTCCGTACGAACCTAAAATAATGCCTAAAATTGAACATTCTAAAGAGACAATAAAAAAATACAGAGCAAAAATTACTAAAAAAGGATATTTAAAATACCTCTCGCACCTTGACTGGCAAAACACTCTGGTAAAAGGTCTGTTTCGTTCAGGCTTGCCTGTTGTATTTACAGAGGGATTCAACCCTATCCCTAAAATTTCTCTTGGTGCAGCTTTACCTATTTTCATTGAAAGTTTGACAGAATTCATTGATTTTGAGTTATACGGCAATACTGCGCTTGCCGATATAAAAGCAGCTTTGAACAGCGCTTTTGATAAAAATGCTCAAATTATTAATATTTATGAAATACCTAAAAACTCTGAATCACTGGATATAACTACACAATGGGCAAGTTATGAGATATCTCCATTGGATGAGGGTATTTTCAAAATTGAATTTTTAGGGTATATTAAAGACAAGCTTACTTCAGAAGATGAAATATTCTTAAAGAAGAAGACTAAAAAAGGTATAGATAAATTAATAAACATTAAAAATTCAGTCAAAGATGTTGAATTTAAAGATAATAAGCTATATGTAACCCTAAAAGCAGGTCAAAATCAGGAGATTCCTGCCCTGCGTGCTGATGATTTAATGCAAATTTTCTATCCCGAAGATAAGTTTAATATTACCAGAACAGCTTTGTATGACAAAGATTTTAACGTCTTATAGTATTCTGGTAACTTTATAAAGGTTTATACAAGTTTAAAAGGAAATTTTTATGGCTAAATCAATTGTTATTGCAGAACGCGACAATATCGCTGCTGTTTTTGAAGATAACCAGATTACGGAATTTTATATTCACAGAGGCGACATCCTTTTAGGAGATGTCTATTTAAGTAAAGTTGAAAATATATTACCCAGTATTGAGGCTGCATTTGTCAATGTAGGGTCTGATAAAATGGGCTTTTTGCACGCCGCAGACGTAATCGGTAAAGGCGGTTTGCAGGATAAATTGTCTCCTAAGCAAAAACTCGTTGTTCAGGTTGTAAAAGAACCGACCGGACATAAAGGACCGAGAGTTACAACTTCAATTAGTCTTCCCGGCAGATTCTGCGTACTTATGCCGCAGGAGTCAGGTATTAGCGTAAGCAAAAAGATTATGTCTTCCAAAGAACGTGCTAGACTCAAATCAATTGTCAGCCTTCTTAAACCGGTCGGGCTCGGTGTTATTATAAGAACTGAGGCAGAAGGTCAAACAGAAGCAGAAATTCAAGAAGATTTGGAAATTCTGCTTGAAAAATGGAATACAATTGTTACTCAGGCAGAGCTGGTGGAAGCGCCAAACCTCCTGTACAGAGATCAGGATTTACTTTACAGAGTTATCAGAGAGGCTTGTACAGAAGATGTTAAGGAAATCGTTGTGGATACGCCTTATGCAATGCACAGAACACAACAACTTATACAAAACTGGAATTTAAACAGAAATATTGATATATCTGTTTATAAAGGCAGCGAACCGCTTCTTGTTGCTTCAGGAGTAAAAAAAGAAATTGAGCTTGCCCTGCAGGACAAAGTTAACCTACCGTCTGGCGGTTACCTGTTTATCCAAGCTACAGAGGCACTGACCGTAATCGATGTTAACAGCGGTAAGTTTATAAGCTCGGCAACGCAGGATGAAACAATCCTTAAAACTAATAAAGAAGCTGTTAAAGAGATTGCCAGACAGCTTAAATTAAGAAATATCGGCGGTATGATTATTATCGACTTTATAGATATGCTCAGCCGTGCTGATAAGATTGCTATTTTGGAAGAGCTTGAGCTTGCAGTTGAAGATGACAAGTCAAAACCGCAGGTAGGTCAGCTGTCTGACCTGGGGCTTGTTGAGATGACAAGACACAGACAAGGTCAAAGCCTCGCTGAAATATTTACTAAAAAATGTCCGCATTGCCACGGAACAGGACATATTCTTGAAGACTTCGGTTTTGCGTCAGCGGTTTCCGAGGGTGAACAGCGTTCTAAAGCTGCCAAACTTAAGCTTCCTATGAACGGCAACAAAAATAAACATAACGATAAACACAATAAGGTATTCAACTATCAAAATCCGGGACAAAATAATCAACCAAAAAATGATTATGATAGAAGAAACCACAAACCTGAGGATGCTGCAGTTGATGTAGAAAATATTGAATCTCAAGCAGAACAAAAGCCTGATAAAAAGCAGCGTTTTAATAAAAATAACAGAAGAAACAGAAATAAAAAAGATAATAACTATAAAGAAGAAAACATTCAACAGCCGGAAAATCTTGCAGATGAACCAATCGTGCAGCAAGTTGAAATTCAGCCTGAAAATACTCCGCCTGCAGAAACAATTGCTGCTGCCGATGAAAAACAAGAACCTGCTGAAAAACCTTCAAAAACTACAAGAAAGCGTACTTCACGCAAGTCTAAAAAGCAGGAAGAAGCTCTTATAAAAGAACAAGAAGCTGCTGCAGTAACGCCAGAACCGGTATCAAACGTACAGGAATTGCCTGAAGCTGAGCAGCCAAAAACTGTGAAAAAGCCGACAAAGACAAGAAAAGCATCAAGAGCGAGAAAGAAAACGGTAGAAAAGTCTGAAAACACTGAATTACAAAACGTATAAGGTGAGAACATAATGAGTAAAAAAAATATCCTGACGGCTGCTGCTGTTATAATATTAGGTCTATTTTCAATTATGCCGGTTTGTGCAGATACTGCTGTGCCTCAATCGCCACAAAACGTGCAGACAAAAAGCGAGCTTAAGCATGTTCTTAAAAAATTTGTCTTTGCAATGTCGCTTGTCGGAGGTTCTTGCTTAATACTTTACTTTGCATTAAGAACTTACAAACGACTTAAAGAGCAAGAAGATACGACTGACACATATATTGTTGATGTAACAAAAGATTTGACAACACCTGATAACATTGATGATGCAACAAAGCTGTTTATTGAAAAATTTTAAAAGTTAGATATTTTTTTATAGACAGTATCTGGCTTGCCATAAGCTTTTAAGAGTGCATTGACTATCTTTGGCATCTGGCAAACAAAAGAATAGTTGTAATCTGAACTGTGCAGCGAACATTTTTTGCAATCTGAGGCTATTTCATAGCACTCTATTGCCTGTAATGTCCAATTCTGCATTATAGAAGGTGAAATTTCACCGTTTGTTTGAGGCACATATAAATCAGTGATAGCAGTTACTGATGAAAACATATATACTCCCATCTCATTAAAAATACACAAAAGTTACCCACATGTATACTTTAACGCATTTTTCATGTGATTTACTCGGCTTAATGTATGAATTTATACATTAAGTACATGTGCATCGTATACTAATTTAAGACCTTCCAGTGTAATATTAGGACTTATGTAATCAAATTTGCGCTGCATATACTGTGCTACGATGTCAGAATATCCTCCTGTAGCTATAACGACAGCCCTTTCGCCTAGTTCCTGTTCGCATTCTTTTATAAGTCCGTCTATCATGCAGGCATGTCCTCTGACTATACCTGACAACATTGCATCAATTGTGTTTGAACCAATAGCATTTTTAGGAGCTTCTATTTTGATTAGAGGCAGCTTAGATGTGAATTTTTTAAGACTTTCAGCCTGTATTTTCATACCGGCGCATATTATGCCTCCGATAAACTCTCCGTTTGATTTAACAATATCAAAAGATGTTGCAGTACCCATATCTACAACAATACAGGTTTTATGGTACAAAGAGTATGCGGCAAAAGCGTTAACAATACGATCTGCACCTAATTCCTCAGGATAATCAACAGAATATTTAAGCATATTTGTTGTTTTATTGGATACAACAAACGGTTCAATACCCAGATATCGTTTTAGTGCATTCTTATATCTTTCCGTCAGGCAAACCACAACGCTGCATAAACACGCCGAATCAACGTCTTTTTCGTAATTATGTATTCTTAAAAGATTTAGCAGCAAAATACCTATCTCGTCTTCAGAACGATGTTTTTCTGAAGCGATTGTCCAGGTTTCCAACAAATTATCACGGTCAAACAGACCTATTGTTGTTGATGTATTTCCTATATCTAATGTTAGCAGCATATTTTTACCTCAGTATTATTTTAACAAAAAAATACTATTAAGTAATTTTATACAGTAATTAATTTTTGTTATAATGTTGGCAGAGTATTACAGTGAGGTAAAAATGAAAAAAACACTTGTAGTGTTAGCATTACTTTTTTCTACTATAGTTCCTTCATATGCTGACACAAATACAAATACAAATACAAATGCTAATGCCAAAGCACAGGCTGAAACCCACAATACAGAAAGTATTGATATAACAAAAATAGGCTTTCATAAAAGACTTGATATTGCACCTCAGGTACAGATGAAAGAAATGTTTAAAAATTACCAGAAATATCTTAATTCAAAGGATATTGATAAATTTCTCGGGGTGTATGATGAGTCTTATAAAAGCTCTGACGGATACGGCAAAGATAAGCTCAAAGTTCTTGCAGAAGCTGTTGTAAAAAACTATCCCGATATGAAATATGATATTAAAGTTGTTTCTATAGATGTAAATGTAGACAATGCTACCGTTATAACACGGGAAAAGATGTATGCAACTCTGGATTCCAACATACAGTATATAAAGGGAAAAGGTAATATTGACGCAGAATCTACCAATATATACTATTTAAGAAGATTTTCTAACGAGTGGAGAATTACATCTGATTTTATTATTAATGAAAAAACTGCAATCAGATACGGTCTGGCAAAATACGTTCCAATGCTCTTGGACGCACCTTCTACAGTTTCTCCGGGGCAGGATTATACTGCTGTATTAAAAATGAATCTGCCTGATAAATACAAAGCGCTCATTGCAATTGACAGCGAGCCGATTTCTTATCCAGCGGAAAAATTACCGGAAACATTCAGAGGATTAAAACCATCCGGAATACAGGAACGTATACTGTATAGCAACAAAGAAAATAAAAACGAAAATGCCATAGCATCTATAGGTATAGTCAAAGCAGACATTAAAGATGATAATATAAATGTAAATATAGTAGGTCTTGCATTTTTATCGAGCAGAGTAAACGTGATAGAGCAAAAAGCAGACGATTTTGTTATTAATTCGTCAGAACCAAAAGCAGAACAAAATAAGACTCCTGAAAGTAAAAAATAAATGATTAGTGAAAACCAAAAAACATGCTGTTTTATTTTAATAGCCTTGGTATTGTCTTTGTTATCATTTTTAGTAAGAAATGTGCTTGTCAGTCACTTTAACAATGCTGACTTTGTGCTATTTAAAGTTGACTTTATTAAAAATTACGGTGCTGCATTTAGTTTAATGCATACACATACATCTTTTCTTATATGCATATCAGTGCTTATACTTATAGCCGCTCTGTTTTACATATTAAAAAACATAAAAGATTTTTCAAAATTTGACTTACTATTCTCTGCAATGCTTTGCGCAGGTATTATCTGTAACCTTATAGAGAGAATTGTTGACGGCTATGTTACGGACTACATCAGGCTGACATTTGTTGCTTTTCCTATTTTCAATACATCGGATATTTACATAAGCATAGGGGCTTTTATTCTTATTTGTAATATACTTTTTAATAATGAGCGAAAAAAAGATTGAGACATTTATTATAGAACAAGAAGACTCAAATATCAGGCTGGATACATATCTTTCCAACATTTATCCTGATATGTCGCGCTCTTTTATCCAAAAACAGATTAAACTCGAAAACGTAAAAGTTAATAACACTACTGCAAAACCGTCTTATATTCTTAAAACTGATGATATTGTATCAACAGCTTTCGCCGACAGTACTACCGAAGTTATAGAGCCTCAAAACATACCAATAGAAGTATTGTATGAAGATGCCAAAATGCTTGTTGTTAACAAACCATCCGGGATGTTAACACACCCAACCTCAACGGAAAAGAAGAATACTCTTGTCAATGCACTGCTTTATTATACAAAAGGACATTTATCCGATTGCAACGGTCATTTAAGACCCGGTATAGTGCACAGACTGGACAGAAACACCTCCGGTCTTTTAATGATTGCTAAAGATAATGAGGCTTACAATTTTTTGAAAACCCAGATGCAACAGCACAAAATCGAAAAAAAGTACTATGCACTGGTATGCGGGGTACTAGAGAACGATAAAGGAACAATTAATGCCCCGATAGGTCGGCATCCCAAAAAGCCCGAAAAAATGGCTGTAGTGCCTGACGGAAAACCTTCTGTGACACATTACAGTGTTATTGAAAGATTCTGCAGTCATACTTTTGTTGATATAAACCTTGAAACAGGCAGAACCCACCAGATAAGAGTGCATATGTCATATATTAATCATCCGGTGGCTAATGACTCGCTCTACGGCGCACATCGAATTCCCGTAAAAACACAGGAGCAGGTTCTTCAAGCATACTCTCTAAAATTTATATCACCTGCAGACGAATGCGAACATCTGATAACAATCGGCTTTGATGATGATATAATAAGAACATTGAACTATTTAAGGAGCAAAAAATGAATAAAACTATAGAAAAATATATGTATCTGTTAATTGAGATAGCTGTGCTAATAGCATTTATCATCTTTATATACTTTAATAAAAATGCATCAGTAAGTTATTTTTGTCCGGTTATGCAAAAAATGTATACGACAAAGCTTATATATCTTGCAATTTTAATATTTGTCATCTCACACACAGCAGGCTTTGCGCTTTGTGCGTTTTTCAAAACAAAGGTTAGCGCACTTGTTGATGCATATCAAAAAAGACACGAAAATATATCTATCCAAAAAGACTCTGATAATGCTAAAATAGCTGCGCTGGAAGCAAAAATAGCCACTCTGGAAGCTGCATTAGAATCTGCATTAAAAAATAAGTAAATACAAAGTATATACTCTATAATTTAAAAGCAAGACTGAAATAACCCACCAGTCTTGCTTTTTAGCATGTATATACAAAATGTAAACAAATGTTAAGCAATATATAACAAATATAGCAATTTTCTATAACAAAATTTTTTTATATATGTACAGAGAGAAAAAAGATAAACAAAAAGGTTTATCACTAATACCTAATAAATACCATTAAACTATTTACCACCGTACCTAGACTAAGTTTTAAGGAGAGCAAAATGACTATAGGGGCTATTAACACAAGATTATTGTCTTTGACGTTGTACAAAAGCAACTTGGAGTACAGCATCACTTCTATCAGCAACAAAAGACAACAGATTGCATATCAGACAATGCAGTTGTCAGATGTAGATTGGGAAAGCGATCCCAGAGTTCAACAGTTGCAAGCAATGGATTCATACCTTGAATTGCAGCAGAAAAACTTGGAGACACAGCAAAAAGCTGCTGCTTCCGAATTGGAAAGCATGCAGAAAATATTGGATACAAACGTTAAGAACGATTTCCAATTGAACTTGAATGCATAATAACAGGGAATGCATTTCTAGTTACAAGAATGTAAAAAAATACCTTAAAATCTTTACCAATCCTTTATAAATAAGGTTTAAAATTTGAATTTCACATGCTTGTTTGTTAATATAGGCGTGATGAAGAAGATTAATATTTTTCAAACTTTCGAAACATTTATGGCTGAACCATTGAGTATTATTCGTGATCGGATAATACAAATTTGTCATGTTGAAGCGGACGGTGTGGATGTACCAAATAAAATACAGTTTAATTTGTCTGATGAATCAGCTCAAATTAATGTGTATAACAGTCCCGGTGCATATAATCTTCTTTCAGCAGTATTGTATAAAAAAAAGATATTGAGCGGTAAAAATGATAATCAAACAGGCAAAATTTCTCACGAGCGCACAAAATCTCTCACAGTGTCCAAATTATAACCTTCCGGAAATTGCTCTTCTCGGACGCTCTAATGTTGGCAAATCGTCATTTATAAATACTGTATGCTGCAATTCAAAGCTTGCAAAAACAAGCAACAAGCCGGGTAAAACAAGACTTATTAATCTTTTTAACATTGATGACAGGTTTATCATTGCAGATTTACCGGGTTACGGTTATGCACAAGTTTCTAAAGAAATGCAAAATCAGTGGCAAAAGAACCTCGAAGAATATCTTTTAAAAAGAGATTCCTTAAAATTGTTAGTACAATTTATCGATTCAAGACACGACTTGCAAAAAAATGACCTGCAAATGCAGGAATGGCTTGAATACAACGGACTTGAGTCAATTGTAATTGCTACAAAAATCGATTTGACTCCTAAATCCCGCATACAGGTCAAAATTAATGAGCTGAAAAAGTTTACCCAAAGAGAAGTATTTCCTTTCTCTACAGTTAACAAACGCTATAATGACTTGGTGTTAAATTACATAGAAAAAACGATTTTATAAGTTCTTTTTTAAGTTCTCAGGTATGTATTTTTCCCAACTTTCATCAAGGTTTTTAAAAAAGTTGTGCGCGTCTATAACATCGTCATAGCAAATAGCGTCAGGACCGTCTTGAATTTGCAGTGCAAGCTCGTTTTGGGAATGTTTTACTGCCTCTTTCTCGTCACAGTCACCTAAAATTGCTATTCCGAAAGATTTGCCGCAGTTCTGGCAAATTACCTGTATAACATTCAAGTTCTTTTCTTTTCTCAAAACAAATACCGAGTCCTCAGTAAAATCAGCTTTACACTCGGAACAGCACATGTCTGAAAATAGCATATTTATTAATTTCTTATTCATACAACCCTCATCTTACTATAAAAATTGTAAAGTTTTATTACAAATTTCCAAAAATCAACCAAAAATATGTTATAAATTCTGAAAATTGGGAATTATATACATGTAATAGTTAAATGTTGTAGTTAAACAGAATAAGTAGGTGGCATCATGGAAATTTTAACTTTAGTAGCATTTGGCGGTTTAATGTATTTAAGCTTAATTACCATTCCTGAAATTATGGAAAAGAGAGCAGCTAAACAACAGTAATTAGCCAAAAAGGATTTATTCAACTCCCCTTGTGTATTAGTTATATATGCAAGGGGTTTGTTGTAAAAACATGACGAATAAAAATTGGAAAATGTTCCTTATTTAACTAATTTATCATCATGCTCAGAGCTGATATTTTCTTCCTTAGAAGCATCATCCAGCTTTTTTTGAGCAATTGAGATATTTTTTGCGTTATGTTCATTAATCTTTTTAAAAACTTCTCTTATTCTCTCTTCACTGGGCGATATCGGAGCAGCTGTACCGAAGGAAATAGCCAAATCACCTTTATTAAGAGCATAAACAGAAAGTGCAATTATACACCACAATATAACCCCGTGTACAAGGTTCATAACAGGTGCCTGAATAAAAAATCCTGCAAAATAGTTCCATACATGCATACAGACCCAGCCGGGAAACATTAAAAAACCGGCCATTAAGCAGCCAAGGCAAAACA
Organism: uncultured bacterium; assembly: GCA_949293185.1. GTDB lineage: Bacteria > Cyanobacteriota > Vampirovibrionia > Gastranaerophilales > Gastranaerophilaceae > Limenecus. Next base: position 26,217 of record CASFCQ010000003.1, read on the forward strand.
CAGCAAGGATTATACCTTTAATACCATTTATTTTAATTACACTAAATTTTTTATTCATATTAATTGCCAATCATTTGTTTAAATTCATTTTCATTTATAATTTTTACTCCGAGAGCAAGTGCCTTATCGTATTTTGAACCTGGATTATCGCCGGCGAGTACATAAGATGTATTTTTACTTACGGATGAAGAGGTTTTACCCCCGTTTGCTTTAATAAGTGCACTAAATTTATCTCTTGTGTCCGAAAGAGTGCCTGTGATGACAAAAGTCATTCCTGCAAAAATCTGTGATACTCTATTATCATCAACATTTTGAGCTACAACGCCATATTTTTCAAGAGCGCCAAGAATATCATTATTGTATGAATCAGAGAAAAAATCAAGAATACTGGCGGCTATTTTTTCTCCGCAACCGTCAATAGTCAATATTTCTGAGTAGCTTGCCGATTTTAACGCTTGCAAGGTTAAAAATTTATTAGCCAGCAACTCTGACATTTCCTTGCCGACATGTTTTATGCCGAGGGAATTTATAAATCTAGCCAGAGTAGGTCTTTTGGAAGCCTGTATAACATTGTATAAATTTTGAGCGGATTTGTCTGCAATCAGATTTAATTTTTTTAAGTCATCAATCGTAAGCCCGTACAAATCAGCAGGAGTTTTAACCAATCCTGTTTCAACAAGCTGAGAAACTATATTGCCACCAATACCGTCAATATCCATGCAGTCTTTTGACGCCCAGTATTCAATTTTTGCTTTTATTTGATCCGGACAGCATCTGCTGTTAGGGCAGTATAAATTAACTTCACCCTCTGCCGGAACTAACTTTGTTCCGCACGACGGGCACAGCTCAGGTGGGGAGAACGGCTTTTGTGACTTATTAGCATGCTCTGTAACACAGATAACTTTAGGTATGATTTCTGCCGCTTTTTTTATTAGAACCCTGTCGCCAATGTTTATATTGAGTCTTTTTATTTCGTCAAAATTGTGCAAAGTAGCTCTTTGAACAGTTGAACCAGATATAAAAACAGGTTTTAAAACGGCTACAGGTGTTATAGCGCCGCTTCTGCCTACATTTACTTCAATATTTTCTACAATAGTAGACATTTCTTCCGGCGGAAACTTGTATGCTGTTGCCCATCTGGGTGCTCTGGCTGTGTAGCCCATTTCATTTTGAAGGGCAAAACTGTTAATTTTAATAACAACTCCATCGGTGGCATAATCAAGTTTTTTACGCTTTTCATCCCAGATTTTGCAGTAATTTACAGCCTCACCAATATTCTTGCACACTGCGTAATTAGGATTAACATTAAAGCCCTGCTCTTTTAAAAATTCAAGCATTTCAGAGTGCGATTTTATGGATACTTCACCGCTGTCGATACGACCGTAATACGCAAACATTGACAACCCGCGTTTGCGTGTTATTTCGGCATCAAGCTGTCTTAAAGAGCCTGCTGCGGCATTTCTTGGATTGGCAAAAACTTTAGCATTATTTTGTTTTTGAACTTCATTAAGCTTTTCAAAAACATCGACCGGCATAAATACCTCGCCACGGACTTCAAGTGAAGCAATGTTTTCCGGTATCTTATCCGGTATTGCTTTAATGGTTTTAAGGTTTTTAGTAATATTTTCGCCTACAACTCCGTCACCGCGTGTAGCGCCAAGCACAAAGGTTGAGTTTTCGTAATTCAGAGAAATTGCCAGACCGTCTATCTTCAACTCACAGACCAGCTCAGGAGGCGTATCCAGTGAATATGTTTTTTGCAGCCTGTCATACCAGTTTTCCAAATCCTGATAAGAATATGTGTTGTCAAGGCTGTATAAACGCATTTTATGCTTATGCTGGGCAAATTTCTTTTCCGATACTGCTCCCACCTTATTAGTCGGAGAATCTGATAATTTAAACTCAGGATATTTGTTCTCCAGCTCCACAAGTTCCTTAAATAACCTGTCGTATTCTATATCCGACACAGTAGGAGAATCAAGCTCATAGTATTCCTTACTGTATTTGTTAAGGAGTTTCGACAAATCCTCTATTTTAGATTTTATTTCAGTATTATTAATAGTGTATTTCCTGTATAATCTAACAGTACAATTTTACAACAAAAAATTAAATCAAATATGAGTCTTACAAAAAAAATTAAGGATTATTATAAAAAGCAAAATACCCTGCTTTTTACAACTCCATCACATGCGCAGGGAAGATTTGTAGTTCCTCAGGCAGAAAAAATACTTGGTTCAACGTATTTTAAAGCGGATTTTTCCGAAATCGAAGGTTTTGACAATCTAAGAGCGCCGCAGAGCACAATAAAGAGTGTTCTTAACAGAATATCCAGTATATATGATTCCAAAGCATCATTTATGCTCATAAACGGTTCTACATCGGGTATCCTTGCTGCTATGCTGACTGTATTACAAGACAATGACAGAGTGCTTGTAGCAAGGAATTGTCATATATCGGTTTACAACGGGCTTGTCTTAACAGGTGCAATACCTGTATGGTTTTCACCGGAATATGACAACGAATGGGGTATCTATAAAGGGGTTACAAGGCAGGATATTGAGGATTATTTAAATAAAAACAAAGACATAAAGGCGCTTATAATCACAAGTCCTACCTACGAAGGCATATTCAGCGATATTTATGAAATATCAAAAATCTGTAAAGAGCATGATGTAATACTTATCGTTGATGAGGCTCATGGCGCACTGCTAAATTTTGGAAAGTTTAAATCAAAACCTGCAATACTGCAGGGAGCGGACTTGAGCATACAATCCCTTCATAAAACTGCCGGTGCAGTCAATCCTGCAGCTTTATTACATATTTCAAAATCAAGCAGCATTTTGCCGGAATCTGTCCAAAACTCATTAAATTTGATAAACACAACTTCTCCATCGTATCCGCTTATGGCTGACATAGAAGCAACTGTTGAATATCTGCACTCCGATAAAGGTATAAAACATATTGCAAAACTCATTGAAGATATAAACGCTTTTATTAAAGCTCTGCCAAAAGAAATAAAAGCATATCCTTATGACAGTGACCCGACAAAAATTTTATTAAAATTGGATGGATGCAATGCAAATGACATAGCAGACATTCTTAATCGCAAATATCGCATTGAAGAAGAATATTCAACCCAAAATGCTATGCTGTTTATTACAGGAATAGGCACTGATAAAAATATGCTAAAACAGTTATTATGTGCTCTAAAGAAGATTATGAAAACGAAATCAGACCGCATTTTTTGTTCTGATGATATCAAAATACATAATTTAAAAACAGATATAAAATATCCTCCAAGAATAGCACGCAGCAAGCCCAAAAAACTTATTAAAGTTAATCAGGCAGCGGGACAAATATGCGGTGAATGCATTATGAAATATCCGCCCGGAATTCCGCTGCTGCTCCCCGGAGAAGTAATTTCAAAAGAACATATTCCTTATATTGAAAAAGAAGCAATACTAATAATTTAGTATTTACGTCTTAATGCATATATCATAACAGAATCCAATTTTCCGGCTTCTTCCGATTCAATGTGGTACTCTCCCATTACGTCAAAATGGTAGAGGCTCGGATAAATTGTTTCGAAATACAGTTTATATTTTGGTGTAGCTATAATTTTATTTTTAATTTTAATGTTTAATACTCTGTCAAGATAAGCTGCTCTTGCAGGCAAATCTGCAAGATTGTCGAGTAAATCAACAGCGCAATAAAAAGCAATTTCGAGTTTCGGTACGATTTCAGGCTTTATGAGTCTTGATGAATTAGTAACAAGGTTTACTATAAAATCTTTTGACATAGAAATATCATTTAAAAGAAAGGTTAAAGAACCGTTTGATATAGATTTTTCTTGTATATACGACTCATTCATTGCGGCAAGTATACCTTTTTGGATTTTTTCCTCGAGTTTTGCCGTATCAACCTGAGCATCAGTCATTGCTGTCAGATAAGATGAATGCATAGTAGCTGCAATCTTAATTTTCAACAGCATATGACTGTTTTTCTTAAGTTCTTTTATAAAGTCGTGTTGCAGTTCTTCATTGATTTTTTTAGCAATTTTATGTTTGTAATCATCAACTTTTTTATTTAAACGCTCGTGATTGTTTTCCAAAAATACAACAAAGCAGTTCAAAAAATATGTGATAATTATAAATATACCGGAAACTAAAACAGGCAAAACAGGTATAATCTCTTTATAGAACGGAGTTCCTTTTATACTTTGAGCAAAGAAATCAATAACATTCCAAATAAAAAGCTCAAGCCAGTAAGGCATTGTAAGTCTTGCACTGAACACAAGCCAGTATATAAAAAACAAAACAGCCATAGCAATATTAAAAAATGCTATGAGAGTAATCATATACTTAATTTCTTCAAAGAAATTGTCAAGATATTTTGCTATCTTATAAAACATTTATACCTCAAGTACAATATTGTCTATCAATCTAACATCTCCGACCCGCGCAGCAAGAGCACATATAGCGGTGTGGGATATATTTTCCACGGGTTTGAAGGTATCAAAATCCACAAACTCCAGATACTCTAGTTCAACATTTTTATCAAGATTTGTCAATCCTGTATCAAATAATTTTTTGGTTTCTTTTATGCCTGCTTTATACACATCTCTTATTGCAAAAAGTGCTCTGCTCAAAGATAACGCAGACTTTTTCTGCTCTTCTGTAAGATATTTGTTTCTTGAGCTTAAAGCCAAACCGCTTTCTTCTCTCACCAAAGGACACGGAATTATTTCAACAGGAAAATTTAAATCTCTTACCATCTTTTTTATTAAAAAGAGCTGTTGAATATCCTTCATTCCAAAACACGCAATATCCGGCTGAACAATATTGAAAAGTTTAGTAACAACCGTTTCAACACCGTCAAAATGTCCAACACGGGATTTTCCACACATTATATCCGTAAGTTCATATGGAGGAGCAACCATTGTTAAATCTGAAAATTTTTCCAGATTAGGATACATTTCACTGACTGATGGAGCAAAAATAATGTCAACGCCGGCTTCTTGTGCAACTGCTTTATCTGATTCCAAGGTTCTCGGATATTTATCATAATCCTCACCTGGACAGAATTGAATCGGGTTTACAAACACCGATGCAACAGTAATGTCAGCAACTGAATGCGCCTTTTGCATAAGCGATTTATGCCCGTTATGAAGACATCCCATAGTAGGAACAAGAGCAATGCTTTTGCCTTGCTTTTTGTATTCTTTTATAATTTCTCTGAGTTTATTTATTTCATTTACTACAACTAAGCTCATTTTTATTTATCTCCTGCAACTTTTGTAATTCACTTAACGAGGCATCATCCAGGTGAAACACCTCTGATTCGGCAGGAAATGCGCCGGTATGAACATCATTGACATAGTCTGATGCAGCATTTTTGATAATTGAATGCAAATCAGCGTATTTTCTTGCAAATTTCGGCTTAAATTCTCCGTATTTTCCGAGAATATCGTCTGCGACAAGCACCTGACCTCCGGTGTATCGCCCTGCGCCTATACCTATAGTCGGTATATCGAGATTTTCCGTAATATATTTAGCAGACTCTTCAGGAACCATTTCTAAAACAACACAAAACGCGCCAGCCCGCTGTAATTTTTTAGCCTGCTGAAGTATAAATTCTGTTTTTTCTGCGGATTTTCCCTGTATTTTATATCCGCCTAACACGTTCAAGTACTGGGGAGTGAATCCCAGATGCCCTACAACCGGTATACCTGATTCAACACATCTTTGAACAACATTTAAAATATGTTCGGTTGCGCCTTCGAGTTTGACTGCTGATGCACCTGCTTTAATAAGAGCTCCTGCATTCTTTAGTGCTTCTTCGACCGATAAATGATAGCTCATAAAAGGCATATCAGCTACAACCAAACATCTCTTTGCACCTCTTGTTACTGCAGATGTAAACGTCAACATATCCTGCATTGTTACATGTACTGTTGAATCATAGCCTAGCACTACCATTCCAACAGAATCGCCGACAAGAATAGCATCAACGCCTGCCTCGTCAAAATACTTTGCTGTTGAATAATCATATGCTGTCAGCATAGTAATTTTTTCATTATTTTGTTTCTTTTTTGCAAAAGTAGCGACTGTAACATCTTTAAGCTTTGTTTCGACTGACATATTACACCTTACTTACTTTTTTATTGCCGTTCTTATTCTTCAATTGTTTTTTATACCAGTAGCTTATAGCTCTTGCCAGTCTTGAAGGACTGTGACGGACATATTTTTCTTCATTTTCTTCATACAGTCTTGTTGCAACAACATTAATGTTGAGAGCTTTAATCTTATCAACATCAACAACGACAGGATAAGAATTAGCCGCTGCATAGTCAGGTGACAAATCATCCGGCAGTGAATTATTCACAAGTACAGATTCTATCATATCCGGACATCCTGCATGGTCTAATATTGCTTTAATATGTTCAGATGCTGTATATCCTGTTGTTTCGCCCGGCTGGGTCATAATATTGCATACATATATTTTTTTTGCACTCGATTTTGAAATAGCCTGAGATATTTCTCTGATTAACAGGTTAGGGATAACACTCGTATAAAGGCTTCCCGGTCCTAAAATAATCAAATCGGCTTCTTTTATTGCCTGCAATACATCCGGCAGTGCTTTACAGTTTGCCGGTTCAGTAAACAGCCTTTTGATTCTTTTGCCGGTTTCAGGGATACTTGATTCCCCGCGCACGATTGTACCGTCTTCCAGTTCAGCTGCCAGTTTCATATCATCTAAAGTAGAAGGCAAAACCCTGCCTCTGATGGAAAGGACTTTGGATGACTCCTGTACCGCACGCACCATATTACCGGTAATTGAGCACAGCGCAGTTAAAAACAGATTGCCGAAACTGTGTCCTTCCAGACCTTCACCTGTTTTAAATCTGTATTGGAATAGTTTTGTAACCAAATCCTCATCGTCTGCAAGGGCGGCAATACAGTTACGGATATCACCCGGCGGAAGCACACCCATTTCATGTCTTAACCTGCCTGAGCTGCCGCCGTCATCACCAACGGTGACAACTGCAGTTATGTTATTTGTAAGTTTTTTTATACCTTTCAACATTGTAGACAGTCCTGTTCCGCCGCCAACAGCAACGATTTTAGGACCGTAGTTTAATTTTCTTCTTTTGTATAAAGATTCCAACAGAGCATGTCTGTCTCTGTCTTCTGTTAAATCAAGTATCGAATAATTTGTATTCTTCCAGCCTTTTAAAAAGATATAAGCGCCTGCAAATACAAGAATAATTCCAAGCAGTTCCTGATTAACTGTTGTAGCAATATATTTTAAAATACCAACAGCAAAATATACAGGACGCATATTAAAAAGCACGCATAAACCAAGTAAGCTTATAACAGTACCAATTATTATTAAACCGAACCATCTTTTTACCTGCAGCCCCGGCAACAACCAGCCTGCGTCTTTCGGCATTCTAATTTTGTTAAAAATCTTTTTCAACATACTTCTCCCGATATCATCACTCAATAATTTATTCAACCCATCCTGAGGCTGCAACTTTGTTGTAATTTACAGGTCTGGGTTCAACAATTCCGTTTGCTTCTTTAAGCACTTCGGACAGATTTTCAGTATTCACATCAAAATGTATAGTATCATACTCAATTTTGGCAAATTCGTTTTCCTCATAATCAATTTCACTGTTACTGATTAAATGTCTAAAACGCGACAATAACAGTTCGCTGCTGTTGATGTTTTCAGCAGAAAAATCCGCAGCAGCATTTGAATTATATTTTTTGTTCAATAAGACTTCCTGAGCAATATTAATATTTGCAGCAGCCTCGGTTTCTTTAATAACACTGCCTGCTGCACCGTATAACATAAGCCACTCGCTGTAAGTTTTAACAGCTTTGGCAATTGCGACCGAAAAATCAAGACTTTGTGCTGCAGCCTGATACATCAACCCGCAGGGTCTGACATGTTCGATGTTAAGACTTGCTGCCCTTGTAAATGAAGAAATCGCCCCGAGCTGGTATAAGACAATAGCAGCAATCTCTTCTTCACTTAATGAAAAAGGATCTGATACAGACTCAGGTAAAGAGATTAGCGCACCTATTTCTTTGCTCTTGAATTTGCAGTATTCAACAGCCTTTTTTATTGCAATCGGACAACCGCCTGTAATTGCGCAGGAAATATTTACAGAACTAACAAAATCAATCAGTTCAAAACCTTTATCAATATTATTTTCATCAAAAGATTGTGCAAGGTTGATATTAAAATCGACACGCTTATTAGTATTTTCCATTATATTTAAAATCGAACTCCAAAATCTGATTCCACAAATAAATTATAACTCAACAAATTTATGAGTCTATAGGTTTTTAATTAAGAAAAGATAAAGAATTATTCACAATTGTATTGAAAAATCTCAATTTAATGTTATTATTAAATGTGTTAGGAAAAGAAACGGCACTACCGTTTCTTTTTTATTTAAAACAAAAATTTGCAGGGGGATATTATGCAGCCCGCGAACTTTAGTAAATCAGAAATTCTTGAAAAACTTACACCTCTCATTGAAAATACAGCAATGAGATATAACATGATTCCTATAGAAATTGATTTTTCTAAAGAATCAGGAAAGTGGTTCTTAAGAATATTTCTCTACAAAGACAGCGGTGTTACACTCGATGATTGCGAAAATGTTTCACGCAGTTTGAATCCGTTCCTTGATGAGCTTATCCCTGTAAAATTTTATCTTGAAGTCAGCTCTCCGGGGTTGGAACGAAAATTAAAGTCCGACAAAGAGTTTATTATTTTTAACGGAAAGACAATTGATTTAAAACTAAAAAGTCTTATTGAAGGTACGGACGAAAAACATTTTTTATGTAAAATAGCGGATTTTGATGTCGAAAGAGGTTTAACTGTAATAAAGCTCGACGACAATAAAGAATACACTATACCTAAAGACAAAATATTAAAAGCACAATTACATATGGAAGAGATATAGGAGAACAAGATGATTAAAATCGGAACTGCTCTTTTTGAAGCAACAGAAGAACTGGAAAGAGAAAAAGGAATCTCTAAAGAAGTTATTATAGAATCCTTAAAAGATGCACTTGTTGCAGCTTACAAAAAACATATCAGAGCTAAAGAAGCGCCTAATGTAGAAGCAATCTTAGATGAAGTAACAGGTGAAATCGGCGTTTTCAGAACTAAACTCGTTGTTGAAAATGTTGAAGATGAAAATCTGGAAATTTCGTTGGAAGATGCAAAAGAAATTGATGACGAAGTTGAACTTGAAGACGAAGTTAAAATTGAAGTAACACCTGAAAACTTTGGACGTATAGCTGCACAATCCGCAAAACAGGTTATTACCCAAAGAATCAGAGAAGCTGAAAGAAAACTCGTTTTAGACGAGTTTATGGAAAAGAAAGGTACTCTGACAACAGGTATTATTCAGCGTGTTGAAAACAGAAATGTATATGTAAATATCGGAAAAACAGACGCTATCTTACCGTTCAGAGAACAAATCCCCGGAGAATACTATAAACCCGGCAACAGAATAAGAGTTTTTGTGCTTAACGTTAAAGAAACAAACAGATTGCCGCAGGTAATTGTTTCACACGCACACGCAGAAATAGTAAGAGAGCTGTTTGAACTTGAAGTTCCGGAAATCGAAGACGGCATTGTTGAAATTAAATCAATTGCCAGAGAAGCAGGTTTCAGAACAAAACTCGCAGTACACTCAAATGACCCTGAAATCGATTCTGTAGGCGCTTGTATCGGACCAAGAGGTTCAAGAATTCAAACTATAGTCGGCGAACTTAAAAACGAAAAAATTGATATCGTAAGATGGTCGGAAGATCCTGTTGAATACATAGTCAATGCACTTTCTCCGGCAAGAATACTTTCTGTTGATATTCTCGCTGACGACGAAAATGCTCACGAGGCGCTCGTTATTGTACCTGATGACCAGTTGAGCCTTGCAATCGGCAGAGAAGGTCAAAACGTAAGATTGGCTCACAAACTGACAGGCTGGAAGATAGACATCAAAAACGAATCTCAAGCAGCACAGGCAGAAGCAGCTTATCAGGCTCAATATGAAGAAGAGCAGCAGGCACAAGATGACTATGTTGACGAGCCGGTTGATGACACAGAAGATGAAGAACCGATTGTAGAAGAAGAATATGGTATTGACGCCGAAGATATGGTTGAAGAAGTATCTGACCAATCTCAGGAAGAAGATGAAGAATAAAAATCATTAATACTTCTACAATAAAATTTATAAGCAAAAGCGGGTACAAAATATCCGCTTTTGCTCTTTTATAGGCATATAGATGCACAAATCAAAAAAACAAAGATAAAAAAAGAGCATTCGCAATGAATGCCCAAAAGTATTTTTTCTACTAACACGAGGATATATGGATATATTTATATAATGCCCAAATTTTCAAATTTATAACACTTTTTTGTGAAATATTAAGAAATATTAACAAAAATATATTTTTAATGAGCTTGTAAAGAATTTTTCTTGCATTATAATAAAATTACTCACCAAACCTCTTTGCAGATTACAGTGGGGCTGTGAAAAGATAATGGCGTTTTGGTTATGAATACCAAAGTAATATCCTGCAGCCCGTATATATGCAAATGAAAGGAAAATAAACAATGGCTAATATTAAATCCGCTAAAAAAAGAGTTCTCGTTGCAGAAAGAAACAGACAAAGAAACGTTGCTGTAAAGTCTGAAATCAAAACTGCAATAAGAAAAACTTTGGAATTAGCAAATGCCAAAAATGAAGCAGAATTGAAACCGGCTTTGAGCCATGCATACCAATTATGCGACAAAGCTGTTTCCAAAGGTGTTTTACACAAAAACACAGCTGCAAGAAAAAAATCAAGATTAACTTTAGCTGTCAACAAATTATTGGCAAAATAAGTTTTAAAGCTTGAAATAAATAGAGCGCTCTAAATATTTTAGGGCGCTTTATTTATTTCAAATAGCTTTCAATAAAAAAGTTCTCCTGTATCAGGAGAACTTTTTAAATATGTTTTATAAAAGAAAATTATCCGACAAGTCTGCTTTCGTCAGATTCAGATGCTTTAACCATTATAGCATGCTCTACAGGATTTTCTTTTTTAATGGAATTATCAAAACCGTAATCATCAAAACCCAATTCGTCTTTAGGTTTTTTCATTTGATATTCATCAACAAGTTTTTTTGCAAGTTCAGCGATTTCATATACAAGCTGATATCTGTTTTCACTGTTTTCATTCAATTCCCAGGCTACCTTAATTATCTGATTTTGATGAGTCATTTTATTCTCCAAAGTTTAAATCATAACAAAATATTGATATATTAACTATAATATAAGATAAAAACAATATCAATAAAAATTTTAGAGGTTTGTATTAATCATATAGTTATATATTAAAGAAGATGCTGCTACGATAAAATCTTTACCCAGCGGAGAGTTATAAGGTCTGTTTACAAGCATTACAACTATATACTTTTTGCCGTTGGGAGTATAGACAATACCTGCATCACCAAGCATTTTACCGATATCACCTGTTTTGTGTATAAATATTGCCTCCTTTGGCAATCCTGCATGAATAAGTCTGTTGTTATGAACGTGACTCATATAATCTATCATCTTTTCACGGGAATTAAGCGACAAGAAATTAGGATTATCAATGTTATAGAGCAAAGTTGCCATTTCCTTTGCCGTAGTAACATTAGTACCGGCAAGATCCGGAAGCCAATCGTTTATTCTTGTTTCTTTCATCCCCCATTTTCTCAAAGACTGGTTAAGAGCATTCATACCGCCTGTCGCAGCAAGAAGCATGTTAGTTGCAGAGTTATCTGACTCAGTAATCATAACACGTGCAAGTTCATCAACAGTATAAACACTTCTAGCACCTTTAAATTGGAGACTTCCTGACCCTTCTGATTTATAATAATCAGTCATTGCTATTTTATCATCGAGTTTTATCGAGCCGGCTTCAATGGAGCGGAAAAGCTGTATTAACACAGGAATTTTTATAATACTTGCCGTTGCAAAAACGTCATTAGATGCAACATCAGCATGTTTCCCTGATTCATAATCCCATACATAAACAGATGGTTTTAAAGACGGATAAGCTGCTGCAAGGTTCTTAATTTTTGACTCTAAAGCAGTCATACTGTATGTTTCATACAGTTTTTGCATTTGTGGTTTTTTAATCTCAGTACCCTGAAGATAATTCATCCCCATAAAATGACTATTGTGTAAATAATTCGATGTAGGAAAAGCTATTTTTCCCATATCAGTTTTTATTTCAGGATATTTGTTAGCTCTTGTCAAAACAGGTCTTGTGACGTGATTGTAATACACCGGAGCTACATAAATGACAAACAATGCAGCCAGAATGATATTTACAAATAACGCCAGAGGATTAGCTTTATGTTTAGGCGTTTTTTTCCTTTTTACATAAGCAGGTCTAATGTTACTTGAATATTTTGAGCGTGTTTGCGTAGTGTAGTTTCTGTAACCTTGTATATAATCGTTCTTATACTGTGGCTTAGCCAAAGTAATATCCCCCAATCATCTAATATATTAATATAATAAAATCATTAATTTCATTATTCCATACAACATTTACAGTATATAATACCGAAACGTGATAAGAACACAATAGCACACGCTAATTACTTAAAACAAAGAATTTACATTAATTAATTTACAGTTCGTATAAATTAATTATATACATTTATAAACACATTTGGTATTATAAAGATAATAAGAAAACACAAGGATAATTTATTATGAAAAATATTGTAATTTTCAGCGACAGAGATAACACTCAATTAAACGAAATTCTATCAAAGAACGAAGAATATGATGTTCGGACTAAAAGTCTTGAAGAAGTTAAAGATGCGCAAAAATTCAATCCGTCAGCTCTTGTTTTCAACTGTTCGATTGAAAAGCTTAAAGACATCTCAATGGTGACTAAACTCCCTGCACCTGCGTTAATTGTTGCAGAAAAGTTTAATGATGATATCATTTTCAGAGGTGATTCATATGACTATGTAACAACGCCTATTGACGAAAAAGAGCTCAATCTAAGATTAAAAAACCTTTTAAAAATAAAAGAGTTAAAAGAAACAATCAATCAGGTTTCTACAACGGATGCTCTTACCGGGCTGCATAACCGTAAATTCCTACATGAACGTCTTGAAGCGGAGATTTCACGTTCAAAAAGATATGATACAAAATTAAGCTGCTTACTTCTGGACATTGACTTTTTCAAAGTTGTAAACGATATGTACGGTTACGACTGGGGTGATGTTCTACTCAAAAAAATTGCGGAAATGTTAAAAGGTTTTATAAGAAAAGAAGATATCCTTACAAGATACGGCGACGAAGAGTTCATAGTTCTTTTGCCTAATACTCCAGAGGAAAACGCATTTTTGTTTGCTGAAAGATTCAGAAGAGAAATCGAAAAAATGGAATTTATACCGGCAGGCGAAGAAGAAAGACATCCTATCACAATTTCCGGCGGTATAGCTTCTTATCCGTTTTTACAAAATGTTGAGGAAGACGCAAACACTCTCATTAGATACGCAGAACACGCACTGTATAACGCTAAAAAGAGAGGGAAAAACAAAATTGTTATGTTTTCTCAAATCAATATCGAATATTAAATTCAGATTATTTATAAATAAAAAAGCTCCGGATAGCGGGGCTTTTTTATTATAAACTTAACTCTTTGATTTTTGATATAATTTGATGAATCTCTTCTGTCAAATCGGTCTCATACTTTAAATTTTGCGCCAGTTCCTTTGCGAACTCTGCTTTTTGAAAATCCCCGAGTTCATGTATTCTGAAAAATTCAGAAAGCACTCTGGTCATTGGCTCATCGTGCTTAAAATCAGCGACGCAAGCTTCACAAATATTCTTATATCTGTTATTAATAGTTCTCTTGATTAAATTCAAAGAAAAAATATCCTCAAACTCACCGTGTTTTATAAGGTAAATAGAATCACAATCACGTAAAATCGGCTCAATTGCATCAGAAGTTGGTTTTGCATCCGCATCTAACAATATAAACACAGGGATTTTAAGTTCTTCTTTTAATTCGCAATACAAACGCGCAACCTGACTTTTGCCGCCTGCACCGATAAGTTTTACCCCGTTTTTATAAAAATCATAGCCACATAATCTGGCGAAACCGGGCAATAAAATTTCCTCCGTGATTCCCTCGCAGAGAACAACCTTTTCAACAGGAAAAAGCAGACTGAATTTTTCTCTTAATGCTGCTTTATCCGTTTCACAATGCTTGAGTTTGAGCAGATATTTAATATTCAAGGGCAAATTGTCATATTCAGAGCTTTTTTGCATTATAGACAGCACTGCATTGATATTTAAATCAGCTTCCACCAGTGTTTTAACGTTATCTGAAATATTGTATGTATCGTAAACCTCCTGTTTAAGCAGTGCATTAAATTTGTCATCAACAGCAGCATCTGGCACATATTGTTTTACGGAATCATTCCATACAACTTCAATAAAACTTTTTAATACTTGAGGCTCAAGTTCCAATATTTCTTTTTTAGACAATTTAGGGTATAATAAATACTTGCATAAAATATCCGTAAATACCCTGTAGTATTTTGTTTCCGGATACTTAAAACGTGTGAGCCTGTCCAATGAAAGTATTAAATTTTCCTGTGAAATCGGCAAAAATTTGATTTTACTTATATCTAAATCTTTTATCAAAACTTCAAACTAATATAAAAATTTGTTAACATTACTTATAAATTATAGCAAAAAAAGCAAATTTTAAAATGTTCGGGTTTTAAACATATAGAAAAAGGTGGAAAATTAGAAGTGTATAATATTTCAGCATTAAACAATTACAATGTGAATATGCCGAAAGCCAATACTCTTAACGGTCTAAAGGGTGTTTCGAACAATAATGCAACAAATCCTGCTGCAGGTATTTCGCATACAAATGCCATTTATAACACTCAATACTTTATGCCATCTTTTGGAGTAAATCAGATAAGGACTTCGCTTTCTAGCAGAGACGAGAAAAACAAGTATAACGAAATCTCCTCGATAATTGATAAAAAAGCCAGAAAGGATTTGCAAGAGCTTTTAAAAAACGGCAAATTACTTAACGCAAATTCTAATGACGGAACAACAACTTTAGATAATTTATACACTATAGCCACCGTAAAAAGAGCACAAGGATTGGATAAAAAGAACATCTTAGAAGAAACAATAAAAGCGATAAAACATCCGTACATTATTCCGCAAAAATTCGGAGATATTCCTGTTAACCTGCAGCCCGAGATTATTAATCACGAAACTGCACAAGGAAAAAACATCTCTTCTTACGATCTTGATGTAAAATCCAGCACCTGCCCAGCAGCAAGCATTGAATTTGATATTGCACACAGAATGCCGGCAGAGTTTGCCAGAATGGTTGCCGGTCTTACATCAGAAGACATGTGCATAACAAAAAAAATTAATGTGAATGAATTATCTCAGGGGCTTCTTGACACAGTATGGATGCTTAATGAATTCGGTACAGAGCACAAAATGGAAAATTGGAACACGCTCGTAGTCAAACTAAGACCTGACAGAAATGCAATAATTAGGGCAAGAATCCAAAATTCCTACAAAGACCCGGACGAAAGGTCACTTGTTGATGTATTGATGCAATCTACATTTATGAATGTCGGTGCACAAAACACCTACGATTCGCTTATCGATAAAAGAATACC
This sequence comes from uncultured bacterium, assembly GCA_949293185.1. Classification (GTDB taxonomy): domain Bacteria; phylum Cyanobacteriota; class Vampirovibrionia; order Gastranaerophilales; family Gastranaerophilaceae; genus Limenecus. The sequence continues at coordinate 41,964 of CASFCQ010000003.1, forward strand.
TAAATATAACGATGATGACAGCGGTCTTATTGATATAGAAAAAAACTTTGCAGAAGAACTGGCAACAGGCAAAGGTAAAGTGTGTGTTACTTATCAAAAAATAGACGACAATGGCAGACTTGTAGGCTATGAGTGTGACCAGAGCGAAACCTTGTCTCACATACAAAACACGCTGAACGGCGGGGATAATGTTATCATCGGTTACACATACTGTGACAGTGATAACAATGTTATTGGCGGACACGAAATAACTATTATCGGCATAGATACTGATAAAAAAGGTCAGAAATATTTTATATGCAACGATACTGATGACGGAATATCTGACCCTATTAAATATCGTGTTGATGAATTACTTCCTAAAATCCACCACGCAGGGATTCCGAAATCCGTACTTGTCGACAATGTTGAGTTTGTTGAAGGCTGGAAGGAATTAATGCAAATATACAAAGAAAGCAAAACCCAAAGCGAACTGCAAAACAGCTTGCAAAACAACAGACTGTCCGTATTAACTCAGGCTGCATAAGTTGTGATGCAATAACTTACTATTAGGAAAAATAATGTGCCCGCACAGAATAATTTATTTTACTGGAAATAACATTTCCCAGTCATTCTGAAGCGTCCATCGCTGCAGGTTTGCGAGGATTGTGTGTGTTCAGAATCTGACAGACGTTTTTTGTTATCTTTTTTAACAGGTAAGATCCTGAGCTCGCTTCGCTCCTCAGGATGACGTCCAGTTGTAGGGTGGGCAAAGCCCTAAGGCGTGCCCACCAACATAAAGCGTGTAGGTTGGGCTTTAAGCTCAACACTACATTTATATTCATTTATTGCCGATATTCCATCTTAAACCTGCTGTCAATGACACACCGTTTCGTCCGCCGTTGTGTATCATTGTCTGGAAATATCCAAGGAAATCATTATTGAAACGTCTCTGAACACCTGCGCCGTACTGAACATATGGTCTTATACTCATTTCAGGAAGACGTACATCATTCGCCATAACTTTTGTATCATTAAGCAAATTCCATACCATGTTCACACCAATGTATGGCTGCCAGCCGTTCTTGGTATTTCCAATTAATTTTATTCCCGGAGCAAGCTGGATTGCATGGAGCGGATCAGAATCAATACGTACACCCGCAGCATTATTGTAATCAAAAGTATTTATAAAGCTATAAGATATTAACATACTTGGCTGAAAAATCATTTTTCCGTCCCAAAATTCAATGTTATAACCTGTTTTGTTACCGATACCCGCCATCAACATTGTATAGTTTTCAGAGCCGTACATTGTACTTGCATCACCTGCGGAAGCTCCTACACTTAAAGTTGTTGCGTTAAAGAAGTTACCTTTGTAGAAGGTTGCAGTAGAGCCTAACAATCCGCCGTTTTGATATGCATCAACGCCCTGATATCTTTGAGATGCGCCGTTATATCCGATATAACCGGTTAATACACGTTCCCAACCGTTTGAAAGCGTTGTAAGAGGGCTATCATATCCAACAAGAGTACCGTAATTTATGTTCGAAACTTTCTGACCGTTTTTAAGTGGTATTGATTCAAAACTGGCATAAGGCTTTACCCAGAAACCGGCATCCTCTTCTTTGGTAAGAAGTGGTGAAAAAGTTCCAATGTCCGTTGCATCTCCTGTAGGAGAGAGTGCGTAACGCCCCTGATTTTTCATAGCAACACGTTCAATATACGGTATGTTCATAAATGTATCAGCATGCTGGAAGGCATAGTTAAACGCCTGCAGCTGGGTAGTATAAGCACCTGCCTGCTGAACAACAGGTGCTGCCAGTACAGAGGGGTTATAGCTGTTTGCGTTGCCTGCAGCACCGCGGACAAATGTAAAATACCCGAGTTTATCTTCCGGATTAGTTCCGTATGATACGTCATATTTCCATATTTTTGAGTATGCTACAGGATTTATGCCCGTGTATTGAACATTTGGTGCTAATTCCTTATCAGCAAACAATACATGCGTAACATCTTTAGTTGCATCATTTAAAAGATTAAGCTGATTTACGTTAAGATAAGCATCAGCATTAACATTGTATGTGTCAGCTGTTATTCTGTCCATCTTTGCATTTTTAAGATCAACATCAGCAGCAAGATTTGTATCTCCATTCAGATTAAGTACAGGGATATGCATTGTACCGACACTGTTATTCGTCATGTACATTGAACCGGAATTAAGACTCAATTTTTGTGATTCATCAAACACATTCTCTCTGCCAAGATACAGGTTTGTATTATCTAATGAAATGTTGGCGTTTATTACATCGTTATTTAAAATAACTTTACCTGTAGAGTCGCCTGTAATCTTTAAATTAAAAGCAGCTGACGGATCTTTTATTACAGCAACAGAAACAGGAGCAGCGTTAATCAAAGTTGAAACCCCATTCCCTATTTCAGAAATACCGCCGGATGCCGACATATCGATTGCACCGCCTTTTATCTTGTCATCAAACCGTATAACACCGTTATTAACAGCTTTCAGAGTCAAAGTTGCAGGATTTTCTTTAGAGACATTAGGTACATCAGGTTTAACAGTCTCATAACCAGTAATCATAGAGGCTAAATCAACATAAACATATGTGCCGTCCTCGAGTTTAGTACCTATGCCGTAAATAGATATAGCGTTTGATTCTTCTTTATCGCCTTTAATGGTTTTGTTTCCGCTAAACAAAGATAAACCGTTGTCTGCAGTAATATTTAAATCGGTGATACTGAATATTGCACCGCCCGCGGCAATTCCGTCAGCATTTTTATTTTCTGCAACGTTATTTACGAACGATGAATTAATAATTTCACCGGGAGTAAATTCATAATGTACAGATTGTCTGGTTGAACCTGTTACTTCTTCAATTTTTCCAAAGACACCAAAATTAGCTATAGCACCGCCTAAAGCCATTTGAGAATCAGTTACGGCTTTGTTATCCATAAAGTTGCCTTTGATATTACCAATTACAGAAGTATTAGCAATCGCACCGCCCATTGCTGTATAAGTCCCTTGAGCGTAGTTTGCAATAAAATCGCCTGTGATATTACCTATTTGTCCTGATTCGTTTAAAATAGCGCCGCCCATTGCCGAATAATAAGGACTTAGAGCATAGTTTTTAATAAAATCACCGGTTATGTTTCCAATATCAGCCTGAGAATTATATATAGCACCTCCGCCCATACCACCTGACATTGCAGCCATAGTCTGAGCACCGGAAGATTGTTGAATTTGTGTTACATAATTTCCTATAAAATCACCGTTAACATCCCCGATTTCAGCCCCATACTCATTTGATATAGCACCGCCACTGGCATTGCCTTCAAAAGAAACAGCGTAGTTGTTTATAAAATTAGCGTTTAATGAGCCAATAATTCCTTCGTTATGAAGTGCACCTCCTGATGCAACATAGTCAGCCTCAGCATAATTTCCTATAAAATCACCGGATATGGATTTTATTACAGGTAATACCAAAGTTCCTTCACCCATAAGTGATGTATTGAGTACAACATTGCTTATTGCGCCGCCATGAGCTTCACCTGCCATTGATAATACAGATGCAGTGGTAGTTTGATTATTTTTGCTTGCAGACGCACTGTTATTTGCAAAAGTTCCTTCTATTTTATCTATATTGCCTGCGTTAGTTATTGCACCTCCATAGGCAAGACCCGAGTCAATTGAATTTGTATTATTTACAAAATCACCGGTTATACTGCCGACTGTATTTTGGGGATTATTTATAACAGCAGCAGCCGCACCGTCGTGAGCTTGCAATCCAACAAAATCATTATCTATATTCGTATTGTTTTGCGATGTAACTCTGTCAGAAGCTAATCTCTTTTCGTTGACATAATATGTTATATCGTGGTCACTTTCACTGCCATCAACAAGGACAGTACGACCGTTTATATTTTCAAACTTAAAGTAGAGTGTATCTGATGAATTCAGCTTGTCACCGTATTCAATTTTGCTTAAATCAACACGGTAATATACAGGTACTAGCTTATTTTCAGTTTGTGAATACTCATATTGTGTAATAGTATCGGCATTTGGTGATTCAACTTTTGTTAACGTGTATGCGCTATTGTCTGTTTGTACGGATGCTGGGACAGGAGGTGTATCTGCTGCCATCACAGGTGCTGCGATGAAGAAGGACAGTGCAAGGGTCAAGGCTGCCGTTTGCACGCTGCGAAGCAATGTCATTCTGAAGCATTTATCGTTGCAGGTTTGCGAGGATTGGGGGTGTTCAGAATCTGACCAATGTTCTTGGCAATCATTTATCACCGGTAAGATCCTGAGCTCGCTTCGCTCCTCAGGATGACATATTGTATTTTTAGAGCCTTGCTTGTGTCGTTGGCAAGAATCTAAAATGTACATAGATCCTTCGGCTAACGCCTCAGGATGACGTTCAGAAAATGTCTCTGGATGACATTCTGTAAATGCAATTTCTTCCGGATGTATTAAAGGCTGTTCAAGCCCCCACCATTTGGGTTAAACCGTTGGAGGACAAGGGTTTTAGGGAGTTACAAAGCCAAAATTCACGACACATTATATTTGCCTCACTACTTAATTATCTTCTATATAGTTAATTCCCATTTTTCATACTTTTTAAACATTTTTGTTTTAGATATTTAATAATTTGTTACAAAAATATTTTTCAAAAATCCTTCATACAGCTTATTTATACAAAAAATTCTTTGTAAAATATAACGATTACTTAATATTTAAGGATTTTACTAGCAACATTAATTTTTTTTACATTTTAGGATAAGATAAGAGAATTTAAAGTTGTTTTATTCTAATATAGATATATTGAATGGAAGTATAACATGCAGTTAACAGAAGATAATACTTTACAACAGACACAAACTTCAACTCTCGCTATCGTAGTCGAGATAGTTGAATGTCTGAAAAAAATTCTTGAAGAAGACAAACAACAAAAACATCCTCTATTTCTTAACGTAAAGGAGTCTGTTATATTTAACACAGCGCGCCGTGCACTGGATAATCCTGATTTTCGTTTTCTTATAGGCATTGCAGGCGAGTCCGCGTCAGGAAAAACTACGTTTGTACAAAATGCAATACGTTCTTGCATTGCAGAAGAACGCACTGATTTGTACACAATTGTGTGCTGTGATGATTACTACCATGACTGGTCAAAAGAATTAAAAGCTGCAGGCAGTTACGAAGCTTTCTTTGCTCAGGGATACAGTTTTGATACGCCGAAGGCAATTAATCTGGATTTAATGAAACAGCACCTTATCAGCCTGAAAAACGGGTCTGCTGTCAGAAGCCCCGACTACAACTTTACAACATGTGAAAGTTTTCCCCACGGTGTTTTGAAAAAACCGTCTAAAATAATTGTTAACGAAGGTTTGTACGTTCTTAACGAAGGTATCAGAGATATCATGGACATTAAAGTCTATGTATTCACACCTTTTGAAATAATAAAAGACAGATGGTACAGAAGAGCGGAATCAAGAGGCAAAACCGGAAAGGCTGCCGATATGCAGTTTGAAAACGTTAACACTACGGCACAAACTTACATAAGACCGGCAATGCAATGTGCTGATATTGTTATGAACGGTGTTGTTTCTAGCGCATATATTCAGGAAATGACAGAAAAAATCTTCCGTTCTATGGACAACATTATAAAAAAACATAAAGGTGTATAGTTAATTAATAAACATTTAAAAAACCCTCTTAATAAAAATTTAAGAGGGCTTTTGTATATCTTTATAGCTTATACTCTGCGTTTGCGAGCAGCTTCAGATTTACGTTTTCTTTTTATGCTTGGTTTTTCATAAGTTTCGCGTCTTTTGATTTCAGACAAAATACCTGCTTTTTGGATTTTTTTCTTAAATCTTTTTAAAGCGCTTTCGATACTTTCGTTTTCACCGACTTTAACTTCTGGCATTCAGTTTTCACCACCTTCGCATAAATTTATTGTGACTATGACGTCATATTAACACGCACCAATTACGATTTCAAGAGTAGAGTCAAAATAATGTTTATACTAAAATAAAAATATCATGGAAAAGAAAGTTGAATTATTACTGCCGGCAGGTAGTATCGAAAAATTAGATTATGCAATAAACTACGGCGCTGATGCCATTTATCTCGGAATGGTAGACTTTAGCCTGCGAACAATGCGCAAAGGCGATGTTATTACAGCAGAAAACCTGAAAAAGGCAATTGACCTTGCGCACTCTTACGGCAAAAAAGTCTATATGACGCTGAATATTTATGCTTATGATGAGGATATAAAAAATCTTTATGACAGCATTGACGTAATCAAAGACGCACGCCCGGACGCTCTCATTGTGAGCGATTTTGGAATTTTAAATATCATAAAAAACAAACTGCCCGATATAGATATACACATAAGCACGCAAACTAATACTCTAAACTCCGAAGCAGTAAAGTTTTGGAGAGATTTTGGCGCGACAAGGGTAATACTGGCAAGAGAACTTTCTATAAAACAAATTGCACAAATCAGAAAAAATGTTCCCGATATAGAGCTGGAAGTATTTGTACACGGTGCGCAGTGCGTATCACTTTCAGGAAGATGTCTGCTTAGTGATTATATGACGCACGGTGAACGCAAAGCCAACCATGGAGGGTGTTCACAGCCTTGCAGGTGGAAATATAAACTTCTGGAAGAAACCCGCCCGGGCGAATACTACGAAATAGAAGAAACAGCACGCGGTACTCATATTTTAAGCACAAAAGACCTTGCTTTAATTAACTATCTGCCGCAGCTGATTGAAGCAGGTGCTGATTCGTTTAAAATCGAAGGAAGAACAAAAAGTTTATACTATGTTTCTGCAGTTGCCAAAGCTTACAGACAAGCTATTGATGCATACTACAGAGGGGAAAAACCTGACCCGCAGGAAATGTTCAACGAACTTTTAAAAATAGGCAACCGCGGCTACACAACAGGTTTCTACCTTGATGAACAAGACCATGAAGGTTACAGCTACGATGTTTCCAAAGGGCTTGCAGGTTCTGACTTTTTATTCGAATTCTGGGATAAATCACAAAAAGACGGCAAAAATATTTACAAGATTAAAATCAAAAATAAAATTCTTCTAAACGACAAAATAGAGGTAATTACTCCGTCAGAATGTTTTGAAACAACTGTTGAAAAGATATACAATACTACTCTGGACGAAGAAAAAGAAGTCGGCAATACAAACGACGAGATATGGATAAAGCTCAGTAACGAGCCGCAAAATTACAAATACGCAATCGCAAGAACAATAGGGATAAAAAACGTAAGATGATATTAAAAGCGGATTATGAAGCCAAAACAATATACGAAATAGACTATGACAAACTCAAAAACTCCGGAATAAAAGTAATAGCCTTTGACCTTGACAGCACTGTTATGAAGTCAAAATCCGGTACATTTTCGGCTGAAACACTGCAGCTGTTTGAAAAACTAAAAAAAGATTTTAGTTTATTAATCATCTCTAACAATCATAATCTTGAGTATATTTCAAAAGCCGCAAATCAGGTTGATTTTCCTGTTCTTGCTAACGCCAAAAAGCCTAGAACAAGAGTATCTAAAGAGTTTTTAAATGAACACGGTATTAACTGTAATGATATGGTTATGGTCGGCGACAGACCGCTGACTGATATACTTTTCGGAAAGTTTCTTGGCTGCAAAACCATTCTTGTTGATTCTATAAATTGGTATGAAGAAAAGCCTATAGTGCGTTTTGCAAGAAGTATAGAAAGAATTGTTTCTTAAATTGTAAACAAATATTACAAAATAATTTAATTTTGAAATCACGCCTCTTAATTTGTTTTTATTTATACGTGAGTAATAAGTAAGTAAGCAATATTATTTAGACTTGGATAATTTAAGAGGAGCATTTAAATGGGTGATTACCAAATTAAACCCGGCGATAACTTGTGGAAAATCGTCAAAAAAGAGCTGAACATTAAAAACGATACAGAAATTTTAAAAAAAGTTGATGAAATAGCAAAGCTGAACAATATTAAAAATATAAATTCAATCTTTGTCGGTCAGCACATTAAACTTTGTAATAATCAGGAAAAACCTGATACATCGCCTGCAAAAAAGCCCGACAGAAGCCCCTGCTTTGTGTTTGAATATGAACCTTCAACGATAAAAGGCTCATACCCTGATATTTACTTCCGCAGCCTGCAAAGAAGCTACGCATCATCAGCCAATTTGCATACTATACCTGCTGATTTAAATAAAGGGGAAATAGAAATCCCATTCAAACCGGGGATTAGCAGCATAGACAACGGGGCTTCTACTGTCCGGGAAAAAGAAGCGGTTAACCATCCGAAAAAGAAAAAAATACCGCTAAACAGCCTGCACAATTTTGATATAACAACAAAATTTGCCGGAACTGCAGAAGAAATTGACAGACACCTCGGCGGAGTATTAAAGGGCAAAGGTCAAAAATTCTTAGAACTGCAGGATAAATATGGCATAAACGCAGTATTTTTGGCTGCAATTACAATGAATGAATCAGAAAACGGCACGAGCTATTCCGCGCGCAAACGTAACAATGTCGGCGGAATAAGGTACAAAAACAGTTATAAATTCAGAACATATAAAAATGTTTCAGCTTGCCTTGATGATATGGCTTCAATGCTAAAAAGAAACTACATAAATTGCGGCAGAAATACCGTATCATCAGTAGGTGCAAAATATTGTCCCGTAGCGGATAAAAGCGACAAAGAAGGCGAAAACAAATACTGGGCGCGAAATGTAAGCTTTTACATGGACAAAATTATAAACGATACCGCATAAAATCCACCATCACAACTACCCTATACGGCAAATCACAAACGCTGCCGCCTTAACAATTCTTACGGTCAACACAACATACCACCACACTACTCATCACACCTACTGTAAGAATCATAAGGCGGTTGTGTTTTCTTTTTAAAAGTTTTTAATTAACCGAAGATATCAAAGCCTGCAATAAAAGTTGCAACAAAAAATACAATAGCAACCCACATTGTAAGCTTATTTAAGCCGGATTCCGCATTCTTTTGCGATGCAAAAACATGAGACGCACCGCCTATACCTGCTATGCCGTCGCCTTTAGGAGAATGAATCATAACAAGAAGTATTAAAATAAGTGATGAAACTATTTGAATAATCCAGCATACAGTTGTTATCATATGTATTCCTTTATTTTGTAATTATAAATTAATATTAGCACAAACATCTTTTATTTTATCAATAGTACAACCTTCTATATAAAGAGATTTTATCTTGGAAGATGCACCGGATTTAAGAACTACACTCGATTTTGGTATCTTTAAAAGCTTTGCAAAAAACTTTACAAGCTCCTCATTTGCTTTGTTCTCAACAGCAGGCGCTTTAATTTTTACTTTCAAAGCATCATCCAGCACCCCGCAGATTTCATTTTTTGAAGAATTAGGCACAGCTTTAATTTTTAAAACTACTCCATTATTTGATGTATAATAAAAACTTTCCACCTTATCCCCCTTGTGTAGTGCTGTTTAAAAGTGTACAATAATTAACTATGACAGACAATAGTGAAGAAAAAAATGAATTAGTGCCGGCAGATTCGGAGTCGGAATCAGAAAATAATACGGAGCTTGTTAAAGAACCGGAAGAACAAGGTCCTGATTTTAGTATATTTCAGCCCCTGAAAGACATGCTGATACAGCAGCACCGCACGCAGAAGGATATTAAAGAAATAGAAGATGCCTATGTGTTCGCAGCTAAATTACACGCAGGACAGTACAGGATAAGCGAAGAACCTTATATTGTCCACCCTGTTGAAGTTGCGAAGATTTTGACAGACTTAATGATGGACAAACATACTATTATTGCTGCACTTCTTCACGATATAATTGAAGATACAGGCACAAGCCCCGAAACAATAAAAGAACATTTTGGAGAAGATGTACTCAACCTTGTTCAAGGTGTAACAAAACTCGGTAAATACCAGTTTAAATCAAAAGAAGAACGTCAGGCAGAGAACTTCAGGCGAATGTTTATTGCAATGGCTAACGATGTAAGAGTTATTTTCTTAAAACTTGCTGACCGCCTGCATAATATGCGAACGCTGAATTATATGGCAGCAGCCAAACAGCAAAAAATAGCACAGGAAACTCTTGATATTTTTGCACCTCTCGCAAACAGACTCGGTATCGGTAAAATTAAAGCAGAGCTTGAAGATTTATCATTGAGATACCTTAATCCTGAAAAATACTTTGAAATAGCACAGCTTGTCGCTCTAAAAAAAGCGGAAAGAGATGCAACAATACAGGTTCTTGTAGAAAAAATCAGCCAGATACTAAAACAACACAAAATAAAAGCTACTATCTCAGGTCGTTCAAAGCATTATTACTCTATTTATGCTAAAATGAAACGTCAAAATGTTGCATTCCACGAGCTTTATGACATATCGGCGGTAAGAGTTATAGTCGATACGGTAAACGAATGCTATGAGGTTCTCGGGATTATTCACTCACAGTTTAAACCTATACCGGGCAGATTCAAAGATTATATAGCAATGCCCAAAAGCAACATGTACCGGTCACTGCATACATCTGTACTAGGTCCTAAATCAAAACCTATTGAAGTACAAATCAGAACACACGAAATGCATCAGGTTGCAGAATACGGTGTTGCCGCACACTGGAAATATAAAGAAAAAGGTTCGCAAAAAGCTAATGCTGATACAGATATCCAATTTTCCTGGATGCGCAAACTTGCCGAAATGGAAAAAGACGTTTCCTCTGCCAGCGAATATGTTGAAAGCGTAAAACTGGATTTATTTTCCGATCAGGTATTTGCATTTACCCCGAGAGGCGATGTTATAGACCTGCCTAAAGATGCAACGCCTGTGGATTTTGCTTTTAGAATCCACACTGATGTCGGATTCAGAATAACAGGCGCACTTGTTAACGGACGGATTTGCCCGCTTTCAACCAAACTGCACAACGGAGACATTGTTGAGATTATGACATCTAAAACGCCTGCACCCAGGTTAGATTGGCTCAACTTTGTTGTGACAAAACTTGCTCAATCAAAAATCAAGCAGTGGTACAAGAAAAACAAAAGAGAAGAACACGTTACACTCGGGCACAATATGCTTGAGGCTGAAATCGGCAAGACTAAGCTGGATGAACTCGTTAAATCCGGCGAGTTGAAACAGATTGCAGAGTCAATGAACTATTCCTGCATTGATGATCTTCTCGCCGCACTGGGATACGGGGAGACAACCGTCAACAAGATAACTAACCGTATAAAAAAGCCGGATGATGATGACCAGCCTCTAATATCACACACTAAAACCAAAAAATCCAAAAATGACATAGTCGGGCTGGAAGGTATGCTGTATTACTTTGCAAAATGCTGCACACCCGTTCCGGGAGAACCTATTGTCGGTGTAGTAACCCGCAGCAAGGGGGTATCTATCCACCGTGTTGATTGCCCGTCTTTGGATAATGTTCCGGAAGAACGCCTTATTGACATAAAATGGGCAGACAAAGGACTGAACAAGACATATGTTGCATCTATACGTATTGATGTACAGGATAAAATGGGTATTTTAAAAGATGTAATGATAGAACTTACCGAATGCAATACCAATATAGCATACGCTAACATCAAATCTAATCCTGCAAAAAAAATCGGTATTATTGAAATGGGGATAGAGGTAGACAACGTCAACAGATTGAAAACTGTCATTACAAAATTACAATCAATACCGGAAGTTATTTCTGTAAAAAGAATACAGGGAACTGCTAAACCACAAAATGAATCTGCACCCATGCCTAAAAAGAAAAAGTAGGATATAGCATAAAATCTACATGCTTTTAAAGGGATTGTAAATTTTTATTAAATTTACAATTATAAATATAAACATTTTTGCAAGAATGAATTATGATACATGTAACAAATCCCCAAATCTCCTCCCAAGATTATGAAGTATAAGCTGCAAAGCAGCTTTTTTTTTACAAAGAAATGGTATATAATAATTAAGTTAACTTGTAACTGTAAAAAACCATGGTTAAAAGGAATTGCTAAAGGGGTTAATAAAAGTTCTTTGTTACAAAAATTTAATAAAAACTTTTACAAGTAGCAATTTTTAAAATCACACGTTTTTTATAAATGTATGTGAAAGTAAGATTAATAATTTGGAGTGTTAGAAATGACATCTATTCATCAAAGCGTAGGTTGTTCACCAATAAAACCATCATTCAAAGGCAATCAGGATGTATTAAACGCAGCAGCTGACTGGTTAGAAGCTGCAGGTGCAAACGGCTATAACGAAGACAGTTTTCACAGTCTTGAAGGCGTTGCTGATAAAATGAATGACGGTCCAATTAAAACATTTGCTAAAATTGCAGCTATTGCAGGTGCAGCAGGTTTAGCCGGTAAAAAAGGTTTACAAGCAGCTTACACTAAATTTTCTAACAATCCTCAGGTAAGAGAACATATTATGCAGCCGATTACAAAATTGGCTGACAAAGGTTTACAAAAATTAAACAGATTTGTCACACAAAATCCGGCAGTCGGTCAAAAGAGCTTAAAGGGCTTTATCATGACAAACGCTAAAAAAGGAATGGAAGCTCTTAACGATTACGCTCAAAAAGGTACAGAAGCTGTAAAAGACAGTATTGACAAACAATTAGAAGGTATCAGAAAAGCAGCAGCTAATGCAGTTAAAAAAGCTGCAGCCAAAGACGGCAAAACATTAACTGATAAACAAATTACTGCAGAAGTAACCAAAAGACTCGCAGGCAAATCCAAACAAGCAGAAAATTATAAAAAACTTGTTGAACAAAAGAACTTAGCTTCTACAGACAATTTAATCAAAAAAGTATCAACTGATGTAGCAGGTATCTCAGCAGGTACAACAGCAGCAGTAGCTGCTAACAGAGACAAAGACGGCGATGGTATCGCTGATATCGGTCAACACTCTGCTGCATAAAATATAAACAAAATTAAAATTTACAATTACGAAACATTAATAACAGTTTACGGTAGGCATCACAAATTATGTTACAAATTAACTCATTAAATACTTCATCCGCATATGGAACACATAGAACCAACTTCGGTCAAAAAGATTCTGACTTTCAAAGAATCACAAATGTTTTGACCCAAGAAAACCGTGCAGGAAAAAGCGATGAAGAATTTAAAGCCGAAAAATTAGAGAAGTTAGCAGAGATTATCAATGACAAAAACAAACAAGCACCAAGCGCGTTAAAATCATTTACTATAGTTGGCGCACTCAGTCTTGCAAGCGGATTGACAGCATCTGTTGTTACAGGCAGATTCTACAACTTTATCAATCAGGCAACACCATTCTTAGGCAAAATGGGCAGATATGCATTAAATAATCTCGGCAAAGCACAAGAATCCCTTGCTAAAGCAGCAAAACAAACAGAAGGCGCTAAAGCTACAGTTCTTAATGCAGGAAACAAAACATTAGTATGGTTAAAAGATTTAAGCAAAAACGGTGTAAAAAAAGAATTAGCAGAAGTTGCACATAAAGACAAAACAGAATTAGCTAACCTGAGAAAGCAAATCAGAGAAGCAGCAGCTAAAAAAGGTAACAAATTAACTGCTAAAGAAGTTAACGCTGAATTAAAAAACCGTCTTCAGTTAGAAACAGAAGAGGTAATGGGCGCTAACCTTCTAAAAAAAGGCACAAAAACCCTTGTTGGCGCTACAGCAGGTATCGGTACTTTAAAAGAAGCTGCAACTGATGAAAACAAAGACGGTATTCCTGATGTAGTACAAAGAAAAGACGCTCATCAAAAAGCAACAGAACAGGTTACAGCTGCACTTATTGATTGTGCATTAGATTCTTGCGGAATTTAATAAATTAAAATCTTCTCCTGTTAACATATTTTGTGTTAATTTAGATTTATGGAGAATAATTTTAAACTTAAAATTTTAAGCTGCAAGGAATCAGACCTCAAAGATATTGGTCTGGATAAAACGTACACACATCGAGCACTGGATAAGCACAGATTTAAAACGTTAAAAATTTACGGTCTGTCTTGTGCGCAGGCTAATATTATCAAACAAACCGCACTCAGCAGCGGTACTGATTGTGCCGTACACAGAGAAGTCATCACCGGCAAAGTTGAAACATCAGACTGCATACTAAGCGGCAGCATAGATGAATTAAAAAAAATTTCCGAAAAACTAAAATACCAGCCTCTTAAACTGTCTGTACTGGCGCAGGATATAAAGAATCTTCTGGCTGACAATCTTTCGCCTATAACGATAAGAGATTTTGTACTTAATTGGGAAGAACCTTACATAATGGGGATATTAAACATAACCCCGGATTCATTCTCAGATGGCGGATTATATAACAGCCCGGAAAATGCTGTTGAACACTACAAATATCTTGTTGAAAATGGAGCTAATATTGTCGATATAGGCGGCGAATCAACAAGACCGTTCAGCGAAAAAGTTTCTCCTCAAGAAGAACAGAACAGAGTACTACCTGTTATAGCAAAAATACGTGAAATTGACAAAAAAACAATTTTAAGTATAGACACAAGAAATGCATCTACGGCAAAGAAAGCATTAGAACTAGGCGTTGACATCATAAATGACGTGTCTGCAACAGAATGGGATTCTGATATACAAAAAGTTGCCTGTGAATATAATTGTCCTATTATACTCGGGCATGCCAGCGCATCTCCGGATATCATGCAACATCACACAGACTACAAGGATGTAGTGGAAGAAATATTTAATTATTTCTATCAAAAAATCGATTTTCTAACATTTTTAGGTATAGAAAAACATAACATTATCATTGATCCGGGACTTGGTTTTGGAAAAACAACGCAGCAAAATTTCGAAATAATTAACAGAATTGAGGAATTTAAAACTCTGGGATGTCCCATACTTGTCGGACATTCACGCAAGAAATTTATCAGAGAAACGCTTGAGACTGAAGATTTGGAAGAACTTGATGAAGCAACAGCAATACTAACTCAAAAGTTAATTGAAAAAAAAGTTAATATCATCAGGGTGCATAATGTAAAGCTGAACAATATTGCTAAAAAATTAAGCAAATCATTTTTTTAAACTGTTAAAAACTTCTTCAAAAGATTCTATCGGTGTAAACTTATAGCCGCAGTTTTTGCCAAGTTCTCCACCCATCATAAAAATCGCCTCAACAGGATAACGTCTGCAAATGCCGGGTCGGTTTTTATGTATTGTGCAGCGGTTTGTTTCTTTATCGAGTTTTTGGCACTCAAAAATCAGACCTATATCATCTTTTCCCGTGACTTTTAAATATGTATAAAAAGGATGGAGGAGCTTTAGTTTTTCAAATTCTTCTTCTGTCTGAACAACATTTTTTATGTGCCTTACATATATTTGTCTGCAGCATTCGCCACAGCCTATGCATTTTCCGGTTCTATAATAAGTCCGCCTTAAAATATATTTATAAAAAAACTTTTTTAATTTTTTAAACACCCAATTGTTCCCTTGCCAGCAAAATACGTTTGCAATCAGTTCTGCATTTAACAGCATATACAGCCTCTTTTGTATGACTGTCTGAAAGCTTCAATATTCTATCACAAACATCAACACAGGCATTTAATTTTTTACGATTCATAAGCTCAGGTATTTGTGAATACAAAACATTTACAACAAAAGGTTCCGGATTTATAAAAATCTTATACCTGTCTATTATTTGTTGTATCTCAGGATTATCAGATTCCGTAAGCATCGTGTAATTTTCATACTCGTCAACTGCACGTTCATAATCATTATCTGCTTCTGCCTCTTTCGCCGCCTGTAAATGTTTATCTATCAATTCAGTATCTTTTAAAACATAAGATAAAACTCGAATCTTCTCCATCGCTTTTTCATAAAACGATGTGCCTTCCATAAGGTGCTTAACAGCCCGTGAATAATAGCAATAAGCATAAGACGGTTTGTTTAGAATATAACAAAGATTCGCTATATCAAGAAGTATCTTTGGCGTATGAGGGTAATTAAAGTACACAGTTAAAAAGAACTCTAAAGCCTTTTCATAATTTTTATCAAAAAAGAATATCTCCGCAATATTGGCATATATGTTAGGAAGATTTGCATACGTTGCTATCATTTTTAAATAAAGCGCTGCTATCATCCTGATATCGCGTTTAGCCTTATACTCATTAACTTTTTTAGTAAAAAAATCGACTTTTGCGGTTAAATTAGAGATGGTATGCTTTATCTGCAAATATTCTTTTGATGTTGCATTGGATTCATATTGCAGATACTTTTCAAAATATTTTGTAGACTTAATACGGAATCCTTTTTTATTGTAAGCAGTTGCAAGATTCAAATTTACAACGGAATTTTCCGGAACAATTGTCGACGCTATAGTCCAGTTCAAAATAGCATCTGATATTTTACCGTCAGCGTAATATTCATTAGCTATATTTATGTATGCGGAATATTCCAGAGGTGAAATACTAATTGCTTTTTGCCAGTGCGCAATAGCCTTTTCCTTATTATTAATCGACTTGTAGCAATTACCTATAAGAACCTGACCAAAAGCAGACGAAGAAATTTGAGAATCGTTTTCTGCAATTGCTAAAGCATCATTGTAGCGTTTATTCTGATAGAATTCATATGCACGTATAGTTTTATCAGACGCAACATCACCGGAACTGTCAATTTTTACACCGGACAGTCCTGAATTATTATCAAAATCTATATTTTCCATTCTTACCTAATCTAATTTAACCAAACAAATCTTTTAAGAATGTGCGATTATTAAATATCCCCTCAATAATCTTATCCTCAAAGCCATCATCATGCCCGCCAAAAACTCTTTCTGCAACCAGAGTATTGTGGCTTAAGTTCTCAGGGTCAGACATAGCCAGTGAAGCAAATTTTCTTATATCCAAATCTCTTTGATAAAGATTAAATGCTTCATTTGAGATATTTGTTTCGTCTATTAGAAGATTTTTGTCGATGTTAGAATACGGATTGTTGTTCTTAGCTGCCAGCTTTTCCACATTGCTGTTCTGCTGAATCATATTCTGACTAACTAAATCCTGTCCGGAAAGTTTGTGTAACATAAACTCATCTCCTCATATTAATATTATGAATAAGTTTAATCTATACGCTACAATCAACAGGTTAATCTTTATAGACCATGTGGTTAATAAGTCCGCAATGACGCGGTATTACAGAGAAAAATCAAACATACGCAGTAGTTGTTTCTTATTTTGATAAATATTATAATAAACCCAAAGGGAAATTTAATGGCATCAATAGTTGATTCTATAAGATCAGTATACCAAGACAACTATTCCTTGCTTAAGCTGGGAGCACTAAGCTATATAATGTTTATTTTGTATAGCATGATGTCGTTCGCCTCTGATTCCTTTAACATAATGAATTTTATTATAGCCCTGATTATATTTTATATATACGGAGGTTTTTGCTGCATTATAATAGGCAACCGTATAAACCAGAACCTGCAAACACTTCCGAACATGAACCTTGTTTTATTCTTTAATGTCTGTACAAAATCCTTTATTATAGCCATTCCTTCCCTTTTAACAGGATACTTTTTGGGAAACTTTGTAGTAGGACTGTTTAATTTTGAAAGTATACCTCAATTGATAGCAATATGGATAATAAGGTTTTTTGTTTTTGTAATACTGGTAACTGCATATATTGGCTTTGCCGAAAAATACCAGCTGTCAGAGGGCTTTAATGTTGCAAAAATACTCAATGGTGTTGCGGATGTACTTGTGTATACGGTAGTTTGTCTGATACTACTGGCTATATTATCGATTTTTATCGTAGCACCTACTCTATTTTTGATTTACAACTTCTTTAAATTCGGAGCATTCTTTAACTATGCAGCGATATTTTTTGTCACAATGTATCTGGCAGTTTTGTCAGATTACTGGGGACAGTTACATTTTGATATAGAAAGCAGGAACAATTACTACTAAAAACTATTTTGCCTTAACCATTTCCCTTAATTTTTTTAACTGATCGCGAATTTCCGCAGCTCTTTCAAAATCCAGGACTTTCGCAGCTTTGTGCATGTCTTTTTCGAGTTTTTGAATAAGCTTTGGTATATCAGATACGCTAAGGTTCATCTCAACCATTTCTTCAGCAACAATATCTTCAAGATTTCTGTAACTTGAAACGAGCTGCAGAAGGTTATTTTCAATAGGTTTTTTAATGGTTTTGGGAACAATATTATGCTCTTTATTGTAAGCCATTTGTATCTGACGGCGTCTGTTGGTTTCACTTATAGCAGCATCCATGCTGTCTGTCATTTTATCCGCATACATAATAACCCTTCCGCAGGCGTTTCTTGCCGCACGTCCGATAGTTTGAATCAAACTTGTTTCCGAACGCAAAAATCCTTCTTTATCGGCATCCATAATTGCAACTAAAGACACCTCCGGAATATCAAGCCCTTCCCTCAAGAGGTTTACACCAACCAGAACATCAAATGCACCCAGCCTCAAATCTCTCAAAATTTCCACACGCTCAAGAGATTGGATTTCGCTGTGCAGATATCTTACTTTTACACCCAGCTGGTTCATATACTCGGTTAAGTCTTCTGCCATGCGTTTTGTGAGTGTTGTGATTAGCACTCTTTCGTTTTTCTCTGTAATTTTTTGAATTTCTGCAATTAAATCATCCACCTGATGTTCTGTCGGTCTTACAACAATCTCTGGATCAACAAGCCCGGTAGGACGAATAATTTGTTCAACCATCTGGTCTGATATGCTTCTTTCAAAAGCCGCAGGCGTAGCTGATATAAATATTTTTTGATGAACCCTTGCCCAGAATTCATCTTCTGTTAAAGGTCTGTTATCCTTTGCACAAGGAAGCCTAAAACCGTAATCAATCAAAACATCTTTTCGGGCTGCATCGCCTCTGTACATTCCTTTTAGCTGGGGGATTGTAACATGAGATTCATCAATAACAAGTAAAAAGTCGCCCTTAAAGTAATCTATCAGCGTTTTAGGGGCAGAACCAGGCGGGCGGCGTTCTATAATGCGGGAATAGTTTTCAATCCCCGAGCAATACCCCATCTCTTTTATCATTTCTATATCATATTTTACACGCTGTTCGAGCCTTTGCGCTTCAACAAGCTTGTTTTGTGCATATAACTCGCCCAAACGCATCTTTAATTCTTCTCTGATAAGCCTTATTGTTTCTTCTTTGTCTTCATCGTCAGAAAGATAGTGCACTGCAGGGAAAAGAACGACCTCTTTTGGAGTTTCAAGTATTTCACCGGAGACAGGATCGATTCTTGTAATTTTTTCAATCTCATCACCAAAAAAGCTCACTCGGGTGATAATTTTCTCATAAGAAGGCATAACCTCAACAGAATCGCCCCGTGCACGGAAATTTGCACGGTCAAGCTCAAGGTCGTTTCTTGTATATTGAGCTGCAACCAGATGATGCAAAAGCTCATCTCTGTCCATATTCTGTCCTACTTTTAATGTGACAGAACCTTTATAGTAGCTTTCAGGAGAACCTAAACCATAAATACAGCTTACAGATGCAATAACAATAACATCATTTCTTGTATACAAACTTCTTGTTGTGTTATGCCTCAGCCTGTCAATTTCTTCGTTAATAGTTGCGGATTTTTCAATAAATGTATCCGTACGAGGAATATAAGCTTCCGGCTGATAATAGTCATAATAGCTGATAAAATACTCAACAGCATTGTTGGGGAATAATTCTCTAAACTCATTATAAAGCTGTGCCGCAAGTGTTTTGTTATGAGCAATAACAAGAGTAGGCTTTTGGACACGCTCTATAACATTGGCAATGGTAAAAGTTTTGCCCGAACCTGTTATACCGAGCAAGGTCTGTGCATCGCACCCCAGATTAATCCCCTCAACCAGCGCATCAATAGCTTTTGGCTGGTCGCCTGCGGGTTTGTATTTTGAAACTATTTCAAACTTTTTATCCATAAAAATATATTAGCATTAAATACAGTAAACGGTTTAGTTAAATCGTGTTTGTGCAGCTTGCAAACCTTGTTCAAGATAAGTTTCAACAGCACTTTGGGTATTTTTTAAAACCTGTTTTAATTCATTAAGCTGTTCATCGGTAAAGTTCTGTAATACATATACCTCAGACGGCAAAGGCGGCTGCGGACCAATACCGATTTTTAATCTGTCAAAAGTGTTATCACCGCCCAGAACTTTTATTATTGATTTTATACCGTTATGTCCGCCGTCAGAGCCTTTTGCGCGAAAGCGCATTTTACCCACAGGCATAGCAATATCATCATAAATAACAAGAATATCTTCTCTTTGAATTTTATAAAAATTCATTACTGATATCAACGACTGACCCGAAAGATTCATAAAAGTAAAAGGTTTTAAAAGAATCAAAGATTCACCGTTACGGTTAATTTTTGCAATCTCGGCATTAAATTTAGATTCGAATTTAAAATCAAAATCCCACTGATATTTTAAGTAATCCAAGACCATAAAGCCAGCATTATGTCTGGTAAATTTGTACTTATCTCCCGGATTGCCCAGTCCTGTAATTAATTTCATAGTTTAAATTTCCGTATAAATCGCTGTTTAAGTTTATAGATAAATAAGATAGCTCAAAACGTTACATACTTATTACCAATAACAAAAAGAATGAAACAGTTTATCACTATAATAGAAAAAATAATACTTCAAATAAACTTTCGAAATACTTTATATATTTTAGGGACGGAGGGGATTAATGTCAACTAAAAGTAAAGCTATAGTCAATCTAAAAAGCAGCGAAAAAGTTGCCAATTTTTTGGAATCAAACCATCTGCATAAAAAAGATTTTGCAGAAATGATAGGCGTAACACTATCATATGTCTACAATTTGATAGACAGTGCAATTCCGTTTTCAACAAGAGGAATAACACTTGAAAGAATAGCTACGGTTATGGATGTTGAACCTGAGGAGTTTGTGGAATACAAAATCCCTCAAGAACCTCTTATCATCGATGAATCAGTAGAATTTTTAAAAGATAAGCAACAGGAAAAAGGTATCTCAACAGTTCAGCTGCTAAAAAGTTTTCCGCGCAAAAAGCGCGTTGAAATTGTTGATATCTTAAGGGGGGCAAGACCTATACCGCTTGATTGGAAAGAACTTTCTCTCATTGCGCAGGTCTTGGATATCAACAAGGAAGAAATTTACCCTTTCTGGGAAGAACGCGCAAGACAATTGTTTCAAAGCGCAGGCATGAATCTGCAGGCCAATCAAGGACTGGTTGACTCAATGTTTGATTGTGCAAGAGATTATGTGGATAAATAAAAGCCGGTTTAATAACCGGTTTTTTAATAATAAATTCAGAATGACATTTTTGTGTCATTCTGAAGCATTTTCGTCATTCTGAGCGAAGCAAAGAATCTATTTGATTTCCGGCGATTCATTGTCATTCTTGTATATGTTCCGTAATTCGATGACAAAAATAATTCTTTCTTAACATAAATAATATAAAAATTTTGTGCAAAAGCAATAATAAACAAAACTGCGTCAGCAGTGTAAGCGGATTTTGCGTAGAGTGAGGACGGAGTCCGAAACTCGAAATAACGCCGAAAAAGTGAGCGT
>CASFCQ010000004.1 GCA_949293185.1 uncultured bacterium
ATATAACTTTGAGTTCTTTAACGGAGGAATGATATTACAGCCCAGTATGTTGATATCATATACATTCGTTAATACATTTGATTACACAAACGGAGCAGGCGTAAGAATCGAGAGTGACCCTATGCACGCAATCCAGTTAGCTCCCGGAATAAAACTCATAGGAAACACAAAGAACGGCTGGCAGCCATACATAGGTGTAAGCATGATATGGAATCTGCTTGATGAATCCAAGGTAACAGCCGACAGTGTAAGATTACCCGAAATGAGCATAAAACCGTATGTTCAATACGGAGTAGGATTACAAAAACGAGTGAATAATAAATTCCTTGCATTTTGTCAGGCGATGATACACAACGGAGGACGAAACGGTGTGTCACTCTCCGCAGGATTAAGATGGAAAGTAGGAAGAGAATAAGAAAGAATAAAAGAATATAAATGTAGTGTTGGGCTGAAAGCCCAACCTACAACTGGACGTCATCCTGAATTTATTTCAGGATCTTACCGGTGATAAATGATTGCCAAGAACATTGGTCAGATTCTGAACACACATAATCATCGCAACCCCGCAAAGATTAACGCTTCAGAATGACTACTTACTACCTACTTCACAATAGATTCTTGCTTGAGTCGTAGGCAAGCCAGTGGCGAGCCGTACGAATCAGGATACTCGCAGAGTACGGCTAAAGCCTCAGAATGACGCCCTGAAAATGCATCAGAATGACGCATAGAAAAAGCCTCAAAATGACGAATAAAGCAATAACCAACTACTCAAAGACAGTTTTGCCGGATTCGTTATATTTCGGTTAGCTGAGATTCATATTGTCCAATGTATTCTGGCTGGCAAGGATTGAAGTTATCGAGTTTGAGTTAAATATATAATTTGCGGCATTTAATATATCCTGCGGGGTTATTTCATCAATAAGTTTAAGGTTGTTGTTTACTGCATTAATACCGAGAACATTATCCTTGGCTGAATTCAGTACAACCGTCTGCGAAGCGGAAGATTCCAGAGAATTAAGAATTTGCGTTTTTACTCTCAATTTTGCCGCATCAAGTTCTTCCTGCGGTACAAGCTGAGTTTTTAAAAGCTCTATATGTTTTTTAAAGCCTTCTAATGATTTTTTTACGTTGTCATATTGCTGAATATTTTCCGACGGATTGTCTGTTGTTGTTTTAATGCTTAATGCCATAACACCGGTATTGCCTACAAAATCAATATTTGACTCTACTCTGTAAGCAAGTTTTTGAGTTTCTCTAAGATCATTAAACAGTCTAGATGAGGCGCTTCCTCCAAGGATTGTATTTAAAAGTGCGAATACAGCCTGATCTTTAGGATTGTAGTTAGTTTTGAATTTAAAATACTGTACAATATCAGCCTGATTTCTGGGCTGCGCTTTTGTTATGATTTCATTTTTTGCAATTGGTTCAAATGACCGGAAAACATCCGTGTTAAAAGGTTTGAAAACTCCCATGTCAGTTGAAAGTTTTGTGGTAACAGTTTGTTCAAGGTTCTGTATTTTATTGAAAGGAGCTGTAAAAACACCTTTTGCCTCTGCGTTTTGTTTTATGTAGTTATAGAATCCCTGAATATCTGCAAGCGTTGTTGTATCAATGGATTGCAGAATCTCTTCTTTTGTCGCATATTCATTCAAATTGGGGAACATCTTTTTTAAGGCGGAGTCTGATGCTGACTCGTCAAGATTCATCACGGCTTCTCTGACTAAATTTTTTGCATAAGTTAATGCGGACTCGTTAAACCTCGGCTGGTTGAACACTTCTTTTATTAAATCCAATGTATAGCCTGTATCCGAAGCAAGCGCCTCAAATGAAGCGTTCATTGAACGAAAATCAGTATCGAATTTTAAGGTTATACCGGATTTATGTACATTTTTGTAAAACTGTTCGTAGTTTTTGGTTTTAGAACCTTCATTCAAGAGTACTGCAAGAATAGCCGGTACTGCCGGTTTTACATCAGCAGGGGCTGTTGTCTGCAGAGTTATTTGTCCTGTTGCAATATCTGATTTGTTGGGATTGAGTACAAGTTCCATATTATTGGCAAGACGGTATTGCTTAATTTGTGACATATCAAGCATTTTGTCTTCCAAGCGACCTTTAAAAGAGGTGACGGGGATTTTGTTGGCATTTTTTATGTTGTTTGATGCTGTTTTGGGATTTGAGTTTACTTTTTGATAGTTTTCAAAAATTTGTTCATCGCTCTGACTTTGCGGATGTACTATGGTCAGCGAGGCTTTATTGAGGTCAAGATATTTTTTTGCAAAATTGCTGACATCTTCGCTTGTTATGCTGTTTAAAATTTCAAGATAATTTTCAACATAAGCAAGGTCATCATCAAGCATTGCATTGCCCAGCATCATATTTAACATTTGGGAATTTTCGGAAATTTTTGAAAATGCCATTGTTAAAATCTTTTTGGCTGTGGTCAATTCCTCTTGTGTAAGCGGGTTTTGCGCAAGGGCTGCGATTTGTTGATAAATCGTTTTTATTACTTCTTCTGATTTTTGCGGTGTAGATTGGGAGGCAATAAGGATAGTTTTGGGGTCAGTAGGACGGTTGCCAACCCTTTCAATATTCATGAGCGCTGAGGATTGGATTTTATTAAGCTCCTTGCTTATCCTTGCATTTTTGTAACCCAAAAGTGCGGTCATAAGCACTTCCATTGTAATATTTTCTTTTGTGGAGTTGTTATTCGGACCTGCAAATCCTAGTGCGGTAATGGTTGATTGCGCTTTAGGCATTTTTATATCTGCACGTACGGGATGCTGTATAGCGTTAAAGTCCTGATATTTTCTGTTTTTTATATCAGGTGTAATGCTTTTATTAAAATATTTTGCAATTGTATTTATGGCTTCCTGAGCCGGTACTTCTCCTGTCACAACAGTGGCGCAGTTATCGGGGGTATACCAGAGGTTGTAATAATTTATTGTATCCTGATTGGTTAGTTTGTTTATATTAGAAATAGAGCCTGCAACAAGGTCTTGAGAAGTCGAGTCTATTTGATAAAGATTTTTAATACATGTAGAAAAGGCAGTATTTTCCGGCTGGTCTCCAACCATGGCAATTTCTTGTGTAACAGGACCTTTCTCTTTTTCTATCATATCTTCTTTGTGCGAGGGGTATTGAAGCTGTTCTGATTGGAGATATGCGCTTGTGTCAAAGTCTTTATTGCCTAAAAGCTGGGAAGAAATGTAATAATTTGTCTGGGAAAATCCTGTAGATGCATTTGTCATTGCGCCCATTTTATTGACAATTCTGAAAAAGTCACCGGCGTTTAAGCCTCCGCTAGGACCGTTAGAACCGTTAAAAGCCATGTGTTCGTTGAAATGACTGATACCTCGTTGCGAATCCTGTTCATTCATTGAACCGACATTGTAATAAGTTTGCAGAACAGTAGGTCCTTTTTTCTCTAGAATTGCTACTTTTTGACCGTTGGCAAGCTGATATAATTTTGCAGGATTAGAAAAAGCAAGCTTTATGTCTCTTATATATTTGTATGGCATAGGTGCCTGAGTCAGGGCTTGTGCTTTTAGCGCTTCCACCGCTTTATCCGTTGTTTTAGAATCGTTGCTTGGGATTGCTGTTCCTGCATTAGGAGACTCAATCTGTGTCGGCACCGTCATTGATGGATTGTTTACGGTGTTGGAAACGTTATTGCGCACATTGCCCGATTCAGGGTTTTGAATATAATTCCTAAAATTAAAAACTTCCAGCTTCATAAAGTTTTTCTGCTTCCTTGGTTTTTATAAAACGGCTAAAGTGAAAAATTTACCAATTTTTTTATTCTGTTTTATAAATCTTAACAAAAAAGCAAGCAAAAAGACAGAAGTCTATAAACCTCTGTCCCTCTGTAAATTTTAAGAATCTATTTAGTTAAACAAACTTATCCCGGAAAATCAGTAGCATCGTCTTCGATAATTTCAAAGTCCCGTTTTTTCCAGCCTTTGAATCCGCCGACAAGTTCCATTACGGGATATCCTTTATCTGTAAGTATATAGGCTGCTTTTTTGCTTCTCTGACACAACAGCGAGTAGCTGTAAACTATATTAACCTTATCTTTGGAAAATTTTACAAGCTGGTCTTCAAGCTGTTTAAACGGTATATGTGTGGCATAAGGTATGTGTCCTTTTACATAATCATCGTAATCTCTTACATCAAACAGGTTGAAATCTTCAAGATGTTTTTCTTTTAATTTCATCAATCTGTCCGGTCCTATTGTATATGCAATCTGGTCAAGAAAATAGTTGCGTGCTTTGTGTGTATCTTTTACAGCGTTTAAAAATTCTTTGTCGTCCATGTGATACTCCCTATTTAAGTTAAATTTTGGATGAATTTAACTTAAAGGAAAGTATCAGGATTTACATTGAACAGTGCGGCTAGCCAGCGTGTCGCAAATATCAAAATCTTTCTTTATTTTGCTTTTCGATGAAGCTTTTAACTCCTGCCGTGATAATAAGATCTGGTTCTGTATAGACAAATTCGTATAATTTCGCCATGCCTGCATCGTTTTTGCCCTGTTCAATTAAAATCAGCCCCTGCATAACAAGTCCGATAGGGTTAATTAGAGTATCACGTTTCCAGCGTTTTAGCTGTGTGTCTAAGATTCCTAGTCTTTTATAAACTACTGCAAGATCCTGATAATAATTAAAATTCATCGGGTTAAGTTTTACTGCTCTTTGCAAAGTATCCTGAGCAAGAGCAGGATAACCTATTTTCATATAGCAGTTGGCAAGGTTTGCATAATACACGGCGCTTGCCTGAGTGTCAGGGTCAAGCAAAACAGCCATTTGAAACTCCTTAATAGCGGCAGCGTAGTATCTGTCTTGCATATAGATTACACCGCGGTTATTGTGATTGACCGCATTTTTTTGGGCATCAATAGACACGACGCCGTATTTTGTCGGTACGGCTGTGGCAGCGGCAGACGATATAAATAAAAAACATATTACTGTTAAAATCTTAGCGAAGTACAATTTCCATACCTTCTTTTGGAACAATGCAATTTTTACAACTATTAGTATAATGTTTTTCTATCTCATGTAAAAATTCATCATTGTAATTAGGATCAAAATGGAAAAATACAAGATTTTCTGCCTTGGATTGCTTATATGTATCGAGCGCCATATCAAAAGTCGAATGTCCGTACCCCTGTTTAGGGGCACAGGTATTCAGATATTCTTCTGTCGTATACTGGGAATCATGGATAAGCAGATTTGTATTTCTGGCAAATAGGGCAAGCTTTTGATCCGCACCGATATACCCTTCTGTGTCTGTTGCATAAACAAGAGATTTGTCTTTGTATGCAATTTTGTAAATCATAACGCCTTCTTTAGGATGTGAGTTGGATTTTAAGCAGCTTATGACAACTTCTTCGTCCTGAGGCTGTGCGTCTTCTTCTTTTTCTATTTTTATCATATCCGGAGTGTTATCATTTTCATCAAGAATAAGAGCATAGCTGTCATTTATATCGTAAAAACTCAGTTTGGCATTTATTTCATTAAGCCCGAGAGGAAAAGACTTTTCAAAAACAAGCTGTGAAATTACATTATCAAGACCTTCTTCGTATGCGGAAAAACCGACAATATTTATATTAGAGTCCTTTTGATGAACCGGTTTAAAAAACGGAAGTCCCATAATATGGTCATTGTGCAGGTGGCTTAAAAGTATGGTGGCGTTTATCGGTTCTTTATGAGCCTGGGCAATTTGTTCCTGCATAAGTTCATTGCCGCAGTTTATTATACCTGTGCCTGCGTCGAGAATAATAAGGTGGTTGTTAACATGTACTTCAACACAGGCAGTGTTGCCGCCGTATTCAAGAAAATTTCTTTCGGGTTTCGGGTGGCTGCCGCGTACTCCTCTAAATTTGACTATGAATTTATCTTTTGAATCTATCATTTGTAAACTCCTGTTTTTGTATAGTCAATTACGCAATTAAGTGGTTTTTAAGCAGAAAACCCGCCATAAACCTATTTTACACTATTTTTGCATAATAACAACCGTATTATGGTCAGAGTCTTCACCTTTTAAAGTCGAAGCCGAAAAGGTCATTAATTTTGCTTTTTTTTGAACATCCTTAAGTCTTGTTTCTCTAAAATCAAAAGTGAATATAACTTTGTCTTTAAGGTTGTTTACAGTAATTATGCGAAAAGCGTTAGGATATGTAACAAGAGAGGGGGTGCTCACATGCAGTATATTTCCGTTTTTATAAATCTTAGCCGCATGATAGTGACCGGTAAAAACAGCCATTGGCATATCATATTTGTCTAATATTTTTTGCATATCCTGAGCATTTATTATACGGTGATGAAAACTCGGATAAGGTTCTTGCAAAGGGTGGTGCATAAAGATTAATGGAATTTGCTGCTGAATTTTAGCTTTTGAAAGTTCTGTGTCCAGCCAATCCAGCTGTTCTTTCGGTAACTCTCCGTTTGAAGTTATTCTTGTATCAATTGTGGGATCTAAGACTATAGCCCTGTATCCGGTTTTAGGGATAAATGAATAATACGGGGAGTTAGATTTTATATTTTGGTTTCGCTCTTTAACATATTCAAAGTATTTGTCTTTTGTAAAGGTTGTACCAACAGCAGCATCATGATTTCCGAACGCAAAATACCACGGAGCATTCAGGCGGTTCAGTTGTTTGCAGGCTTTTTCAACAAGTTCTTTTCTTGGTTTGTCAACAAGGTCGCCTGTTTCTATAACAAAGTCTATATTCGGGGTTTCGTTAATCTGTTCGATTGCATCTTCAAAAAGATCCTGCGAACTTGCCAGAACTTTGTAGCTTGTATCCACATTTTTGTTAGATAAATGTACATCTGATATTTGCGCAAATTTTAGAGTCTGTGCAAACGAGAATGTGTTAACTCCAAAATAAATTACTACAGCAAGAATCAGGCAAAAAAATATTTTACCGAAAAAATTGTTTTTCTTTTGTTTTGATCTTCTGTTATTTTTCATATTTTTCCGAGTTTTCTTAGGCATAGTGTTCTCCTAGAAGTCATTTGAATTAGCTTCTTCAACAATTTTATTTATTAAATCTTCGTCAAAATCAGTCTTGTGGTTAACCAGCTGCACAAGATATTCTATGTTGCCTGCAGGTCCTTTTATCGGCGAAAAAGTCAGCTGTAAAGGATATAGACCAATATTTTTTGCATATTCAATAACATCTGTTATTACTTTTATATGTGTTGACTTTTCTCTTACTACACCGTTTTTGCCTACAAGTTCCTTACCTGCTTCAAATTGTGGTTTTATAAGCGAAACTATTTCCTGTTTATCAGGGAGCATCAGTTTTTTTATGTTATCAAGAACTTTTGTTATTGAAATAAACGACAGGTCCATTGCGCAAAAGTCAGGCAAAATATCGTTTTCATCATAGATTTCTGACGGGGCACAGTTTTTTATATTAGTTCTTTCAACAACTTTTACTCTATTGTCGTTTCTCAATTTCCAGGCAAGCTGACCGTATCCGACATCTACTGCATAAACTTTTTTAGCATTGTTTTGCAGCATACAATCAGTAAAACCGCCTGTGGAAGCACCTGCATCGAGGCAGATTCTGTCAGAAAGGTCAATATTGAATGCTTTAACTGATTTATCCAGTTTGAGTCCGCCTCTTGAAACAAACGGCAGAGATTTTATTTCTATCTTTGTTGTTTCTTTAAGTTCAAGCTGATAGCCGGATTTTGTAATGACTTCATCGTTAATTTTGACGTCGCCAGCCATTATTGCACCCTGAGCTTTGCTTTTTGTTTCAAAAAAGCCTTTATCTACAAGTATTTTATCTAAGCGTTCTTTGTTTTTTGCCATAAGTTTATTATGGCATGAACAGGGAAAAGTTTATATGCAACCTTTCGTCCGTGACTCGCAACTGCACTCAGGCATTTTAGATTTAATCATCAAGGGATTTTACAGCAATGCCGACTTTCTGAGCAAAATTATTGCTGACCGCATGTACGAGTTCATTAGACGCATCTACCCAGAAGTGAGAATCGCAAAGTATACGGGAGTCGCTTCCGTCTTCTTCTTTTACACTTACAACAAGAGGATCGCCGCCTTTAAAATGAGCAAGCACATCTTTTAATCCGACAAGTTCTTCAAATTTCATTTCTTCTTTCAAAGAAATTGTTACTATATTGCTGTTTTCAATAGCTTTTACGGAGTCTACAATTATGCTGAACTGGTCTTCATCCTTTTTCTGTACTTTACCGGACATAATAACTTTTTTCTCTGATTCTATGAACGAGTTGTAGTTTATAAGTGTTTTGTGGAATGCCACAAATTCAACCTTACCCGTCAAATCTTCAATAATGCCGGCTTTCAAAAATTTTGTCGGGTCTTTTTTAGTCGGAATCTGTCTTACCTGTGACAAGAGCCCGCAAATTGTGACGGGTTTGTCGTTTGGCATATCCTTTAGCTCTGCAATATTGTGAGTGGTGAGGAAAGGAAGTTTGTCTACAATACTCGACAGCGGGTGGCTGGTAACGTAAAAGCCTAGATATTCTTTTTCAAACGCCTGAATTTGTTTGTCATCAAATTCAGCATCGCTGCCTGTTAATGTATAAGTATCAAGTTCAACACCGGTGCTTGTTGTCATACCTGCAAACAAACTTGCCTGACCGAGCATTTTAGACTCGTTCTGGCGTTTGGCAGATGCCATTAACGGTTCAAGATTTTCTATAAGCTGCTTGCGGCTTTTTTCAATATTTGCAAAAGCTCCTGATTTGATTAAACTCTCAAGAGTTCTTGTATTCAGGGCTTTTGTATCTATTCTTGTACAAAAATCGTACAGAGATTTGAACTCTCCGTCAGAGGTTTCTCGTTCTTTTTCAATAAGTTCAATTACGCCCTCGCCTACGTTTTTAATGGAAGCAAGCCCGAAGCGGATATTGTTTCCGTCAGGTGTAAATTTTGCATTTGATTTGTTGATATCAGGCGCAAGAACTTTGATTCCCATTTTCTGGCATTCTGCAATGTAAAGCTGGGTTTTTTCCTGATCGCTTGATACGCTGGATAAAAGCGCTGACATATATTCAACCGGATAATGAGCCTTTAAATAAGCTGTCTGGTAAGAAACAAATGCATAAGCTGCGGAGTGGCTTCGGTTAAAGCAGTAAGAAGCAAACTTTTCAATCTGTTCAAAAAGTTCCGTTGCACCTTTTTCTGTCATTCCGTGAGCAGCGGAACGTTCTATAAACAAACCTTTTTGCTCAGCCATTTTTTCAATCTGTTTTTTACCCATCATACGGCGTACATTATCCGCTTGACCGAGCGAGTAATCCGCAAGGGTCTGGAATATCTGCATGATTTGTTCCTGATAAACGATAGTTCCGTATGTATCTTTTAAGATAGGTTCAAGAAGCGGGTGTGCGTATTCAATTTTTTGTCTTCCGTGTTTACGTTCAACAAAGTCTTGCACCATGCCTGACCCCAATGGTCCTGGACGAAACAGTGCAACTAAAGCGCCTAAATCTTCAAAAACAGAAGGTTTTAAATCTTTCACCAGTTTTTTCATACCGGAAGATTCCAGCTGGAATACACCGTCAGTGTCGCCTCTTTGTAAAAGTTCAAAGGTTAGCTGGTCATCAAGCGGAATCTGGTTGATTTCCAGCCATTCACCCGTACGTTTTTGTATCATTTTCAGGGCGTTGTGTATGATAGTGAGGTTTCGTAACCCCAAAAAGTCCATTTTTAACAGACCGATGTGTTCGTCTTCTATCATTGTGTATTCGGTTACGATAATTCCTTCTTTTGAAGGTTCAACCGGAACAACATCGGACAAAGGCATTTTAGAGATAATAACACCGGCAGCGTGCATACCTGTATTGTTTTTTAACCCTTCGATGGCTTTTGCCATATCAACCAGTTTTTTAACTGTCGGGTCTGTATCATAAAGCTTTTTAAGCTCCATGCCTTCTTTTAATGCATCATCAATCTTGATTTTAGGTTCTGCCGGAATAAGCTGCGCCCACTGGTTGCTCTGTGCAAACGGGATATCATAAACACGGGCAACGGATTTCATTGCGTTTCTTGCTGCAAGTGTACCGAAGGTAACAATCTGGCAGACTTTATCTGCACCGTATTTTTGTGTAACGTAGTCAATTACTTCGCCGCGGCGTTCAACACAAAAGTCCACGTCCACATCAGGCATGCTTACACGTTCGGGGTTTAAGAATCTTTCAAACAACAGATTGTGCTTTATCGGGTCAAGGTCGGTAATCTCAAGTACATAAGAAACCAAACTTCCCGCAGCTGAGCCGCGCCCCGGTCCTACGGGTATGTCATTTCTTTTGGCATACTGGATGAAGTCAGATACAATAAGGAAGTACTCGGCAAATCCCATCTTATTGATTACACCCAGTTCGTAATCAAGACGTTCCTTTAACTCGGGAGTTAACGCTCCGTATCTTTTTTTAATCCCTTTCATACACATGTAATCAAGATAAGTTTCTGATGTATGTCCGGCAGGAATTTCAAAATACGGAATGTGATACTTGCCCATCTCTATTATCAGGTGGCATTTATCCGCAACTTCGACTGTATTTTTTATACATTCCTCAAACATCTCCGCATCCATCCAGCGGAAGGAATCTCTCAGCTGTTCAGGGGTTTTTACATAGAACTCGTCGTTAGGAAAACGGAAGCGGTCGTTGCTTTCTTTAAGAGCGTTTGTTTGGATACACAGTAGCGTATCATGCCAGTCTGCGTCTTCTTTCTTTAAGTAATGGCTGTCATTTGTGATAACCATTTTTATTCCGAGTTCTTTTGCAAGCTCAATCATTCCGGGGTTGGACATCTTTTGTTTTTCAAGTCCGTGATCCTGAAGCTCAATGTAGTAGTCATCGCCGAACAGACCTTTGTAAAACTTTGCTGTTTCATAAGAAAATTCTTTTTCACCGCGGATAAATCCCTGGGCAATCTCTCCTTGGACACATGCAGAAAGGCAAATCAAACCTTCGTGGTACTGTTCAATAAGTTCGTGGTTAATTCTGGGTTTGTAATACATACCTTTGCATTTTGCAATAGATACGAGTTTTACAAGGTTTTTGTAGCCTGTTTGGTCTTTTGCAATAAGTACAAGGTGATAAGGGTGGGTTTTTGCTGGATTTTTTTCTGTAATATCTCCGTCATATACATAAAATTCACAGCCGATAAGCGGTTTTAGCCCCATTTCTTTGGCTGTTTCATACATCTGAATAGCACCGTACATATTGCCGTGGTCAGTTAGTGCAACTGCAGGCATGTCGTTTTCTTTAGCGAATTTACACAGCTCTTTGATTCTTATTGCGCCGTCGAGAAGGCTGTTTTCGGTGTGTAAATGTAGTGGTACGTATTGCATTAAATTACCCCATTCCCCATGTCATCTTATTAATTATTTAAACACACAAAGGCTTTTTTTTCAGTATATTTTATAGAAACGTGAAGCATTAAAATATACTCTGCAATCTTTGCTCTTTTGAAAGTTGGGTCTGCAATTTCTGGACGGTTTTATCCGTTTATAACATTTTGAGAATTTTCGGTTTTTTGCAGTTTTGTCCAGGACTCAAAGGCTGATTTAAGTTTTTTCTGTTCAACGCGGTATTTTTTAACGTACTCATCAACTTTTGTGCCAATTATGTTTAGAATCCAGCCTGAACCAAGCCCTAAAAGCAGGTTTTTAGCACCTGTATATCCTCTGACAGTGCCGTAATATGTAACGCCGACACCGCCTAGTATAGGTACACCCTGCGTAAGAGTTTTGGAAATACGTTCGTCTTTATTGTCGGCATTTACTATCATGCCTACCCCTAATGCTGTCGGAGCTAAAATGCCTAAAATATCTGACGGTGCTGAACCTACAGCCAGTTCTGCCATTTTTTCATAGACATTCATTTCCTGATAAAGGGCATTGTTTAGCTTTGTATTCATATTTTTCATATATTTATGTGCAAGTTTGTACTCTTTTGACTGAGCGCCCTGTTCGAA
The DNA here is from genome assembly GCA_949293185.1 of uncultured bacterium. Classification (GTDB taxonomy): domain Bacteria; phylum Cyanobacteriota; class Vampirovibrionia; order Gastranaerophilales; family Gastranaerophilaceae; genus Limenecus. The sequence continues at coordinate 11,980 of CASFCQ010000004.1, forward strand.
CAGGTTTTTTACATCGGTAATTGCTTCTTGCGCAAGACCTTTCTTGTAGAATTCGGGTTTTATTATGTCATAAAATTTAGCAATACGCTGGCGTGCAAGTTTTAAGTCAGCCGGGTCTTTTATATCATTTTGGGCAATTTTTGAGAGTTCATCGAGGTTTTGTTTGATATTGGCAAACAGTTCGGCTCGAGTTTTTGCTTCTGTAGCACCTTTAAGATTTTTTCCTTCATCTAACAGTTTGTTTATTTTTTTTACAATCTCAACAGCGCTGTCATTACGGGGATTGATACTGATTTTTAAATCGTTAAAGGCATCTTTGATTGCATCATTTACATCAGTAAGGTTATTAGAGATTTTTGCTTTAGCCTGACGAATTTCTCTGTCTATTACGCTTCTTCTCGGGGCAATTAAATCAGTAGTTATATAAGAGCGGAACTGTTTTAAATTTCTTAAAAATCCGCCTTTTGGTTTAAAAAGACGATTGTAAACATCGGTATGCAAGTCGTGCATACTTTCCCAAGCTTCTTCAGAACGTTTTGTATGCTGCGGAGCGGAAAACTTTGCCGAGTAATCAGCCATAATTTGTTTTGCTTTTTGTGCAAGTTGTGGGCAATTTTTTTGTTTGGCAAGTTTTTCAAGGTAATTGCAAAACTCTATCGTAGCATACTCTGATTCGTTATAAGCAACATTTTTGGTTTTTAAAATAAGTTTGTTTTTAAAGAATTTGTCAATAGAATTAACCATTGGCTGAAGGTGCATTTTCTTTAAAAGTTTTAGCATAGCGCTGTCTTTAACTGCAGAAATATTTGAGGATGCCTGCATTGCATCTGCAAAATGCTGAATTCCTTTGTGTAACCCCAATTTTATTTTTTGAGATTCCGTCAATTCCTGAGATTGTGTAGTGAGTTCATAAATAGCTTTTTTGGCTCTGTCGGAAATTTTTCTTAACTTTCTGGCAATATTGCCTGAAAATCCTTTACTTAATGTAAACAGCCCTATTACTGTCAGCAGCAAAGCCGAACCTAATGAAATACCTATTATGCCGAAAAGTTTTTTACTGCTGTGTTTCTGATTGTCCTGTGAAGCAGCTGCGGTTTGAGGTGTATTAATATCTCCCACGCTTACGGCAGCAGGAGTGCTTTGTTGAGGATATTGCGGTTTTGTAACCCCAAGTGTATTTAAAAAATTTTTATATGTATTATTTACAGAGTTTATCGGCATAACATAAAACTTACACAACTTGCTTCACTGCTAATATTAAAACAAAACAACATGAAAAGTTGCCAGTAAGTAAACTATTGTTAATTTATTCGTTTTTCCAGTCCTGTTTTAACGATAAAATTACATAAATTTTGCGGCAGGTATGACATAAACCTTGCCAGTACGGAATCTTTGCCGATATTGTACGAAAGTTTCGGGTTTTTAATTGTTAAAACTTTATAAACAAGATTGGCGATATCTTGCGGCTGCAGCCCCTTATTTGTATTTTGAGAGGCATTTTTTATTAAAAAATCAAATTCTTTAGAGTATTTTTGTTTTCCTTCTTCACAAAGCTGTTCGAGATTTTTCATAGATTCGTCAACAGATTTTTGCCATATCGGAGTAGCTACGACGCCTGGTTTTATTGATATAACCTTAAGATTGGGCATTTTGCATTCTATAATTAAAGAATTAAAAAACATGTCCATGGCTTTTTTGGAAACACAGTATGGCGAAATAAACGGAAATATTCCGTAACTCGCCATTGAGCTTATGTTTATAATTCTGCAGTCGTCAGTCCTGCTCATCAGCGGCAATGCTTTTTGTGCAACTCTAATTGCACCGAACACATTAATATCAAACTGTTTTTTCAAAATATCGACGGGAATATATTCCACAGGTCCTGCCAGCGCAACACCTGCATTGTTCACAAGAGCATAAAGCGTGTCAGTTTTTTCTTTTATTTTTTCAAATGCACAGTTAACGCTTTCTTCGCTGGTGACATCTATAAATACCGGGATTATATTTGAATGAAGCTGCTCAAGTGTTTCTTTATCTTCTTGTTTTCTTACACCTGCAAAGACTTTAAACCCGTTGGACGCAAGTTTTAGGGCGGCAGCTTTGCCCAGACCTGATGATGAACCGGTTATTAAAACATATTTTTCCATAACATTTATTTTATTATAAAAAGATATACCGTTCTATTGTAAACTTATGTAAACAATTTAAGCAAAATAGCAACTTTCTCCTAAAGTTCATTAAACTTTAAGCCGATAACAAATATGTGGAACAAATATTAAACAGGAGAAGATAAAATGACAGAAAACATTCGCGGAATTGGTATCAACACAGGTTCAGTAAATCCTTACGGTAATCAGACAAAAGGCAGCGAAGCCAAACCTGAAGAAAAACAACCGGAAACAGTTGCTAATACTGCTCAAAATTCAACTGTAAAACCGGAAGATGTATTAACATATATGGCAAATTCGGCTGTAATAGTTAATCCGAAAGCCACAACAAGAACTTACGATGTATCAAAATATGTTACACCAGAGCAGGCTGCACGTATTGCAGGTTTTGTAACAAGCTTTGAAGATCAGGTAGCTCAGGGCTTGATAGCAATAAATGAAATGGAAGAATTTGACGGACTGTCAGAAGCTTCTAAATATGAAATTGCTGCAGCTATGGTTAAATAAGTACGAAAAAGATTTTATATATTCCTACCTCTCCAACTTCTCCGATATTTAATATACGTTTGAGGCCTTTAGTATAATGACTAAAGGCTTTTTATTATGTATAATTTTTATATGTATATAATTGAGCTGATAGCTAAATTACTAAAAAACGAAAGAAAAGAAAAAACAAATAATATGCCGCCTGAGATTGATTATGAAAATACATGCAATCATGTGTTTTTGCCAATTGACAGCACAGGCGAAACTCTTGCGTGTTCAAAATGCGGACTGGTTGTCAAAAATGATCCGTCTAAAATAAAATCTAAAAATCCCTTTACAATGTAAAGATATTTGATTTTTATATTTACGTAAGCCAAAGCTTTGAAATATAATACTTATAATTAATATATATTTCATAAAATTAAACGGTGAGGTCCGCACAAATAAAAGTACTTGTGTTAGGGGTTTTGAGGAAATTTCCGCAAAATCAAGGATTTCAAGAAGGAAGGGTTACCTTGAGTAATATTACTAACGGGCATTTCAATTCTACATTAAAAAATTTCTCCGTCGAAACAGTAAGAAATCTTCTAAATACGGATAATAAAGGCATTGCCAAGCTATGTGCACAGGTTTCATTAATGCCTAGAAAAGATGAATACGGCAGAACGTATTTTACAAAAGACGATCTGGAAATTCTAAGACGCGTAAAAGCAATGAATCAGGAAGTTCAGGAAGTTAAAAACCTGAACAAAAAGGCTTATGCAACAGTGCCCGTAAAATCTCAGATACCTGATTCTAAATTGCAAAAGAATAAAGAAACCCGCACCGTGTCTTTAAGAAAAGATGAAAATAATTTGCCGGAAGGCATACAGCCAATAACAAAGGCTGTTAATTTCCCGATGGCAATGAATTCTAATCAGGCAATCGAAAAAATATGCTGCGCTTTTTCAGATATGGAGTCCAGTCTTAGAGAAAAAATGTCTCAATTGCTGGAAGAAAAATTAGATGAGAAACTCGACGGAATGGATGAGGTAGTGGTTGAGCTTGTAAGATGCAAAACTGAAAATGAGACTCTGCGCTACAAAATGAATGAATTAAACAAAGAAGTTTATAATCTTAAAAATGAACTCAGCAAATACAAACCTCTCGGCATGGGGTTTTATATAAAAAGCGGCGGCAATTCTTCTCTTTTATAATTACTTTTGTTTTAAATTTTTTTGCTTGTATAATAATGATTTGAGGGAGAAATTTATGAACAAAAATAATTATGTATATGTTTTGGACGGAAAATTATACATAAATCTTACCAATTTGTGTACAAATGATTGTGTATTTTGCATTCGTTCAATAAAAGACGATGTTGTCGGAGCTAATCTTTTTCTGGACAGTGAAAAACTAGATGTAGAAGAAGTAAAAAGACAGCTCGATGAGATTAAGCCGCAAAACTATCACGAAATAGTCTTTTGCGGATACGGCGAACCGATATTAAAATTGGAAGAGTTGAAGGAAATCGCAAAATATATAAAAGAAAAATATCCTCATCTGAAAACAAGAATCAATACAAACGGACATGGAAATCTTGTTTATAAAAGAAATATTGTTCCGGAGCTTAAGGGGTTGATAGACAGTGTTTCCATCAGTTTTAACGGTGAAAACAAAAAAGTCTATGATGAACTCTCGCAGCCGAAAATAGAAAACGCCTATGAAGGTATGAAGGAATTTATAAAAGAATGCGTAAAAGCAGGTATTCAAACAACAGCAACTATTGTAACCGGATATAAAAATTACAAAGTGGATTTACAAAATTGTAAACAACAGATAGAATCGCTGGGGGCTGCTTTCAGAGAAAGACCCTGGCTGGATAACGGATATTAATAATGATAGTAATTACAGACAACGACACTAAAAAGCCGAACTTTAAAGGTAAAATCTTTTTAAAAACAACAAAAATGTCTCCTGAAAAAATGGAAGTTGTTAAAAGAATTTCCGCCAAACTTAAACGTTATATTCATAATGAAAATTTTGACCTTTTGTTTTATTACAAACTTAAAAAAGGGTATGACCCTTTACATGTTTCTGCGCAGAAAGGGCATCGCTCAAATATATTTACTAAAGGTATAGATATATGTATGCCGGATTTGGAAAATATAACAGATGAGGATTATATTGAAATGGCAAAAGGGGCAATAAAAAGGTATAAAGAATTTTACCCTAAAGAGTCCCGCACGCCCAATGAACCTTTGCTGCAGCAGATGAAAAATAAAGCAAAAAATATATTAAGATTCAATCGTGCAAGAAAAGCAGGCTAGCTAAATTAGTGTAAAATGATTTTTCCCTGTACTTCTTTTCTTGCGCCAAAAGAACTTTGCAAACTTTCTAAAAGTTCTGCGGCTGTATTTGCGCTGTAGAATTTGCCGCTGGTAACAAGAGCTGTACATTTTAATTGGTTATTTGCTTCTGTATCATAAATGTTAAATGCAATAACATCAATAAAGATGTCCTGTCGGCTTTTTGTGAGTTCCATAACATAATCGCACGGACTTTCATCACAGTTTTCTCCGCCGTCAGAGAGGAGAATAATTCTTTTTTTGCCGTTAACACCGGCAAAATCCGAATCAACGGCTTGTTTTAGAGAATATGTAATAGGAGTCCAGCCCGTGGGTTTAAGATTAAAGAGAGCACTTTGTATTGCCGCACCGCTGTTTTTTGACATAGGAACAATTAATGAACTTGCTTTGCAGGCAGCATTAGGCAATACAAATCCTCCTTTGTGTCCGTAAACTCTTAAGCCAACCCGCTTGTCAGGCGGCAAGTTCGGGATAAGTTCTTGCATTGTATCTATTACCATGTTGATTTTGCTTGTGCCGTTGAGCTTTTCGCTCATGCTGTTGGAAAAATCAACAATGAACAGAATGAATTCTTCAGCGCTGTCTGTATGGCTAAAACTCTCATACGGCGCTGATTTTACCAATGTACTCTTTACAAAAATTGAAAAAAGTACTATAAATATAACAAGTAGTTTACTGGATGTAGTTTTCATAACGTGTTAAATATTGGAGTTAATTAGTATGTGTGCAGCAGCGCAAGCCCCTGCAAAAAATTTTGCAAATTTACTTAGTACAGCTAAAGGTATCAAAAAATTCAGAAAGAAAATACCCCCTATTGAGGCTATAATGCAAATAGTTGAAACGGGTAAGAATACACTGCCTGCCGGACTATCCGGAAGATTGGATTTTACGGTGATTTATGATGAAAAAATGAAAAGCCGTATGGCTCAAGCATCAGAAAATATGTTTCAAAAGTTGTATACAAAATCAACTAATACAATCGACCGTGCAAAACTTAATGCTTATATGCACTATGCAATGTTCTTTATAAAAGCACCGGTTGTGATAGCACTCACTCAAAAAAGTCCCTTTGATGCAAATTTAAATGATATGTTGATATCTATGACAAATTGTGCAAGTGTTTACGGTCTTGATATTTACGAGTTAACACCACAACTGAGCGCTCATAAAGAGTTTGGAGAGATTTTAGGGCTGGAAAAACCTGCGCAAGTTTTGACACTGCTTGCTATCGGATATACCGAGTCAAATTAACTATAAAGTATGATTGCATTTTCGGTTTAAGTTTTATATAGTTTTTTATATTACTTATACCGGAATGGGGGAAATATGTTTTCTTTTATAAATAATCATCATCACTTTATTTTTACTGTTTTACCGGATTTCTTGCATAATAAATGGACATTGATGGCTATTAATTTATGTATTTTTGCACTGTTAATCAAGGTAGCCAACTTATTAATAGATAAATTTATTGATAAAATAGCCCAGTATAAAAATGATTACGAATTTAAAAAACAGCTTGTTACATTAAAATCTATTGCAAAATCAATTGTCGATACAGTAATTATTATGTTTGCCGCCATATACATATTAAATGTTCTCGGGGTTGATATCAGACCGATTCTCACCGCGGCAGGGGTATTAGGTGTTGCAGTAGGTTTCGGTGCAAAAAGATTTTTTGAGGATATTATATCAGGTGCTTCTCTTCTTCTGGAAGGACAGGTTCGAGTAGGAGATTATATCGAGATTTCCGGTCATGAAGGCGTTGTGGAAAAAATAGATATAAGGCTTATACAAATCAGGGATTTGCAAGGACGTGTCCATTATATAAGAAACGGTATGGTTGATATTGTTGTAAATTATACAAGAGATTATTCTTATTATGTATTTGAGCTCGGAGTCAGCTATGACGCGGATATAAATTATGTTATGCAGGCATTAAAAGAAGCTGATGAAGAGTTCAGAACGAATTCTTCCGCTAAAGAGTATGTAATCGCACCGTTAGAGATTCTCGGTGTAGATAAGTTTGATGATTCGGCTGTTATTGTAAAGGCAAGAATCAAAACCAAACCAATCAAACAGTGGGAAGTAGGACGTGCTTTTAATAAAGCAATAAAAGAAAAATTTGACGCAAAAGGCATAGAAATTCCGTTTCCGCAAACAACAATCCATATTGTTAAAGAAGAAAAAAGTTTGTGATAAAATAACATAGCGTCACTCTATTAATAAGTTAAGAAAAGGAAAAATAAATTGGCAGAAATAAGTTCATACAAATTGGCAAGCGTTATTGCAAGAATTCTTGACGACAAGCTTGCCAAAGATATTGCAATATTGAATATCAGCAATGTATCGGTGCTGGCTGATTATTTTGTAATATGTTCGGCAGACACAAATACTCAGGTAAAAGCATTGACAGGTTATATTCGTGACAGAATAAAACACCTTTTTGACCGTATACCTTCAGGTGAAGAAAACGATTTAAAAAACAGATGGAATCTTCTTGACTACGGCGATGTAATAGTTCATATTCTTCACAGGGAAGAAAGAGAAACATACGCAATCGAAAAATTCTGGTCTCACGCTCATAAAATCGAAAGACAGGACTGGGAAGCCGAATCCAAAGAATATTCTGAATACGAAAATATATAAAAAATTAAAAGAGGCGTAATATAACAGTTATACGCCTCTTTCTTTTATGTCATCAGGTTTAAAATTTTAGCAGCCGCATTTGTCGCCTTTAGTCAGCTTTTTGTATTCATCTTTCTGGCACTGGTTTAATATTTCCATAAAACATTTTTTATGGTCTTTTTGTTTATCTTTTATTTCTGATTTTAAATCTCTGATTTTTTGTCTTTGTTCGCGTTTTGCACTCCAGCTGCATTTTTCGCATTTCATTTTTTCGAGTTTTGCTTTTTCCTGTTCGCAGCACAGTTTTAGCGGTGCAATTTCATCAAAGAATTTTTCGTCTATACATTTGCCTTTGACTCTTTGCTCCTGGCTGAGTCCGAGTTTTGTATAGATTTCGCATCTTTTTTCAAAGTATTTTGTTTTCCATGCCTGAATTTCTTCACAAGAATTAAAAACAGGAGCGCTGCCGCAGTTGCAGTCTGTTTTTCCGCATGTTGGGCAAGGTTCTTTTTTCTCTTCGCAGGGCTGTGCACACGGGGTGGCTGCAGGACACACAACAGGTACAATAGAAGCCTGTGATGGCGATGGGATAGAGCTTGACGGAGGTACAGGCGCAGCCTGGGTGCTTAAAATAGAACACAACATGGCTGTACAAAGGGTGATTGCAGTTTTTTTCATATAATTCTCCTTAACTTTTAAATAACCTTTGTTATTTATAAGCTAATTATAAATATTGCATCATTTCAGTAAACGACAATAGGGCAAGGTCTAAAGGGCTATTTTAAATATATTGTTTTGATTTTTTATGCTGTGATTTTTTGTTTTTGTATAAAAATGCAGATTTTGTTTCGTAAATACATGAAAAATAGATATTTAATCTTCTTTGTGCTATTTTATAGGCATTGAATACATATTATAAAAACACCTGAGAGAGGCAATAATGGAAAATACAAAGACTGTTAATTTTAGCGATTTGCCCACCACATATGACGCAAAAGCTACCGAAGAAAGAATTTATAAGTTTTGGGAAGATAATGAATGCTTTAAAGCTGATGCAAAATCCCCCAAAAAACCGTTTTCAATAGTCATTCCGCCTCCGAACGTTACCGGTGTATTACATATGGGACACGCAATTGATGAAACGCTGCAGGATATCCTTGTCCGTTATCACAGAATGTCCGGTTATGAAACTCTCTGGGTTCCCGGCACTGACCATGCCGGTATTGCAACACAAAATGTTGTTGAAAAACAATTAAGAGCGGAAGGTACAAACCGCCACGAACTTGGCAGGGAAAAATTTTTAGAACGTACCTGGGAATGGGCTAATGAACACAAAAGTGCTATCTTAGACCAGTGCAAACGCCTCGGCGCTTCTTTTGACCGTTCAAGAGAGAGATTCACCCTTGATAAAGGCTGTTCTGATGCAGTAAAAGAAGTTTTTGTAAGATTGTATGAAAAGGGGTTAATTTATAAAGGGTCTTATATTGTAAACTGGTGTCCGCGCTGTCAGTCTGCTATTTCTGATGTTGAAACGGAATATGAAACAGAAGCAAGCCACCTATGGGAAATCAGCTATTCCTTAAAAGATGAACCCGGCGCTATAGTAATCGCCACAACAAGACCGGAAACAATGTTCGGCGATGCTGCAATTGCGGTTAATCCTACAGATTACAAATACAAAGATTTAATCGGCAAAACAGTTGTTATTCCTCTAACAGGAAGAGAAATTCCTATTATTGCGGATGAATACGTTGATAAAAAATTCGGAACGGGCGCTCTTAAAATTACTCCTGCTCACGACCCGAATGACTATGAAATCGCCAAACGCCATAATCTTAAACCAATCTGGGTTATTGACGGTGAAGGTAAAATGAAAGCTTGTGCGGAAGTCCCTGAAGAACTCCACGGCTTAGACCGCGATGAAGCACGTAAGAAAACAGTTGATATGCTGCGTTATCACAATGATTTGATAAGAATTACAGACCTTGAACACAATGTAGGTAAATGCCAGAGATGCCATACAACAATCGAGCCGTTACTTTCAGAACAGTGGTTTGTAAAAATGAAACCGCTTGCAGAAGCTGCTATCAGAGCTGTTAAAACAGGCGAAATCAAGTTTGTTCCCGAAAAATGGGAGAAAAATTACCTCGGCTGGATGGAAAATATCCGCGACTGGTGTATTTCTCGCCAATTGTGGTGGGGACATCAGATTCCGGCATATTATCACAATCAAACAGGTGAGATGGTTGTTGCTAAAGAAAACCCAGATCCTCAAAATTATACTCAGGAAACCGATGTTCTTGATACTTGGTTTTCTTCGGGATTGTGGCCGTTTTCTACAATGGGCTGGCCAAATACCGACTCGGAAGATTTCAAAAAATTCTATCCTACAACAACTCTTGTGACAGGCTTTGATATTATTTTCTTCTGGGTTGCAAGAATGATTACCATGGGATATGAATTTACGGGCAAAGCTCCTTTTTCAACGGTTTATATCCACGGTTTAATCCGTGACGAAAAAGGTCAAAAAATGTCTAAGTCAAAAGGCAACACAGTTGACCCTGTCGGTGTAATCGACAAATACGGCTGCGATGCATTGAGATTCACTATGACATCAATGTGTACATACGGCGGTCAGGATATAAAAATAAGCGAAGACAAGTTTGAATACGGCAGAAACTTTGCAAACAAAATCTGGAACGCTTCTAGATTCGTTCTTATGAACCTTGAAGACGTGGACAACAAAGCAATTGACACAGATAACCTTACAATTGCCGACAGATGGATTCTGCACAGACTCAACGAAACAGCTAAACTCGTTAATGAAAATATCCAAACTTACAGAATCGGAGAAACAGCACACGTGCTGTATGACTTCTTCTGGAATGAATATTGCGACTGGTATGTTGAGATTGCAAAAATCCAATTGCAAGATGAGGCTCAAAAAGCTAATACTCAAAGAGTATTGAGATATGTGCTTGATATGTCATTGAGAATGCTTCATCCGATTATGCCGCATATTACGGAAGCTATCTGGCAGTTGATTCCGCAAGAGAAAGAAACAATCGGTATCATCAAGGCTGAGTTCCCTACATACAAAAAAGAATTTGTTTTTGAAACGGAAAACAAAGAAATGGAACTTGTTTTTGAAACAATTAAATCTTTAAGAAACGTACGTCAGGGCTTGAATATTCCGCTTTCTGCGCAGATGAATATTACGGTTCTGGCAAGTGCAGCCGAAAAGCCGATTTTTGAAGCTGTTGTACCTTACTTAAAACGTCTTGCAAGAATCGAAAGCGTTGAATTTAAAGGCGAAGATACTCAAATGCCTAAAAAATCAGCTTCTGCTGTTGTGGGCAATTCAAAGATAATAATTCCGCTCGAAGGTTTGATTAACTTTGACGAGGAAATCGCTCGTCAGAACAAGAAAATAGAAAAACTCAATAAAGAAAAAATGAGTTTGGACGGCAGACTCAAGAACAAAAACTTTGTTGAAAAAGCTCCTAAAGAATTGATTGAAGAAACTCAAGCCCGTGCGGATGAGCTGGCTTCACAAATCAATGCGATAAAAGAGCTTATCGAAACATTGAAGTAAAAATAGGAAAATGAAAATACTGGTTTCTACAGGCAAATGTATATTGCCCTTAAATTTTTGTCGCAAAATTTTGATAGACTAAAAACAAAAAGCGGCAACCGCGTTGAGGGCAAAATTGCCTGAATTTTTGTAAGGATTTGTAAAGAAAAGTCAAACATAACAAAAAAAATATGTTTGGTTTTAATATTGTTATGAAGAGTGATGTTTCTTTTAAATCAGCATCTGTGTATGATTTGACCTATAATGTTCAAAAAAATACCTTGCTAAACAGAGGAATTTTGGAAATAGGCGGCATTGCCATTCCTCAGGTTGCAATGTCAAATAATAAAGATGAAGCCATTGAAAGAGCCGGACTTTCAGGATTTTTTTTCAGTTTGTCTTTCCTTGCTCCTCTGGTCATGCTGCCTGCAATCAACCGTTTTTTCTTAAAACATTCAGGATTAGTAAAAGATTTTAGAGGCGCAGAAAAAAGAATACTAAATGTTTCTAAAAAATATTTAAACGGTGATGCCCAAAAAATGGTTAAGGGTATTAAAGATACCGGCTGTGAACTTGATATTGCCAAAAATACCCAGAACAAACATATATCAGCTTTTAATGCAATACTTGACAGATTTTCGGATAAAGACGATTTGCGTAACAAGTTGATTAACATACATAAAAATATCTATATTACGGATTTTTGGCTTACCCAGTTGATGATGGCTGGTGCACAGTGGATTTGTATGGAGCAAACAGAATGGCGAACACACAAAAAAGGCTTTTCGGCTGCGTTTAAGCTGAAAGAAAATAATGTTGATGATAAAAAATATCAAGCTCAAAAGCAAAAAAAAATGCTAGCAAGTGCAATCGTTGCTACAGTACCTGCATTAATTGCACCACGTATAATAATGAATGCGATTGCGAAGAATCATAATCAGCTTTTAAGCTCTAAAAATATATTTAAGCAACAATACGGTAAATTTTTAAATGGTATAAAAAAACGTGCGGATTGGTTTGATTATACTGATGCGATTTATATGTCAAAACCTATTTTTGCTCTCATGTGGCTTTTAAGTGATTATCCGAACTGTCTGATATGTACCAGAGATAAGCACGAAATTAAAGACAAAGCCATACGTATGGGGACAATGAATTTGATGTTTTTTGGCGGAGATTTTATAATAAGCAATATTCTGGGGCGTTTATGCGATAAATTTATGCATACACGGGTTATGCATACGGAAGAATCTGCAGGAATAGCAAAAGTTGGATTTTTTAAACGCTTTTTGTTACCAATGAAAAATCTTAGAGAACTTTCTTCTCCTGACATATCCGGACGCACTAAAACAGCCGGTGCTTCACTATATTGGGTGTCACTTTTAATTAATATGGGACTCATTGGAATAGGTTTACCTGCGATGCTAAATAGAATTTTAAGAAATGATATAGCTAAAGAAAAAATGCAAGCAAAATCAACATATACCAATATTGATTTTGCCATAAAAAATCCGGTATTTAATAAGTTCTATGAAAGTAGTATGGTAGAGTAAAGTCTACAATATGACTAAATGTCACGTTTTGCGAGAGGTTGAACCGCAAATTTACGAAAGTAAATTTGTCGTGAAAATCCCCGAAAACTTTAAACTTGAATTTTATAATTGCTCCTGTGGAGTTTGCTGCCGCAAACTCTTACGTCGCAGTCGTCCAGTGTCAAAAAGCCGGCAAAACCCAACGTTTTGACCGGCATTTTTCACATCCGTATGCTTTTTTGTTTTCGCCAACTCCGTCGGAGTATGGCTCAAACTGCAAAAGTTCGGCGGCAACGGGATTTGAACCCGTGTCAACAGAATGAGAATCTGCTATCCTGACCCCTAGACGATGCCGCTGTAGGAAAATATTGTCTAATCTAGTGTCGCAGTTGCCGCCTCGAGCCTTCGAGCCGTCACTGCTCACCTTTTCAATGTGTCACTCCGAAAATTCGTTCACGTCGCTTTGCTCCTTAGCACGAATTTTTCTCGGACATTTTACAACACAAGTATAGCACTAAAAAATTTTATGCAAGATAATCATTTATAATAGTGTCTTTTTTTAGAGGTTTCAAATTTCGGCAGGCTTCTTCATATCTTCTCGGTAAATCTTCCAGAATAACAGAGCTGTCTGATTTGCCCATTTTTAAAACACCGTCTTCTTTGCGGTAAACCCTCATTGCCAGACTGGGCATTTCCACACGATAATTTGGATCAACAACATATATCGAGACTCTGTCGTCTTTGCCGTCGTTTTCGAGTCTTTTTATTTCTTTATTTATAAGTTCAATATCTTTTTCAGAACAACAATCTATTACAGATGTACCGTTATACATTGGTAATAAAACTTTTGACCCGAATGATACTTTACTTACCATATATTCTCCTTTAGGTTATTTATAATATTTTAATGCTTATAATAAAAATTTTTGCTAGTTCTTTAAGAAATATTAATTCCTTTAATGTAATATTCTGTTTACGCTTGTGCTGCATTGCGCTATAATCAATAGAATGGAAGGACAAATTTTTAAGATACATTCTGATTTTTATTATGTTAATACGCCTAAGGGGGAGTATGAGTGTAAAATCCGCGATGTCTTAAAAAAAAGAAAAGATTCTATTGTTACAGGCGATTTTGTTGAACTTGAACAAATAAACGAAAATTCAAAACAGGCGTTTGTCTCAAAAGTTCTTCCCCGTAAAAACTATATTCCGCGTCCTAAAGTTGCAAATATAAATCAGGTTATTATTGTTTCTGCCTTAAAAGAACCTGACCTTGATTTTGAACAACTCAACAGATACCTCTGTTTTTGTGAATATTATGACCTTCATCCTGTCTTGTGTTTTAACAAAAATGACCTTGAAGGTGAAGAAGAAATCATTGCAAAAATAAAAAAGATTTATGAACCGCTGAACTATAATATACTATTTACCTCGGCATTGGAAGGCAATGGTATAGAAGAGTTCAAAAAATATCTGGAAAATAAAATTACCGTTTTGTGCGGGGCTTCCGGTGTGGGTAAATCTTCTTTGATTAATGCTGTCTGCCCGCATTTAAATCTTAAAACAAAACAGGTGTCGCAAAAATCCGAACGCGGTACTCACACAACAAGGCATTGCGAAATTATTTCTGTTAATAATAATTCACGAATCGTCGATACTCCCGGGTTTAGCCAGCTTAAGTTTGATTTTTTAATGCCTGCTCAGGTCGGACTTTTGTTCAGGGAAATAACACAAATTCAAAAAGACTACGGTGCGTGCAAGTTTTCAGATTGCCTGCACGAACAAGAAACCGGATGTCAAATTCTGGAGCATCGGGATATAGTGGACGAAACACGCTACCAGAGTTATCTGCAATTTGTAAAAGAAGCAAAGGAATACAAAAAACAGGTAACTTACAGCGGAAAAAAAACAGAAACCCGCTCAAAGACCCTGCATAATAGAGAAATTACAAAAATAAGCAGTAAAAAAAGACAAATCTCAAGACGTAAAACCAATCAGGATATAGACAAGGAAATACACGAATAATGGAACACTCTGTAAAACAGCAATTTGAAGATTATATAAAACTAATAGAGCAAAAGCTGGATGAGTTTTTGCCTGTAAAGTATCCGGAAGAAATATGGGAATCTATGAGATATTCCGTTCTAGCAGGCGGGAAAAGATTGCGTCCTATGCTGTGTCTTGAAACCTGCAGAGTGCTGTCAGGCAGCTATGAACAGGCGATTCCAACGGCTTGCGCTATTGAAATGCTCCATACACAAAGCC
Organism: uncultured bacterium; assembly: GCA_949293185.1. Taxonomy (GTDB): domain Bacteria; phylum Cyanobacteriota; class Vampirovibrionia; order Gastranaerophilales; family Gastranaerophilaceae; genus Limenecus. Next base: position 26,981 of record CASFCQ010000004.1, read on the forward strand.
TTATCCACGACGATTTGCCATGTATGGATAATGACGATTACCGCAGAGGCAAACTTACAAATCACAAAAAATTCAGCGAATCTACGGCGGTGCTGGCGGGTGATGCTCTGCTGTCCTTTGCGCCGCAAATTATTATCCAGAAGACGCCAAAAACAGTTTCTCAAGATAAAATATTAAAAGTTCTGGAAGAGTTTCTTGTAAACGCAGGTGCTGAAAAACTTATTGCGGGGCAGATAGTGGATATTGATTCCGAGGGCAAGCAAATCGATAAGCAAACCTTGAACTTTATCCATGAAAATAAAACTGCAGCGTTGTTTAAGTTGTCTTTAAGAACAGGTGCAATACTCGGCGGTGCTGATGAACAAATAATTGAAGCATTGACATTGTTTGCTGAAAAACTCGGTCTGGCTTTTCAAATTATGGATGATATTTTAGATGTCACATCTACTCTTGAAGAGCTTGGCAAAACACCGGGCAAGGATGCTCTCGAAGAAAAAGCTACGTATGTAAGCCTTTACGGACTTGATGAAGCTAAAAAACAAGTGGCTTCACTTTGCAGTACTGCTTGTGGTATATTAAAAAAGTATGATATAGAATCCGATGTTTTAACGGGTGTTGTTGAGAGTATCTTGGAAAGGGTTTGTTAATGTACCAGATAGGCACAGCGATAGAGGTATTAGGTAACGGTTTTATTGCCGCTTTTGTTGCACAGGTATTAAAATTTATTTATTTTGTTATAGTTCATAAAAAAGTTAATTTTAAAATCTTTACAACAACAGGCGGAATGCCAAGCTCTCACAGTGCCGGTGTTATCGCTCTTTCTATGACGGTAGGCTATAATGAAGGGTTAAATTCTATAATATTTGCGGTAGCTTTAGGTTATGCCTTTGTTGTAATGTATGATGCTGCCGGTATAAGACGTTCTGCCGGAAAAATTGCGGCAACAATGAATAGGGTTATGGAAGAGTTTTATGCTCACAGACCATCTGCAGCAGGCGAAAAGCTGAAAGAACTTTTGGGACATACTCCTTTTGAAGTTTTTATGGGTGCAATTCTCGGTATTGTTGTTTCTTATGTAATACATTTTTGGATTCTTCAATAAAGTGTTAATATAAAATTATGACAGGTGATGATTTTAGTCTGTATAATAATTTCTATACTGCAATTTTGCTTTTGGATTCCAGTAGGAAAGTTGTGTTTAAAAACACTGCTTTTGTAAAAAATTTTGGTAATATTAAAAACTTTGAAAGATTTTCAAACTACTTTTCTTTTGATATTTGTGTTCTGGATTCTGACAATTTGCTTGCATCAAACCCTGTCAATTTTGCAATACACTCAAAAGAAAGCTTTACTGCAATAGCTTCTTACCAAAAATCTAAAGAACAATTGTCTTATTTTCAGATTACGTCGTTTATGGACGGAAAATACAAAATTCTTGCGTTTAAAAATATAACCAACGATATTCTGTATGAAGAAACAGAAAAAAAATATGCTTTCATAAGACAGCAGTATCTTAATCTTGCCGAAGAAAACAGACAATACGCCGCCCTTCAGCAAAAAGCACAAACTCAGGCGCTAAAGCTTGCTCTTATGCACAGGGTATCTAACGTAATAAGAGAGTCTATGGACATAGACAAAATCATAAATTCTGCACTGAAAGAACTGTTTAACCTGCTCGGGGCGCTAAAGGTCTATTATGCTCAATTAAAAGAAAATGATTTTTTCATAAATTCTGTTTATCCAGAAAAATTTAACTCAATTTCCGGAGAAAAGGCGGAATTTTCACCGGAAACAAAAAGTTTTATAAAAACAAAATCAATATGTGTAAACTCCTGCATAAAAGAGTATCTAAACAGCAAGATAAATTATCCTTCACCTGTAAACAGAATCATAGTGCCTGTTTATCGTATGCATGAAATTTTCGGGATACTAATAATTTATACTGCTCAAAAATATTACGATGAGTCACAAAATGATGTACTCCAATCTATTGCAGCACAGCTTGCATCCGCCATTGTACAGGCGTCTTTGTTTATGGAAGTTAAACAGAAAAACGAAACTCTGGAAAAAACTTTAAACGAGTTGAAAGAAACTCAGCTGCAGCTGATAAACTCGGAAAAAATGGCATCTTTAGGTCAGCTGGTTGCCGGTGTTGCACACGAAATTAACACCCCGCTGGGTTCAATTAATGCAAACAATGATATTTTAAATAAAATGCTTGCAAAACTTTCCTTGTCCTGCGATAACAAAATGATTCTGGAAAATATCCAGAACATCAACAAAATTGATAAGGAAGCAATAAAACGTATAAACGGCATTGTTCAAAGTCTTAAACGCTTTGTAAGACTGGACGAAGCAGATTTGCAATCGGCAGATATCAACAATGAACTTGATTTGACACTGGAGCTTATTAAACACGAAACAAAAAATAAAATTGAGATAGTAAAAAATTACGGCAATATACCGAAAATAAAGTGTTATCCCAATATGCTGAATCAGGTATTTATGAATATTCTTATTAACGCCTGCCAGAGCATAAAAGAGCAGGGGACAATCACAATAACTACAAAATTTGAAAATAACATGCTTATAGTTAAGATAAAAGATACCGGTACAGGTATTGACGAAAACATAAAGGATAAAATGTTTACTGCCGGCATAACAACCAAAAAAGTAGGTACAGGGCTTGGATTAGCTATATCACAAAAAATTGTGCAAAAGCATAACGGAAAAATTTATTTTGAGTCACAAAAAGACAAAGGTACGGAATTTACTATAGAAATTCCTGCCTAAAATTATAAAAGACGGCTTTCTGACAAGAAAATAAATTATAGACTTTTAATTCTTTCCTGCGGCTCTGTGATACTTGTTATACGCAAACCAAAGTTATCTTCAATAACTACAACTTCTCCGTTAGCAATATGTTTGCCGTTTGCATACAACTCAACTGATTCACCTGCAATTTTATCAAGCTCTATTATAGAACCTCTTGTAAGCTCCAGTACCTTTTTCACAGGCAGCTGGCATCTTCCCAGTTCTACTGTCAATTCGAGCTTAATATCCATCAAAAGCTCAAGATTTTTATTTGTGTCTGTATCGGTAGGTGTGTAACTGTCAAACGGAGTAAATTCCAACGGTCTTACCGTAACAGGTTCTTGATCATGCATTGAAGGATCAATATGTACTTCTTTTGTTTCGTCATCCATTTGCGCAAAGTCATAGTTTTGTGTATCAGCCTGATGTTCCTGAACATCGGACGGTTGGATATCGCTGCCGGAAATATTTTCAGCAGGATTTATATCGTTGATATTGCCGTCTGAGGGAATTTCATTCGGGTTAAAATCATCATTTTGCATATTATCTTCTGACATGAAAAATCCTTTCTAAAAATATCTCTTTAATGCATCAACATAATAATCGTATCTGTCGGTAATTTTAACACAGACCTTATCCTTTATACGTCCTGGTCTGGCATAGAATTTTTTTTCACCGTTAACTTTTACAATCAAATCTTCGGTTGCGGCATTATCCAATTTTAATACATCGCCTTCTTTTAAATCAAGAAAATCCTGTAAAGTAATTTCTGTCTGTCCGAATAAAACGTTTATGTCAACTAACGATGTATCAAGTTTTTTTATCATTTTTTGACGTTCTTCGCTCGTTGCAATAAGCCCCTTAGTCTGGAAGATATGTTGTGTTGTTAGCTGGGACAAAACATTTTCCAAAACCGGATAAGGAAAACAAAGGCTCAACAATCCGTAATATTTACCTGCTATATGGACTTCGAGTGTGATTAACGCAACAATTTCACCCGGGGTAGCAACCTGAATACCGGAATAGTTGTTGTCAAGCCCTATTAAATTTCCGTCAACAGGTATAACATGCGACCAGGCTTCTGCCAGTGTTTGTATTGTACGTTCAATCATTTTCTTTACAAGAGATTCCTCAACATCAGTGAGTTCTCTCGGTTTTGATTCTATATTGCCGACTCCGCCCAGCATCCTGTCCACTATACTTGATAAAACTTCAAAACTTATACCGAGCAGTATCTGTCCCGGCAGAGGATTCAGCTCAAATATTGCGATAGAAATCGGGTTGGGCACTGATCTCATAAATTCGTCATAAGTCAGCTGGTCAACAGAAACAACATCGACTTCAAGATGCATTCTCAAGTATGCTGTCAAAACCAGAGCAAGCTGTCTTGAAAACTCTTTGTGTATGTCTTGCAAACCTCTTAAGTGGTCTTTTGAAAATTTATCCGGACGTCTAAAATTATAGAGCTTGTAGCCTTTACGGTGTTCATCAGTGCCTTCAAAGCTGCTCATAATCATATCTTTATCCGGTACGTTTTCCGGAAATATGTCTATATTCTGGTTATTTTTGTCAAAATCAGACATTTTTATCTCCACGACCTTATTGCATAATGAATTGACCGAAGCTTACTCTTATAACTTCTCTTTCTCCGTCAAATATTCCGTTAACGGATTCTGCAATTTGCTGTTTAGCCAGCTCTTTGCCTGCAGTAGTGGCAAGTTCGTCGGATGTTTTGCTTGTCAAAACAGTTATGACAGCGTCTCTAATTGCAGGTTTGTATTGTTCCATTTCTTCAATAAGCGCTTTTTTGGTATTTGACGGTGTCGCACCGTGTCCGCCATGCCCGCCGGATTTCTGTTCTTCTGCAGCAGGTTCCGGCATTGGGTTTGTTACTTCTACTGCAACGTTCGCTTTTAAATACCTTCTTGGCTGGATATCACTAAGGTTCATTGTAAAATCACCTAAATCCAACACGATACCTCTTTCCGGTTTGTCAAGCTGCTCGGAATCTTCGTCAACTGATTCTTGTGAAGAAACAGACTTAAGCTGTGTTGTCAAAAGGTTAGATTGCAAAAAGTAATTTACACCAATAAAAATGATACATACAATAGTGGTAGTAACAATATTTATTAATATTGAATTACCGCCGCCTTCTTGTTTTATATCTTTTTCTTTATCAGGTGTTTTTTCCTGTGTAGGTTTTGCCATTTCATATCTCCAAAGTAAAACTTATTTTCTATCAGAACTTAATACTATTATATCCACTCTTCTGTTTTTTGCGCGTCCTTGAGGTGTAGTATTTTTTTCTACCGGCATATATTCACCGTATCCGACTGCCGAAAGCCTGCCGGGCGGAAAAGCATGAGCACCTGTGAGGTATTTGATAATATTGGTAGCTCTTGCTGTAGAGAGTTCCCAGTTAGAAGGAAACTTTTCGTTTTGAATCGGCATAGAGTCTGTATGCCCTTCAATTAATATAGGATTTTGGAACTTTTCTAAAGTTTTTGCTATTTTATCAAGCGTAATTTTTGCCTGCGGTTTTATTATAGCAGATCCCGGGTCAAAAAGAATAGTATCATTAATTCTTATTACCACACCCCGGTCTGATTTTATTACTTTTACGGAATTATCTGCATTCATATCTTTTTGTATTTGTTCAACAAGCTGCTGGCTGTCGAGTATCCCGTTTCCTCCGTCCAGAATCGATTTTCCGGTGTTTTCAAGCACTCCTTCTGTCGGCTGTTTTACAGGCGGAAGCTCTGATGTTTCTTCTGGTTTTTCATCCTGTTCAATGGGTTTTGCTGCAAAAACTTTTTGTATAGACTTGTTAACATCTTTAACTTTCATTTCGCCCATAGAGCTTGTTGCGAACATTACCATAAAAAGTGCAAGCAGCATAGTAACAAAATCCGCGTATGAAATGACCCAGCGGTTAATATAATCATTGGAATTTGTGTAATACTCGTTTTTCATTATCTTGTACCGTAAACCCCGGCATGTGTTACATTGTCTGTTTTGTGATACCCGTTGTGATATTTTAAATACGCAAGAAGTTTTTCTTCAATAACCATCGGTGATTCTTCCATCTGGATGGAAACTATTCCCTGCAAAACAATTTCTTTGAAGAGAATTTTTTCTCTTGTATTCATTTTTAATTTACCTGCAACAGGTAAAAACAAAAGGTTTGCAAATCCTACTCCGTACAGTGTAGAAACAAATGCAACCGCAATACCCTGTGCCAGTATATCCGGCTGCTGGATATAGCCCATAATTTGAATTAACCCGAAGACAGCCCCGACAATTCCGAAAGTCGGAGCATATCCGCCCAATGCCTCAAACACTCTGGAATTAATGAGTTCTTCCTCTTCTTCGTAGGAGATTTCTGCTTTTAAAATATCATAAATCATCTGCGGATTGTTAAAGTCAATTGAAAGCTGAATCCCTCTTTTTAAAAACGGATCGGCAATACTGTCTATTAGATTGTTTAATCCGAAAAGACCTTTAACGCGAGCCTGATGCGCCAGATAAATTATTTCATCGATAACTTTCATATACGGTTTGTCTTTTTCCACGAAAACGTCTAAAGAAGCTTTTAGAGCATTTAATAAAGTGGATGGCTTAAAATTGACAACAGCAGCGCAGAATGTTCCGCCCAGAACTATCATTACAGCAGAAGGCTGGATTAACGATACCATTGAAGCCCCCTCTGTTCTGTGAGAAAACAGTATCAGCACAACTGCCGCAAATATGGCTATTATCGCCGAAAAATTCAAATCTTACCTTCTCCCTATTGCACATGTACAATGTTTTTATATATGTACAGTACTATCCCTAATTTTTTATTAATAATTTAATTTTTCCATATTTTTACGTTAGGGAATATACACCATTTGGTTGATTTTTATAGAAATTTATAGACAGCTGTTCCCTGATGTTAACTTTTGCAGCAGTATACCATATTATGCTACAATATTTTTACCGGACAGGAGGTGTGTATATGTATACAATTAAAGAAGTTGCAAAAAAAATGGACATATCTGAACACACCTTGCGTTTTTGGGCAAAAAGCGGTTTTTTCCCATTTATACAGAGAAATGAAAATAACATTCGTTTATTCTCCGATACCGACCTTGAGTGGGTAAAAATAGTAAAATGTCTGCGTTCTGTGGGAACTGAAAACAAAGCCATAAAAAAATATATTGATCTTTGTATAATAGGCGACAGTACTATTTCCGAACGTTATGAAATTATTCGTAAAACAAAACAAAAAGCGCTGCAGCAGATGCAGGATCTTAAACAACAGCTGGATTTGTTAGATTATAAAGAACAGTTTTATCAAAATCTTATAAAAAATCATCTTGAAGATATTTGGAATCCGATGAATAAAATGCGTCCTAAAGATAAAGCAGTTTAAAATTTTTATTATTACTATTGACTGATAGCTGCTCTCAGGTACTAAACTGAAAAATATAGTTTATAACTTAGTTGCAGGAGTACATGATGAATAAAAAAATACTTGCTGTTTTAGGTACGTTTTTATTGTTAACTGGAGGACTATCAGCTATGGGTGCAGATATTTTGGAGCAACCTTTTGCTAAGGGTGAAATTAACCCTTACAGTAAATTTTTCACCGGAACTACTCATCTTTACAGACTTGTTGAAAAGGATGACACATTTAATTCGTCTATAGCGAATGTTACATTTTACGCCGGTGCACGAACAAACTGGCATAAACATTCTGGCGGTCAGATTCTGCTTGTAACAGCCGGTCAGGGACGATATCAGGAAAGAGGCAAAGATATGCAAACTCTGAAAAAAGGTGATGTTGTAAAAATTCCGCCCAATGTCGAACACTGGCACGGAGCAGCTCCGGACAGCATGTTCGCTCATATTTCCATAGAACCCAATATTCCTAATAACGAAACAACCTGGCTCGATCCCGTTACGGATAAGGAATATAAATAAAATAGACTTCTTATTTACGGCAGCAATGAAAAAGCTGCCGTTAATCTAATCTAGTGTCGCAGTTGCCGACTCGAGCCTTCGAGCCGTCACTGCTCACCTTTTCAATGTGACACTCCCAAAATTCGTTCACGTCGCTTTGCTCCTTATCACGAATTTTTCTCGGACATTTTTTGTTTATAGTGCATTACTTTAAAACATGTGTTATTATGAATGTAGTAAAGATGCGAGGGGTATGTTATGCAGGTAAAGAGTATTGGTGCTGGTAATGCTTTAAATAACAATTTTAAAGCGGCATTTGTGCAAAGTCCTGATTTGAACGAAGTTACTGTCTACGAAATTAGAAAAAACCGTTCGGAGTACTGGCAAAAAGGTTTAAAAGATTTAAGCGAAATTCAAAAAGATACAAAGTTGGATTTAGAAATTGATACAGACGGGCAAATTGTAATTACAAACCTTAAAAACAATAATTCTATTATCTGGCAGGATCATCAGAATTTTTCTGAAGACTTGAAAGCTCTTAGCAACCCTGCATCTCAGGCATATTATAATCTGTTTTTGGCAGGGCAGAGTATAAGTGTTATGGATGAACTGCAAAAAATAAATAATACATATTATGCCAAGAAAAAGTAATTACAGATAAAAAGCCTCCGTTAAACTTTTATCCGGAGGCTTTTGGTTTTTATTATTCTTTTTCTATATCTTCTAACCGGTGAATTTGGTAGTATCCTTTTACTTCTTCAAAATTTTTACCCATTTTATCAAGAACTCTGTTTAGTTCGTCTTGTGTTTGGGATATCATTTCCGGTCCGTGGGTTTTGATATTTGCATACATATCATATTCCTGCTGGAGTTTTTTGCTGCGTTCTTTTGCATCACTTATGCCTCTCAGTCGTCCCATTCTTTCCAGATAATTTGTTGGATTTGCATTTTTTTCGAGTCTTTCGTATTCATCAATTTGTCTCGGAATGCTTTCATCGGTCAGATATTTGTGAAATGCTATAGTTTCAAGCTTCACATTAGCAAGTTTATATTTTGTTTTTAAATCTTCCAGTCTGTTTGCCAGTTCATCTTTGTACATAAAATCCTGACCGGTTTTGTACATGATATTATACAAATTTTGAGCGTAGATAACTTTTTGATTCGCTTTGTTTATTCTTGAATAGTATTTTGCCTCTTGTTCAGGGGTATTTTTTTCTATCGGGTTTTCGAGGCTGTCTTCGTCAGCTGATATAACTCTCTGTTGATATGTTATGTAATCTCTTAAATCAGCAAAATAATCATGCGGATTTGGTTTTTCAGATGTATATTTTTCTTTAAGCTCATCTACGGTAGGGAATGCCGGTTCATTATCGTATACTATATATCCGTGTTCATTACGGATTTTGTCTGTAATTGTTTCGTTAGGGTCTGCTATGTAGAATGTTGTATCAAGTTTGTTTTGTGTTTTTTCAAAGCTTCTGTTTTTGTCGAATTTTTCTGTATACAGTTTTACATTACGCGCAAGATAATCAGCGATTTTTTCTTTTGAATCGTTGTTTATATCCACACGATTTTCTACTCCCATAAAGAAAGGTTTCATATCCTGACCCAGTATGTAGCAGGAAATATACCCGTATTCATTAGAAATTATAGGATTTGCACTGTGTCCGCTAAAAGCAGGTTTTGAATTGTTAGTTTGGGTTTTATTATTCAATCTGTTTTGTTTTGCAGGGATATATGTATTTATTGCAGAAATTCTCATGAAAATGCTCTCCTTATTTACTTATTTAAGGTAACGCTAAACACAAAATTTTTTGCTACTTTTTTAGTAATACTGTAATTAAATTTAACATTATTTAAAAATCTCCGTCACATTTTGTATTGCAGAAAACACATTTATCTTTATTAAGATTATATTTTATTATTTTATAACCATTCCTTATAATAACAGGTTGTCCGCATTTTTTGCAATATGTACAGGATGTTTCTGCAGTTGTTATATTGCCTGTATAAACATATTTTAAACCTGCTTTAATTGCAATTTTGTATGCTCTTAGCAGTGTTGAATATTCAGTGGCTTTTTTGTTTGTTAATTTGTAATTAGGGAAAAAAGCGCTAAAATGCAGCGGTACACAATCTCTAATATTTTCAAGAATCCACTGACACTGGGCATTTAGCTGCTCATCAGTATCATTTTCGCCTTCAATGAGCATAGTTGTTAATTCAACATGACATTTTGTTTCGTTGCACACGTATTTTATTGTGTCCAGTACAGGTTGTAATTTTGCAAGGCAGTTTTTAACGTAAAATTCTTCACTGAACCCTTTTAAATCAATATTTGCCGCATCCATGTATTCAAAAAATTCCAGCGCAGGTTCTTTATTTATGAAACCGGATGTTACCGCGATAGTTTTTATTCCGTTTTGACGGCAAAGTTTAGCAGTATCAATTGCATATTCAAAAAATATAATCGGGTCGTTATAGGTGAACGCTACACTTTTGCAGTTATATTTTTTAGCAATTTGTACAATTTCTTGAGGAGAAGTTTTATTTAAAAGAGAAATATCATTGTTTGTTTTTGTTGTTTGCCAGTTCTGGCAGAATTTACATCCCATATTGCATCCGTTAGTACCAAAAGATAGTACGCCTGAGCCGGGGTAAAACTGGTAAAGAGGCTTTTTCTCAACAGGGTCTATTGCCAGACCTGTATTGTAGCCGTATTGCGTTAAAACAATGCTGCTGTTTATGTTTTTTCTTACGGAGCAAAATCCGCTTTGCCCCTCTTTAAGGATGCAGTTTCTGGGACAGATTGTACATTGGACTTTACCGTTCGTTAAAAAATTTTGATATTTCATAAAATGTATTATAATGCCGTTATGGAAAAAGTTAAACAACCTTCTGTCGCCGGTTCTTTCTATACGGCAGACGCTGTGGAATTAAAAAATCAAATAGAAAGTTTTAAAGAAAACAGTAAAAATACGTATACTGTGCCTGCACGTGCTGTAATTGTACCGCATGCAGGACTTGTATATTCAGGAAGGCTTGCCTATGAAGGCATAAGCCAGCTGGATAAAAATATAGAGAACATATTTATTATTGCTCCGGCTCACAAAGTTGCTTTTGAAGGACTTGTCTTGAGCGATTTTGAAAAATGGAGTACGCCGTTTGGTGAAATAAAGATTAATCTTGAACTTAATGCAGAGCTGCAAGAAAAATTCGGCGCTCAATATAACAATCTTGCTCTTGAAAATGAACACTCTATTGAAATCCAGATTCCTATTATCCAGCAGGTGTTTGAAAATGTAAAAATTGTACCTGTCCTTGTGGGAATGGAAAGCCCCGATACTGTTGAAAAAATTATTGAAACATACTACAGGGATGAGAAAAACGGATTTATCATCTCGTCAGATTTAAGCCATTTTTTAAACGAAGTGCAGGCAAAAAAAGTCGACACTCTTACTGCCCGGATGATTGAATCCGGTAATACCGAAAATTTTGCACCGCAGCAGGCATGCGGTATGGTCGGTATACTCGGGCTTGTCGGTTTTGCTAAGAAAAATAATTATTCTTTAATAAGAATAGATATGACAAATTCCGCAGCAGCATCCGGAGATAAATCAAGCGTTGTGGGTTACGGCTGCTGGTTTATGTATGAAGGTGAAAGAAACAATTTCTTAAAAGAATATTGTTCTGAGCTAATTAAAGACCTTGCCCGTTTGAGTATCAAATCACGTTTGCAGCAAATGCAGGAAAAAATTAATTATCCTCAGGTGTTGGACGAACTTGGCGCTTGCTTTGTTACTCTGGAAAAAGAAGGTAATCTAAGAGGCTGTATCGGCTCTATACTGCCATACAGAACACTTATAGAAGATATACTCACAAACGCGCAAAAAGCGGGATTTGCTGACCCGAGGTTCAAACCTGTTACAAACGAAGAATTTGAACAATTGGATATTGCTGTTTCTGTTTTGTCTAATCCCAAGCCTATAAAATTTGAGGATGAATCTGATTTATTGAACAAAATTGAAGCGGGTAAAGACGGAATAATAATAAAAGACGGTCAGCATCAGGCTGTTTTCTTACCGTCGGTTTGGGAACAGCTGCCTGATAAAAGAGAGTTTTTGAATGCATTAAAACTTAAAGCCGGCTTAGGACCGGAGCATTTTTCAAAAACTTTTGAGGCTTACAGGTTCGAAACCGTTTATATAAAATAATTTGTTTAATAATTCAATTGTCTTAACTGTTAATTTACTGCAGTTAAGGCAATTTTTTATATAATGCTTTTCTCTGATGAAAGTTTTTTCCTTTTTCTTTATTAATAGACTAAAGGAAAAGGAGTTTTTATGAAAGAGAAAAAAATACTTATTGTCGTTACTAATACATCCGAGATGGATGATTTGAATAAAACAAAGACAGGGGTCTGGCTGGAAGAATTTGCTGTACCGTTTTTAGAGTTTAAAAACTCGTCTGATGACGACATTAAACTTGACGTTACAGTCGCCAGCCCCCTTGGCGGGGTTGCTCCTGTTGATGAAGCGAGTCTTGAATGTAAAAATCCGACGCAATGGGATTACACAAAAAAAGATTTAGATAATACCGTAAAACTCTCTGAAGTTGATTATGAAAAATACGATGCCATTTTTATACCGGGCGGGCACGGACCAATGTTTGACCTTGCAAAAGATGAACTTTTAGGAAAAATAGTTTCTCATTTTTATAATACACATAAAATTGTGTCGGCTGTATGCCATGGACCAGCAGGGCTGATTAATGCAAAAACTTTAACAGGAGAACCTATTGTGAAGGGGATGCAGGTTACTTGCTTTACAAATGAAGAAGAAAAAATTGTCAAGAAAGATAAACTGATGCCGTTTTTACTGGAATCAAAATTGAAACAGCTGGGTGCATATTTTAATGCTGCAGAGCCATGGAGTGAAAATGTGATTGTGGACGAGAATCTTATTACAGGTCAAAATCCTGCTTCTGCAAAAAAGTTAGCACAGGCTGTTTTGAAAAAGCTTAAGTCCAATTAATAAAAAACTCCGGTTTTGTAGTTAACCGGAGTTTTTTATTAAAACTTCTATTTTTAATAGTCTGAGCTAGAGTTGTCGTCATCATCTTCCAGAGATGACAAATCTTTTGTGTAAGTTGTATCAAAATCTTCCGGAAGCATATCGGTGTCCGGCCAGATTGTAGATTCATCGAATCTTACGGCATCCATATTATCAGCTGCTGAAAAATCCGAATTTTGCAAATCGCTTTCATTGAATACAGCACCTGCCATATCTGCATCGGTAAAGCTGCAGTAATTAACAGCTGCATAGCTGAAATCAGTGCCGTTTAGTAAAGCACCGGAAAAATTACACTCTACAAGGTTTGCACGTGAAAAATCCGCAGATGTCAGATCGGTATCAGTGAAGTTTACTTCTGTAAAATTAGATTCGCCAAATGAACATCCCGATAAATCCGCGTTGGTAAGATTTATACCTTCAAGTGTCAGATTGGAAAAATCAAGTTCACTCAGGTCAATTTCTTCGTGTTCTTTTCTGTAATCTTCGTAAGCGGAAGGATTTGAAACAATCAGGTCAAATAATTCTTCTTTTGTGTATTCTGGCATTTAAAAAGTCTCCTTAGTAATAATAGCTCATGATAACACTTTTTTTATTAATCCTCAATGATTCTCATTTGCATAGCAAGCAAAACAGCCTGGGTTCTGTTTTTTACTTTTAATTTTTTGAAAATACTATTCAGGTGGGTTTTAACTGTAACTTCACGCACATATAGTTTTTCGGCAATATCGTTATTGCTTGCTCCCTGAGAAACCATCTTAAGTATTTCTTTTTCTCTTGAAGTTAACGGTTCAATGTTTCCTTCTTTTACAAATTTAAGGTCAACATTGCTGTGTTTTTCTTTCTGCCAGGTAGAACGTCTTAATAATGCTTCAATCCTTGCAAGCAGGTTCGGTAAGATAAACGGTTTTACTACATAATCGTCCGCACCGAATTTCAAACCTGAGATTTCTTTTTGTTCTTCGTTTATTGCTGTAATCATGATTATCGGTATATTTTCCAGTTTTTTGTTCTGGCGGATAGCTTTTAGGGTTTCCCATCCGTCCATATTAGGCATCATTACATCCAGCAGGACAAGGTCAAAATTACTATTTTCCGATGTAAGCTTTTTTATCCCCTGCAGTCCGTCCTTTGCAATATCTACCTCATATCCGTATAATGGCAAGGCATCAGCCAGATATTTAGGGTTGTCATCAATAATCAGAATTTTAGCTATAGCAACCATATTCATTCCCACTCATACTACTTTAGTTGTAATTTTAATAAATAAAACCTTATTTATCAATGGAAAAGAACACAAATTCATCTATTTAGCTTAGATTTTATTGTATTTTAGGGGATATTCAAAAAATAAAAAGCTGTGTCAGCAAAAAATGAACAAAAATTACAGACCTGTTAATTTGCTCATTATTTGAGGATATTTTTGTAACACATTTTTCAATTGTATATCATTTTGCGTTTTATTTATTTTGAATAAAGAAAAGTATTCGCTTTTTTCGTCTTGCGTTTTCGGGTTTAGTGGTATGAATTTTGTTATTGGAGTTTTAACAACGCTGATTTTTTTATTATTTAGTACGCACATAGCCCAAAACCATATATCGTCTGCGTTAGGAGCAAGCTGCATAAATAAATTTTCATCCGTTATATCTTTATATAATGAATACGGAGGGTAAAGAACACCGCCGACACCTGTAAAAAAGTTCAAAAAAGACGGTTCGGCATCTGTTATACAAAGATTCCATTTTGTATACGGCGCAATGTTGTTGCTGCCGTCAAATTCTATTTTGTGCGCTCTGTGGCAGTGGATATATTCAGGATTTTGAAGATATGATTCGTATAAAATCTTCAGCCAGTCGGACGGATAATACACATCATCGTCCGCTGTAACGATAATGTCTGTATTATTCTCTTTTAAAAGAGGTATAAGCTTTTTATAAGATTTTAAATTTTTGCACCATTTTATGCTGAGTCCGTGTTTAGTAAGGTTAGTAAGCGTTTTGGGCAGGCTGTTTTCTTTTTCGCAGAATTCTTCATCTGACAGCCAGAGTATGATTTTGTCAGGTTTTACTTCCTGATTTAAAACAGAATAGATACAATAATGTATATCATCTATCCGCTGCGGAAACGATGTCATAGAAACTACAAACTTGGGGTTTCTTGGCTCTTTATTAAGACAAATTCCGCAAAGATTTGAAATTTCTTTATCTAATTTACGTTTGTTAAGTTTTTTGTTGTAAGTAAACTTTAAACCTAAAACAGATATTTTTATTTTGGTTGGTTCATTTGTGTATTTAAAAAGTTCCATTGTTTTGTTTATAAAATATTGAGTAATTTTTTAGTGTTTTTGATAATTAATGATTTGAGTTTTACTTTTTCTCTTAAATTTGGAATCAACCCAAAGGTAATAATATTTAATAATAAATATTCAATATAATTTTTGTACAGTGGTTTTGTATCGAACCTTTCTTTTATGATACTTTTATCTATTGTGTTAAATGGCTCTTGCTGTAAAAATTCTTTTATTGAAGAAAAAAATTTTTCTCCCACCGGAAAATTTAATTCATAGTAAATAGAATTAAGCACTCTTTGTATATATGAGTCTTTTAAAGTTTGTTCCATAGAATTTTCTTTAAGAATGTTGTAAATTTCTTTAAATGCAATTACACACTGGTAAGAATATTTTTCACGAGATGTTGAGCCAGAGCCGGGAGTTAAAAATCTGTATGTCGCAAGCTCTTTATCGACAAAGCTTATTCTTTTTGCAAAGGCGAAGGCAAGCATTGTAAAGGCTAAATCGTTGGTTGATTTTGTAAGAGAGTATTTAAGATTACGACTTTTAATAAACTCAGTTTTATACAGCTTGTTGTACGGGACAGGGTCTGCGAGAGCAAAAATATCAGGAACATCGTTTTTAGAAAATACTTCTTTATCGGGCAGCAATTTGTAAGTTACACCTTTATTGCCGGCAATTCTTCCTGTTTTTATATTGTGTTTTTTGTATTTGCAAAAAGTTATGTCTGCATTTGTTTTTTGTGCCTGATTATACAAATTTTCTATTAAATCTTTTTCGTAGTCATCATCAGAATCAAGGCATATAACATATTTTCCGCCGGCATGTTCTATACCTGTATTCCTTGCTGCACCGCCGCCCTGATTCGGCTGTTCAATGAGTTTAATTCGTATATCTTTACAGGCAAATTTTTTAATAATTTCAGCCGAGTCATCTTTTGAACCGTCGTCTACACAAATTATTTCAATATCCGTAAATGTCTGGTTTAAAAGGGTATTGAATAAAGAGTTTAGATATTTAGAAGCATTATATACGGGTACAACTACGGAAACTAAAGTCATAATAATTTTGTTTTTCCTGTATTGATTGTAACTGGATTCTTATAATTTCATGTATTTAAACATGGAAAAATAGAAGTGTCAATTCGTGTAATGTTGTGCTATTTTCAACAAAACTAAATATATGGAAGATATTAAAAAGCTTTTTGGTAGAAGGTTAAAATCGTTACGGGAGTCAAAAGGGCTGACGCAGGAAAAGTTTGCTGAAAAAATAGACATAAGCAGCAGAGCTCTTTCAGCAATTGAATGCGGAAAAAATTTTGTTTCAGCAGAAACCATAACAAAAATATGCCTTGCGCTCGAAGTTGCCCCGAAACAGTTATTTGACTTTGATTTTAAATATAAATCCACAAAAGATGTAAAACAGGAATTGCTCAGGCTCATTGATGGCAACGAGTCTCACCTGTTAAAGATTTATGAACTTGTCGAGGCATATTTAAAGTAATAAAATAAGTTTTTTTTATTTTATTGTAGGGGAGCAGCTTTTTAAAGCCTAAAACAACCTGCACTGGTGGATTAAAAAGCTTTCTTGTTTACCTTCTACAATAATGTCAGTGTCTTTAATATCTCCGATTAAAATTGGAGAATCAGTGTTGTGTAATTTCATATTTTTGTAGGCTATTTGGGGATTTCTGTTGGCATAACAGTATTTGCATCCGTTAGGACAGGTGTCATAAGCGCCTATATCACGGCTTGGCATACATTTGCAGTTTTTTCTGTTGCCTTTATGCGGAAGTTTTTTGAATGACAGATTGTTTGCAGCGGACAGAATTTCAGAGGTAATGCATCCGCTTTGCATGATTCCGTATTTTGAATAATCCTCTTTGCCGGCACAGGTTTGTACTCTTAAATTGTTCTTTTTTGAAATTTCTCCTATACCCGTTAAAATTTCTTTTTTAGCGTCGTCTGAAAAGGCAATAATCTCCGGCATATTCTTTTCCAGTTTTTTATACATTTCAACAAAACTGAATATACAAAACGCCGTATACGGTGAGAGTTTTTCCGCCATATATTCAAAAGTTTCAAGATGTCTTTTTACTGTATAAACCTCAGTAATCAAAATCGGGTCATAGCGCCAGGCTATTCTTTGTTTTCCAACTATTTTGCTCAAGTTGATTAATGTTTTTATACTTTCTTCTATATCAGGTACGTTTGGTTCTATGTCTTTGCCGTATGCGGTGATTGTGTAATGGCAAAATACATTATATTTGTCACTGATTTTGTGTAAATCATTTAGTATCGGCGCATAATTTTTTGAACAAAAAATAACACAATCAACTATATCCGGCTTGAGCGTATATTTATAAACGTAATTTGGATAAAAGGGATTTCTTGAATAGACAAATCCCTGTTCAAAACGTTTGAGCAGCCACTTGCTGTAATAGTTTACTATATCTGTTCTGCCTCCGGCATTTATAATCATTTTCCCACTCCGGTTAAATTATAGATTAAATTTTACACAATGTAAAAACACCCGGCTGTCTAATACCGCACAGGGGCTTATATGATATAATCTGTCTATGAAAAATAATCAGGTTAGTGTTATAAGCATTCAAATATGTCCAAAAATCGGTTACAGGGACAGAAACCTCAACAAAGTAAAAGACATTATTGAGAAAAATCTTCACTTAAATCCCGATTTAATTGTGCTGCCGGAGTTTTTTAATACAGGGGTAAGCTCTGTTGAATTTAAAAAACTTGCGGAAAGCGAGGATGATAGCCCGACAGTAAAGTTTTTTTCACAAATTGCAAAAGAATATAATACATATATTTTGGCGGGTTCAATTGTTGAAAGAGACGGAAGCAGACTTTATAACACAAGCCGGCTGCTGGACCGCAGGGGAGTAACAATAGCTAAATACCGTAAAATACATCTTTTTGACACTTTTGGAGGAACAGAAAACGACTATATTTCCTACGGACATGATTATGCCGTTGCACAAACCGACTTTGGTAAAATCGGACTTGCCACCTGTTTTGATATAAGATTTCCACGTCATTTTATGGAGCTTATTAACAGAGGTGCAGAGATTATTGTTCTTCCGGCTGCGTGGGTCAAACCGCCTCATCTGCTGGCATTTGGAACTGATAACTGGAAAGTATTAAACAGAGCCAGAGCCATTGATAATATTTGCTACTTTATATCCTCCGGTTTGTGCGGTAAAATAGATTCGACAAAAGGTCTTAGCGGACATTCTATGATAACTTCTCCTGCAGGGGAAGTGTTAGCTGACGCGGGTGAAGATGAAGGAATTGCCTCTGCTGTGCTGGATATGAATCTTTTAAGAGAAATGAGAAGCCAATTTGATATAAAAAGAATAACGGGAATTACGGAGTAATAATTATGCAAAATACAATTGATACAATTTATGACAGAAGAAGCGTCAGAAAATATATTGATAAAGAGGTTAATCCTGATTTAGTGGATGAAATTTTAAGAGCGGCGATGTTTGCTCCCTCCGGCTGTAACAAACAGCCATGGCATTTTGTTGTTTTTAATGACAAAGAACTCATTAAAGAAATAAAATCAATGCATCCGTATGCATCTGCACTGGCAACAGCTCCGGTTTGTATTATGGTTTGCGGTGATACGGAAAAAGAAATGTCACAGGGCTTTTATCAGGTGGATTGTTCTGCTGCAATAGAGAACATGATTCTTGCTGCCAAAGCTCTCGGACTCGATACATGCTGGATGGGTATTTATCCCTGGGAAGATACAATGGCTGCATTTACAAAGCGTTTTGAGCTGCCGGAAAATGTTAAGCCTTTTGCACTTATTTCCGTAGGATACAGCGATACAAAACAAGAGCGTCCAAAACGCTATGACTCGTCAAGAATACACTACAATAAATGGTAAGAAACGGTAATAACAATGTCAGAAAATAAAAAGTATAAAGGTATAATATTTGATTTTAACGGTACATTATTCTGGGATTCCAAAAAACATCTGGAAGCCTGGAGAGAATACTCTAGAAAATTAAGAGGGCATGCATTTACTGATGAAGAGATGCAAAAATATATGTTTGGCAGAACAAATGAAGATATTGTCAAATATCTTATCGGAAAACAACCGGATAAAGAGCTTGTTTTAAAATGTCAGACGGAAAAAGAAGCAATATACAGAGATATGTGCGCTAAGGATTCTGAAAATTTTAAACTGGCAAAAGGCGCTGAGGCATTTTTGGATTACCTGTGCGAAAATGAAATCCCTCACACAATTGCAACAATGAGCGAAGAAGTTAATGTGAAATTTTTTATAAAAGGCTTTTCGCTTGAAAGATGGTTTGATGTCAACAAAATTGTTTTTGATGACGGCAAAATTAAAGGCAAACCCGAACCGGATATATATTTAAAAGCCGCTGAAAATCTGAGTTTAAAGCCGGAAGATTGTATTGTTGTGGAAGATGCCGTTTCAGGTATTGAAGCAGCGCACAGAGCAGGTATAGGAAAAATCGTCGCAATCGAATCAATGGAAACAAGGGAATTGTATTCAACAATCCCTGCGGTTGACGTTATAATAAGTGATTTTGACGATTTTGACAGAAATTTATTAGAAAGTAAATTAAATAAGGTGTTGTAATTATGAAAAATCTGAAAAAATTATTTGTTACAATGTGCTTAATTTCAGGACTTGCCATTACTGCTTGTCAGGCAAATGCCAAAGTTGTTATGGAAGATATAAAGTTACCCGAACCAGTAATGACAGGCGGCATGAGTTTAATGGAAGCTTTGCAGAATAGACATTCTTCTGTTAAATTCGGCAAAGACGATATACCTTTGCAGCAGTTGTCGGAACTGTTGTGGGCTGCTAACGGGGAGAATCGTCCTGACGGCAAACGTACAACCCCCAGCGCCTTAAATGCTCAGGTGATTACGCTTTACGCCGCATTACCTGACGGAATTTATAAATATGACCCTAAAACACATACGCTTGTTGCTTTCAGCAAGGAAGATATACGCCCGATAATAGGCAATACCAAAGCACCGTTGATTTTATTGTATGTAGCAAATCTGGCAAGACAGAGCAAATATCTTGCTGCTGTTGATTGCGGCTTTATCGGGCAGAATGTTTATCTTTACAGTGCGGCAAATAACCTTAACACAATTTTTCTTTACGGGGTTAACACAAGCGCACTCAACTACAAACTTGAGCTAAAACTTGGTGAAGAAGTTCTGTTTGCTCAGCTTGTCGGGGTTAATAACAAAAAGTAATTATCTGTGATAATTTTCGTTATTTATGATTTTAAACGCCCTGTATATCTGCTCGTATAAAAATACCCGTATGAGCTGGTGGGTAAAAGTCATTTTAGAAAAACTCAGCTTGTAATCGGCACGTGCGCTTACTTCTTTTGACAATCCGTTTGCACCGCCGATTACGAATACAATTTCGTTATGACCTTCGTTTGTAAGGTCTTTTATTTTTTGTGCAAAATCTTCGGATGAAAGCATTTTGCCCGTAATTTCGAGTGTAATTACATAAGAATCCGGCTTTATAGTGGCAAGTATCTTTTGACCTTCCAGCTCCATGTATTTTTGTGCCATATTGTCATCTTTTATTTCTTGTGCGGGAATTTCAATTAACGAAAGGCTGCAGTATGCGCCAAGGCGTTTTTTAAATTCTTCTACTGCATCTTTTGTATATTTTTCTTTAAGTTTTCCGACTGCAATGATTTTTATGTTCATATTAAAAAGCCCGTTAAACGGCTTACCTGCCCAGCATAACCATTAATACGGAAATATCTGCGGGTTTGACGCCTCCGATTCTTGCAGCCTGCCCGAGTGTGGCGGGGCGGACTTTTGCAAGTTTTTCTTTTGTTTCTGTTGAAATATGCTGCAGTTCATCGTAATTTATGTCGGCCGGAATCTTTATTTTTTCAAGCCTGTCCATTGTTTCAACCTGCTGGTTCTGGCGTTTTATATAGCCGTCATATTTTATTTTTATTTCCGCTTCTTCAAAAATATCGCAGGGTAAATCGAGTTCTTTTGTTGATTGGTCAATTTCTTTCAGTGCCTTGTAATCTATTGACGGACGTTTTAATAACTCTGACAGCTTCATGCCCCGTTCAATATTTTCATTGTATTTTGCAAGTTTTTCATTTACTTCCGGCGTCGGTGAAATCTTTGTTGTTTTCAGGCGTTCGATTTCATCCTCAATTCTTTTTTGTTTGTCTAAAAATCTCTGATACCTTTCATCAGAAATTAGTCCTATTTTGTGCCCTATCGGGGTAAGTCTTTCGTCAGCATTGTCCTGACGAAGAAGCAGTCTGTACTCTGAGCGTGACGTAAGCATTCTGTATGGTTCTTGAATATCTTTTGTAACAAGATCGTCAATTAATGTACCGATATACGAGTTGCTTCTTGAAAGTTCGAGCATGTCATTATTGTTTAGATAATTGTATGCATTTATACCGGCTACCAGCCCCTGTGCAGCAGCTTCTTCGTAACCGCTCGTACCGTTAATCTGTCCTGCGCAGAACAAACCTTTAATTTTTTTTGTCATTAAAGAATGATTAAGCTGCAAAGCCGGTACTGCGTCATATTCAACAGCATAAGCGGGTTTTATGATGTGAACATTTTCTAACCCCGGCAGAGAGTGCAGCATCTGTATTTGAACTTCGGCGGGAAGACTGGTTGAAAACCCCTGAACGTAAATCTCATAAGTATCTTTTCCTTCCGGTTCAATAAATATGTGATGAGAGGGGTTGTGAGCAAATCTTACAACTTTATCTTCTATAGAAGGGCAGTATCTCGGGCCGATGCCGTGTATAAGTCCTGCATACAATGGTGATTTATCCAGATTGCTGCGTATGATTTCATGTGTTTTTTCGGTTGTTCTTGTAAGATAACATGGATATTGTTTGCGTACAGGTCTGTCAGGTTCAAAAGAGAAGAAGTGAAGCTCTTCATCTCCCGGTTGGATAGTCATTTTTGAATAATCAATTGTTCTTGAATCCACCCTTGCCGGTGTGCCTGTTTTCAGACGTTTCAGCGTTAAACCATGTTTTAATAAAGAATCAGAAAGGCCGGTAGCTGCCCGTTCTCCCATCCTGCCGGCGCTTACGGACTGTAAACCTACGTAGCATTTACCTTCCAGAGATGTACCTGTTGTTAAAATAACAGCCGGAGCATGGTATTCAAGACCGAATTCGTCTACCACTCCTTTTACTGTATTGTTTTCTACAAGAAGTCCGGAAATCATGGTTTGTTTCAGAGAAATGTAACAATTTTTTTCTATTAAATTTCTCATAAAAGACATGTATTCTTTTTTGTCGGACTGTGCTCGCAAAGCCCTAACAGCAGGACCTTTTGAGGAATTTAAAATTTTCATTTGAATATAAGTTGCATCTGTAACGATTCCCATCACACCGCCTAATGCGTCGATTTCTCGCACTAAAGCAGATTTAGCTGGACCTCCGACCGCAGGGTTGCAAGGCATGAGTGCTATGTGTTCAAGGTTGAGCGTGGTGAGGAGTGTCTTTAGCCCGAGTTTTGCCGCTGAAAGTGCAGCCTCGCAACCGGCATGACCTGCTCCGACAACTATTAAATCATAATTAAACATGTTTACATTATATAACAAAAGTTTACAAACATGTTTAAATTTTAGAAAATTGGGTATTAATAAATTAAGAGTTGATTTTTTTTACTTAATGATATATAGTTATTAGGTATTAAATACTTAACAGTGTAATAGTAATTAAAACTAAGATTGATAAGAAAAAGAAAGAGGATCTTATGAACAAAAAATCAGGTTTTACTTTAGCAGAAGTTTTAGTTACATTGATGATTATCGGTGTAATTGCTGCTATGACAATTCCGTCATTGATGCAATCTACTGCTCAACAAGAATACAGAGCTGCATTTAAAAAAGCTGTATCAATGATTAACCAGGCTGTTACTTTGAACTACGCTTTAGACGGTAGAGACGCTACTGACTACTCTACTTCAAACTTCATCCACTTGATGACTCAAAGATTAAACGTTATGTCAATGGATGGTACTAATGCTATGTACACTGCTGATGGTATGTGGTTCAGTACTTCTACAACAGCTGCTGATGGTGCAACAGGTACTACAACTTGTAACGCTAACGACACAGCTACTCCTGGCAACGTATGTTCTGTAGTTATGGTTGACGTTAACGGTATGAAAGGTCCAAACAGACCGACTACTTCTACAACTCGTGTATTCGATATCTTTACTATCGCAGTATACCCGCAAAAAGCATTACCTTCTAGTGAAACAATGGGTCAAATTATGTACCAGAAGTAGTAATTTGTTAATTACAGATTTAAAAATCCCGCACAAATTCAGTGCGGGATTTTTTAGTTTTTGTCATCGAATTACGAACATATACACTTGTATATGTTACGTAATTCGGTGACAGAAATAATTGTTTCTTAACATAAATAATATAAAAATTTTGTGCCATAGCAATAATAAACAAAACTGCGTCAGCAGTGTAAGCGGCTCTGCCGCAGGAATACGATTAAACACTGTTAGTTTTTAGAGTGAATTTTGACAGCCCGTAACGTAGTGGAGTGGATGCAAAATTTATTCTAAAAATTTACAGTGTTTTTTGATTAGCGTTCTTTTCTCTTTCTTTGGTTCGTTTCTTTCTCTTTTTTTACGTTCATTTTCTTTCTTTGTATTGCGCAGGCAAAGAAAGAAAATGAACCAAAAGAAAGAAACCGGCGCTTATCAAAAGAGATTTTAAAATTCAGCAACGAAAATTTCCGTTCACTCACAAAATGTCAATATCGGTACGGTAAATTTTCATTCCTTCATTTAAAAATCTCTAATCGTATTCCATCAGGGCTTCGCCCCGAACCCCATACGGCTTACTTTGTAAGCCGTGTATATGAGGAGTTAAAATATTACAATCTTAGACACAAAATTACGTAACATATACAATCCTGAGAAAGTGAAACACAGAAAGATTGATTCTTTAGTTTAAATACATACACGCCGCGCAGATGCTTTGTATCTCACTTAGTCAGTCTCCATTCAAAACTTGACATTTGGGCAACTTTTTTACGGAATCATTGCTAATGTTCAGTATGACGCCGCTTTAAAGTTTTTTTGCGGAATTTGTAGTCCCTAAAACTTATGATTGACTGTTACCATTTTCTGTACTGATAAATTTTATCGAATGCCTGTCTGAAATTTTGATCTGTTATTTTTAAGATTTGTTTTTTCATGGGGTTTATTATGCACATATTGTTGCTGCAGTTTTGCAAGAGATAGTTTTGAATACATTGTGTTGTACCTACTTTGCGACAGTAAACTGTTGTTGTCCGCTCCTGCGGGTCCGGATAATAAAAGTAATAAGAGCCGAGTTCCGGGTATGTTTTCATTAATTTTTCCAAATCATCAAGAAAAACATTTGCTTCCGAACATTCTCCAAAATATGCATAGTAAATTGATTTACGGTTTGTTGTAAGGATATTGGCAAATTTGTCATCAGGCAAAGTATTTTCATATACAGACGCGGGTATATTTTGTGCAGAGCGCACCCTGCCTGCTCTTTTGTCTTTTTGTTTTTGCAATTCTTTTTTTTGATCCGGAGATAAAGGTCTGTCCGGCACTTTGGTATTATTGTTACTGTTTGTTAAATATATAAAACCAATGATAATTAATAAAGCTAAAAATTTTGCGAATCCGTGATTGTTGTTTTTCTTTTGCATAATGTTATTTTTTGTTAAACTTTCATTCTTTATTATTATTTTTGCATGTGTTAGGTTTTAATACAAATTGTAATAATTTCTTTACTAAAGTGTTTTTTATCGGAATATACATAGTCTTTTTATGGTAGAGTGGTTGTGTGTGACATTTTGTTGGAAACACCAAAAGTACACTTATACAGTGAAAGGGATTAAGATGAGTAAATTCAATTTATTAGCATACATTCTGCCTCCGGAGGAAAAAGTTTTTTATTCTCTTTTTGAAGAGAGCGCTCAGGTCTGTTTTGATGCAGCTTCTGTTTACAAAGATATTGTCACCAGCTCTCTGACAGATGAGCATGTAATAAATATCAAAAGGCTGAAACATAAAAGCAATGACTTGTTAAAAGAGACACTGCATCAATTGAATGTTACTTTGATTACCCCTATAGACAGAGAAGATATCCAGTCTATAGCTTCTTTGCTTAATAAAATTACCAAAAGGATTGTGAAAGCTTCCTTGAACCTTAAGGTTTATCGATTGGAAAACTTTACGGAGAATATGCAAAAACAGGCAGAAACTCTTTATCAGGCAACAGAGGAATTAAAAATTATTATTCATAACTTTAAAAAATCAAGCTCTATTAAAGAAATGACAGAAACAAACCTTAAAATGAAAGAGATTGAATCTTACGGTGACGAAATCCATTACCATGCTATTGATGAATTGTTCTCCGGTAAATATGATGCATTAACGGTAATCAAGCTGAGAGATATCCATAAGGATATTGAAAATGCACTTGACAGCTGTTTTTCGGTATCGGATGCAGTCGTTAATGTTGTGTTAAAACAGTCATAAACTTTGGCGCTATTGTAGGATTTAAGGAAAGATAAATATATGACAGTTTCTATAGTATTGTTGGTTCTGGTAATAGTAGGTGCACTGGTTTTTGAATACATTAACGGTTTCCATGATGCGGCAAACGCTATCGCTACAGTAGTCTCCACTAAAGTGCTTACACCGAGGCAGGCTGTAGTTTACGGCGCTGTTCTTGAGTTTACCGGAGCTTTGACCGGAACACACGTTGCAAAAACTATTGGGGCAGGAATTATCGACCCGTCAACGATAACATTGCATGTTATATTCTGTGCATTATGTGCAGCTATTATATGGAATCTTATTACATGGTTTTTCGGGCTTCCGTCCAGTTCTTCACATGCCTTGATTGGAGGGCTTATCGGTGCTGCGGTTGTGAATGCAGGCTGGAGCTGTGTAAGATTTTTGGAACTTGCTGACAAAGTTATTGCTCCTATGTTTATGGCACCGTTGATAGGCTTTTTCACAGGGCTTGTTGTTATGGCGATACTTCTTAGGATATTTTATAAAGCAAATCCTGATAAAATAAACAGAAGGTTCAGACGCTGCCAGATTTTTTCTGCCGGACTTATGGCACTGAGCCACGGCTCTAACGATGCTCAAAAAACAATGGGTATTATTACTCTTGCGCTTCTTGCAGGCGGCATAGTTAAAGGCGGTGCTAACGGCGAATTTGAAATACCTGTATATGTAATTCTTGCCTGTGCAACTGTTATGTGCTGCGGTGTTATGTCAGGCGGCTGGAAAATTATCAAAACAATGGGAAGCAAAATAATTAAGCTTAAACCTATCAACGGTTTTGCTGCAGAAACTTCTGCCGCATCCATTATTTTGCTTGCTTCTCACTTCGGTGTTCCTTTAAGTACAACCCATGTTATTTCTACAGCAATTATGGGGGTTGGAACTACTTACAAAGCCCATGCCGTAAAGTGGGGCGTTATTGGTAATATTGTGTGGGCGTGGGTTTTGACCATACCTGTGTGTATTATGATATCAGGCATATTGTTTGCGTTGTATAAATATTTTATTTTATAATCAGCTATGCTTTAAATTTGAATACTGGTAAATATTATTATTCAAAAATTTTTCTTAATATACCGTTGTTTTCTTTTAAGAGCTTATCCGCTTCGTCATAGCTTAAGCCGTATAAAATAAATAAAACTGCATGTTTTGTGCTGTAGCCGTTTGACTCAAGGACATTTCTTGCTGTAGACGGTTTGCAGCCGCAAATCTCTGATACTATGGTTACAGCACGTCTCTGGAGTTTTGCGTTAGTCGGTTTTACATCAATCATAAGGTTGTGATATGTTTTTCCGATTTTAACCATTGATGCAGTGGAGAGCATATTCAAAATCATTTTTTGGGCTGTTCCGGCTTTCATCCTTGTTGAACCGGAAATTGCTTCTGCACCTGTTTCTACACATATAAAACAGTCGGCAAATTTTTTCATCGCAGCATCAGAGTTTGATGTTATAGCAACGGTTTTGCATTTTTTTATTTTGGCAATCTCTAAAAATTTTACAACATATTTCGGATTTCCGGACGCGGATATCCCGACAATTGTATCATTAGTGCATATATCATTATTTTTAAAATCTGATGCAGCCAGTTCTTCCGAATCCTCTGCACCTTCAATAGCCTCTTTTAAAGCTCTGTCTCCGCCTGCAATTATACCTTTAACCATGTCTTTTGATACACTAAAAGTCGGCGGGCATTCAGACGCATCTAATACACCGAGTCTTCCGCTTGTACCGGCGCCTACGTATATTAATCTGCCTCCGTTAAGAAAATTGTCAACAATCATATCAACAGCTTTTGCTATATCCGGAATACATTTTTGTACGGCTGCGGCAACCGTCATATCTTCGTTATTTATCATTGTCAGAATATCATAAGTTCCGACCATATCTATATTTACTGTATTGCGGTTGATATGTTCGGTGGCGGCGTCGTTATACATAGAAATTTCCTGTTGTTAACTGTATGCAACTTCCCCCATGATAACTCTTTTTTTAGCACCTGTACAGACCGGTAGGTTATTTGGTGTATGATTAAGCGTACAGTACCCGAGCATTGCAAATGCTATAGCCTCTTTAAATTTGTCATCAATTTTGAAATCAGCATGTGTTTTAACAGGAAGATTTGAGTACTCTTTTATTAATTTTATAAGAGTCTTGTTGTATGCACCTCCGCCGCCTATAACAATTTCATCAATATTTGTCTTTGGCAGTACAAAATCTTTATACGCATCTACAATCGTTCTTGCGCTAAGTACTGTCAATGTTGCAATAGTATCATAATTATTCTGCGGGGCAATTTTTAAAATCTTTTGAAGATAATCATCATTAAAAAGTTCCCGTCCGGTAGATTTTGGCGGAAGTTTTTTGTAGTAATCTTCTTTTAAAAGTTCGTTTAAAAATTGTTGGTCAACTTTGCCCTGAGCTGCAATCTTTCCGTCTTTATCAAACGGCACATTAAATAATCTTTGTACTGCGCCATCAATAAGCATATTCCCCGGACCTGTGTCAAAAGCAAAAGTGTCGCACGACTTTGACAAAACGGTCACATTGCCTATTCCGCCGATATTTTGGATTGCTCTGTTTTTGTCCTTCTTAAATATAAGCTCATCGGCAAAAGGTACAAGAGGCGCGCCCTGTCCGCCGCCTGCAATATCTCTTGAGCGAAAATTCCCGACCGTAGTTACCCCCGTAAGTTCTGCAATAACAGAGATATTGCCTATTTGAAGTGTACTTTTTGTGCTAACGCCGCCTATTTTTCTATCTTCCGGTATATGAAAAACTGTTTGTCCGTGTGAAGCTATGTAATCAACATCTTTTGGTTTTAGACCCGCTTTTTGCATAAGTTCATTTGTACATTGCGCGAAAAGCCTGCCGACAACAAAATCCATAAAGCAGATATCGCTTGTAAATGCTTTGTTGTTTGCAACTTCAAGGAGTTTCAACCTGACCTCTTCCGGATAATCTAAAGAGTGCCCCATAACAAATTCAAAATTAAAATCATCGTCAATGCGTATTAGAGCTGCATCAATTCCGTCCATTGATGTTCCGGACATAAGACCTATTGCGGTTTTGCAGGTTTGTTTCATAAATTATATCTCGCGGATTACGGAAACAAGAAGATTTTTAAAAGAGTCTTTAACCTTTGCTGCTGTTTCAACAACTTCTGCATGTGAGAGTCTAGAAGGGTGAACTCCTGCTGCAGAGTTAGTGATACAGCTTATACCCAGCACTTCCATTCCGCAATAGTTTGCAACAAGAGCCTCGGGCACTGTTGACATGCCTACAGCGTCTGCGCCCATTATTCTCAGCATATTAATTTCTGCAGGGGTTTCGTAACTCGGACCGCTCATAGCAGCATAAACCCCCTGACGCACATGTATGTTAAGTTCTTTTGCCTTTTGAATGGTTAATTGAATAAGTGATTTTTTGTAAACTTCGCTCATATCAGGGAATCTGTCGCCGAGAGATGCGTCGTTCTCTCCTATTAACGGATTAACCCCCATGAGGTTTATGTGGTCTGTTATAACCATAAGGTCGCCTGCGTTGTATTTTTTGTTTACGCTTCCGGCTGCGTTAGTTATTATAAGTGTTTTTACTCCGAGTTTTTTCATTACCTTTATCGGATAAACAATACGGCTTATGTGATACCCTTCGTAGTAGTGGTATCTTCCCTGCATAACAACAAATTTTTTGCCTTCCGACTCAAAAAAAACAAGTTGTCCCTTATGACCGGCAACAGTTGATTTTTCAAATCCCGGGATATCCTGATACTTTATCCGTATTCCTTCAACATTATCTGCAAAATCTCCCAGCCCTGAACCAAGTATAATACCTATTTCGGGTTTAAAATCTTTTATTTGTTTTTTTATGTAGTCGATTGTTTCTTGCATAATGCTTAAGCTGTCACCATTTGTTGTCTTATAATGTTTGCCCCGAACTCAATAGATTCAAGGTTATTAGGCAAAAGAGCCGCTTTTTTGGCAGAAACAGTCTTAGCCATTTCCTTCATTACTTCTTTTACCGATTCTATTTTTAATATTTTAGTCTTTTCAAGAAAAGCACCCAGAGCAATAACATTTACAAATGCAGGCTGGGTAAGTTTTTGTGCTAACTCGTTAAGCGGGATTTTTATGTAATTTATATCCGTTCTCTTTGTTTTTAAATGAGAAAGAGAGGAATTTATTATCATAAATCCGCCTGCTTTTACCTTGTGTTCAAACTTTTCCTGTGATGCATCGTTAAGCGCAATAACAGCGTCGGCTTCATCTATAATCGGCGAAGGAACATCCGAATCCGAAATATTAACGGAGCAGTTAACAGCACCGCCTCTCATTTCTGCGCCGTAAGCAGGAAACCAGGTTGTGTGTTTCCCTTCAACCACAGCTGCGTGGCATAATAAAATTCCTGCAAAAAGTGCTCCCTGTCCGCCAAATCCTGATATAATCACACTCATATCACCGTTCATTATTTATTCTCCTGTGCGGTAATGTCTTTAAATACCCCCAGCGGGTGTACTGTTTCTATTACTTTATCAATATGTTCCACGGACTCAACAGGCGTCATGTGCCAGTTCGTCGGACAAGCCGCAAGTACTTCCACAAATCCGTAGCCGAGTCCGTTTATTTGTGCTTCAAATGCTTTTTTGATTGCTTTTTTAGCCTGAATAATATTTTTTGTCGATGTAATCGCAACCCTTGCTGCATAAGCTGTTCCGTCGCATTTTGAAATTATTTCCGCTGCATGCAAAGGATAACCAGTTAACTCTGCTTTTCTGCCGGCAGGTGTTGTTGTTGTAACCTGTCCTACAAGAGTTGTCGCGCTCGCCTGACCGCCTGTCATACCGAAGTTGGTATTGTTAATCATTATGGTTGTAATATGTTCGCCTCTGCAGGCAGTATGTATTGTTTCGTTAAAACCGATAGTAGCGGCGTCGCCGTCACCTTGATAAGTGAAAACAAATTTGTCGGGCTTACATCTTTTTACACCGGTTGCAACGCAGGGCGAACGTCCGTGAGAAGCACCGGCAACATCAAGATTAAAGAATTTTTCAAGAAAGATTGAACAGCCTACAGAAGATATAGCTATAGTATCTTTTTGCAGGTTAAATTCGTCCAGCAGTTCTGCTATGATTCTTAAAACTACACCGTGACCGCATCCGGGGCAAAATGTAAAATGTCCGTCTTTTAAAAGCGATTCGGGTCTTTTGTATACTAATGTTTCCATACTTATCTTACCCCTGCCTCTGTTTTTGTAGTGTTTTCGAGTTTTGCATAGAGTTCCGCAATTTTGTTATAAATCATATCAGGTGTCAACAGTCCGCCTGCCGGTCTTCCGTAAAATTCAACCGGACAAGCGCCAAATACAGCTGAACGTACGTCCAAAAGCATCTGTCCTTTGTTTAATTCCAAATCAAGAATCATATTCGCCTTTTTGGCTGTATCGTGCAAATCTTTATCAGGAAACGGGAACAAAGTAACAGGACGGAACAATCCGACTTTCATTCCTTTGTCTCTTGCTCTTTTTACTGCTGCTTTTGCAACTCTTGCAACAGAACCGAATGCTGTGAGTACAAGTTTGGCATCTGAAAGAAGATAATCTTCATAAGTTGTTTCGTTTTTAGCAACTTCTTCGTACTTTTTAAAGATTCTGTTTGTCAGCATCTCCATTTCGCCTTCCGGCATATGAAGAGATACAATATTTCTTGCAGGACGGTTATTTGCGCCGTCTAACGCCCATTGTGTAACATCAGGGTCTTTGTACGGATATTCACCGAATTCCGCCGGCTCCATCATTTGCCCGAGCACACCGTCAGCAAGCAGCATAACGGGATTTCTGTATTTTAAAGCAATGTGGAATGCTCTGTACGTCAGGTCAATAGCTTCCTGAACAGTGGATGGAGAAAGAACGATGATTTTGTAATCCCCGTTTCCGCCGCCTTTAAGCGCCTGAAAATAATCTCCCTGAGCCGGTGCAATATTACCGAGTCCCGGACCGCCTCTCATAACACTTACGATTACACCTGGGACTTCAGCGCAGCACATTGCTGACAAAGCTTCCTGCATAAGAGCAATACCGCAAGATGACGAGGAAGTCATTGCTTTTGTACCTGTAGTACCTGCACCGATAACCATATTGATTGAAGCAAGTTCACTTTCTGCAGTGATAAAAACTCTACCCATCTCAGGCAAGTGTTCGCCCATATATTCCCCTATTTCACTCTGGGGTGTAATAGGATAACCGAAATAACACTGACAGCCTGCATTGATAGCAGCCTGCGCAATAGCTTCATTCCCTTTTACCAATACCTTTGCCACTATCTGTAAACCTCTCTTATTGCAACATCCGGGCAATTCATTGCACACATTGCACAGCCGATACATTCATTTTTTTCATCGTTAAATTCAACCGGAAAATCTCCGTGTAAATTTGATTCTTTGCTTTTTCTTAGTAAGCCTTTAGGGCATGCTTTTATACATAAATAGCAACCCTTACACACTTCTCTGTCAATAACAATCCTGCCCATAAATATCTCGATTTTAAAGTATAGTTTATCTACATTAATTGTAACACGATGGTATTAAAATACAAATAACAAAGGCGATAAGGCGTTATAATTTGTTAACAATAAAAAAGCGGGGCTTTATAAATAAAGCATCCGCTTTTTTATGATATAGATAATGCAATGACTTACACTATTTACATCCGCAGTCATTTCCGCAATCACAAGGGTTGCTGTCACAGCCGCAATCACAAGGCGCAGGTTGTGCGCACGGATCGCAAGGCTGGATAGGGGCGGCACATCCTGTGCAGGAATTGCAGCCGAAAGCCACTGTGATATTTTCTCTCGGGTTAACAGATGTAACTCTGTTGCCTTTCGGGTCAACAAGGTATGCAACTTCGTCGCCTGTATGCTGTAATAAGCCGATTGTGCCTGACAAAGCTGTTCTTGTTAAATCGATAGGCGCTTTAACAAGTGCCTTTGATGCATCCATTAAGCTTCTGCCTGCTGCAGGTAATTGTCCCTGCAATGTTTCTCCGAGTGTCAATCCGACACCGTCTGTAACGTGTTCGGCAGCGTTACCGGCAGCGATAATAGCACCGCCTACAGTTCTGCCGATAGTACCTACTACACCGCCGGCAAAAGTGAACGGAGCTTCGATTAATTTTGCAAAGAAGTTAGGTTTTTTATCTGTTTTTACCTGAGCTGTTAAAACCTGTTGAGGCAGGTCTGCTTTGCAGTCGTGGCACTGGATTCTTTCAAATGAAAGTTTCAAGCCGCCTTTGCAGTTGCCTGTAGGTCTTTCTACTTCTGTAACTTTACCGTAGACTTTAGAACCTTCCGGGAAAGTTTGTCCGTTGATTGTTACCGCTTCTGTTGTTTTGGCAGCAAATCTGTCGCCGATTGTTGCAGATTTTGCACTGATTTCATCTTCAAACTTCAAGCAGAGTGTAGGGATAGTAACAACTTCATCTTTTGCAACAAAAGCCGCTCCGCCTGTGCATCCGCAATCGGAAGTATAAGCTACATCTTTTTTAGAATAACCCATAGCTACTCTTACAGACTCAAGCATAGAGGCTACGTCGGCACGGCTTGCATCTTTGCATGCTTGAATTTCATTAGGATTGGGAACATCGCTTAATGCGCCAGATTCAATTGCTTTTGCTACAGGGATTTTTGCCCATGCTGGAACTTTGTTTCCGTCGCAGTATTTGCTTAAAATTTGATCCGCTTTACAGTTATCCATCTCGCAAGGAATACCTTTAGCAAGTGTAACCATAGCTTCCGCTCTTGTTACCGGTTTGTTTGGTTTGAACATATCTCCTGGATACCCGTCCATCAAACCGTTAGCAACAGCTGTATTAATGGCTTGATTTGCCCAGTGGTCTGCAGGAACGTCTTTGAATTGTTTAGACGGACAGCCGCAGCTTCTGAGGTTAAAGCCGTTAACTGCCATTGAGGCAATTTCTGCACGTGATACAGGCAGGTTAGGTTTAAATGTTCTGTCTGGATAACCTGCAACAACTTTGTTTTCTGCAAGAAGGTTTATATCGCATCCTGCCCAGAATCCGTCAGGTACATCTTCAAATGAAGATGCTCCCGTAATTGGTGCTGCTGCACCTGTTATAGGCGGGTTGTACGGTGTAATTGTTCTTTTTATTACTTGCATTCCTGAAGATGTCTGCATTTCAACTGGACAGCCTCCTGTTACTGCAGTTGGGTCAACAGGAGCTGCACCGCCTGTTATAATCTGGTTGAGGTCAAAATTAGTATTTCCTATTACCGGCATGTCAGCTGCAGCACCTGTGGTAATACCTTCACCGCAGCCGCATCCGCAGGTTGGTAAATCAGATACCATTACTCCCGGTGTCGGACACAGAGAACATCCGCATTGAGAAGATTCTCCGATAATAACATTGTTTGCGGCTGAACCAACAGACTGGCTGTCGGAATATACATTTGCCGGATAAGCATAATGCTGTTTTGAAACTGATTTTCCATCACACTGTGAAGCACAAACCGACTGCACAACAGGCTGGCACTCACATGGCGGAGCTACAGCTTCGCAGGGATTGCAAGGGTCTACAGGCGCGCAGGATTCGCACGGGTCACAAGGGCATGGTGCAGCTGCGCCTGTTTCACATCCGCAATCGTCTTTTGGTGCAGGTGTACATGGGCAGACTGCTGTTGAAGGCGTTACATCTGCCTGACAACCTGATATCGGGCATGCAGCAAGTTTTGTCATATCTAAAGCCGAAATATCTGCATTACTTGCAATCCCCGAGTTCATTGTACCTGCCATCAATCCGATAGTAAGGGCTGCGGCAAGTGTAAGTTTGTTAATCGTCATCTTTCCCTCCTTAATTAAACAAACTGAAATCGGATTTTTTATATTTAAATCCAATCTGTGATTATTAACATCTTATGCCGTATTATTACTGGGAAACCATTAAAAAAGCATTACCAAAACAGGTTGCCTCGGCAGGCTATTACAATGTTCATATTAATAATATTTCTTTTTTTAGAGCAGTTTACTGTGTTCTAATAGTGTGTATTGTATTATTGTATAAATTAATAATGCGGGGGAATAGATTTATTTATTTTTAGAAATCAAATTTAAAAAATATCCTGTTGCAACACCTGCAGCAATACCAACAGCAATGCCTTTTGCTGCTCCTTTGGAAAGTTCTTTCCACAAAGTGACTGCTTTGCCTTTTGCTGCTTTGGTTGCGGAAGCAAACTTTTCTTTATCAAAAATATTTAGTTCAATTAATTTATTTTGAAAGTCAGTTGTCAATTGCAAAAGGGCTTTATACATTTTTGGTCTTAAAGCGTTAGCCTCTTTTGTCGCATTTTTTAGTGTTGTTGTCCTTTGTTCAAAAGGTGTATCTAAAACTTCTTTAACTATTTGTTCTTTTTCTATAACATCATTAAAGTTTTTAACTATTTTTTCTACTTTTGAGTATTCATCGAGCTGAAGTTTCCCTTCAGCAGTAGCAATTTTAGCATTTTCGAGATTAAAAGAGTCTTTGTACTCTGTCATTGTTTCTATAACAGTGGGTTTTAAATTAGACATTTTTAAACAGGATTTTTCTGAGGGGTGTTTGAATCCGTAAAAAGCTCCGCCTACAGCCCCTGTTGCTGCAGTTATAGGAATATACGAAGTATTGTTTTTATTTTCCATAAAAAAGACTCAAATCAGATTCACAATAGCATAAACATTGTAAATCTAAAAAGTTGCTATTTACAAGCTGATTGTGAAGCAATATAAAGTTTTGAACAACGGCAATTTTTAGTTTTTACGTGTTTTATCGCAAATATGAAACCTATCTCATCAGCAGAAATACAAAGTTTAAAAAATGCCGTACAGCACTTTCAGGACTGTTATCTTGTCGCTTCAATAAGTGCGCTTTCGCGCAGCAGCAACGGGAAAAAAATCCTTGCGCAAAATATTGTACACACAAACGACGGGTACAAAATACGTTTTAACAACATTAACGGTCAAAGCCATGATTTTTTTGTCACACAAAAAGAGATGGATGACCTTGTGTATTTAGACAAGTACAAAAATCCCGTTATTTTAACTCAGCCGCACAATCCGATTATTAAAGCGATAGAAGTTGCAATGAACAAGCTTTTAGAAAAATATCCGTCTAAAAAGCCGTGGATATGCAGATTCCCAAGCTGTAACGAAAAATTTGAGTTTAACAAGCCGTCGAATTTTCTTGAAATGTTTACGGGAAAAAACTCGTTTAAACTAAATGAAGACGGGCTAAGACTGCATTTGAAATCAAAATCCCAAGAAAGCAAGGATATTTTTGACAAAATTTGTGACGACCCGAACAACAGTTTTGTTGCCGGAACTTCGATAGGCTTGCGTAAAGGTATGTCAGATAACCACTGCTACACAATAAATTCCGTTGACAAAAACGCACAAAAAATAGAACTTTTTGAACACAGATTTTTGGAAAATATAACACTTACCTATGAAGAAGCAATAAAAAATTTGAAATTTATTGTCGGATATTTTAACAAAGATTTGAAATAAACTGTTACCGATTTTTAATAATTAATCATTGTTGTGGCAATTTTTAATCACTTTGTGACTTTATAAAAACATTAAGGTGTAAGTATGAAAGGAAGTAACAATGGCAATCAACCCTGAAAATGTTGCAAATATAACAAAAGAAGCGTACTCTGCTTTAAAAAGCAAAGCTCTTGGCGGTGTTTCAAAAGAAAGTGCACAAAACGCAATCTCAGAGGCGGTAAACAAAGCTGTAAGACTTGGCGAAGAAGCTGTAGGAAAAGTTCAGCAGGAAATGCAGGCATTAAGAAATAAAACAGCACAGGAAATTGCAGAAATGACTTCTCAAAAAGACGCTTTTGTTTTTCAAGCCAAACACGACGCTGCACAACAAATTCAACAGGCAAAACAAGAAGCTGCAGAAGCAGTGAAAAAAGCAAAAGCAACAAAAAGTGCTGAAAGAATGTTACCAAACGGTCACAAAGAAGTTCGTTCCGTCAATAAAAACGGTGCTGTTATGGTAAAAGAATATAATGAAGCCGGTCAGCTTTTAAAATCAAATGTAACAACTCTTGACGGTACAATCAGAAGAACTTCCTACAATCCGGTAACAGGTGAGCCTGTAAAAACTTTTACAAATACATCAGGCAAAGATATGCTGATTGAATATAAACAGTACGGGCAGCACAAAATTTCTCAGGTAAATAACAAAAAAGTTAAGCCTCAAAAACCGACCCTTGTATCACAAACAAGACCGGAATATGTAAAAACAGAATTCTATGGCGAAAGAGGAATGAAGTTTGACAGAATTTATTCCGACGGCTCAAAAGAAACCATAACAAGAGTTACAAATTCAGACGGTTCCAGAGTGGAAAGAACAGAATTAGTAAGATTCGACAAAGACGGAAACAAAGTTTATGACAAAATAATCTGGGATACGAATTCAAGCAGAGAACATATCTATAAAGACAATATAACTATTGCAAAACGAGTACATAAGGATAATAAAGGAACAATCTATAAATCTGAAACAAAATCTGTATATGACCCTAACACAAACAACAGAGTAATAGTGAAAGCAAAAAGTACAGATGGCTTAAGCACAACAACTTACAAAGCCCTAAAAGACGAGTTTGGTTTCTATACAGGCAAATACGAAGCCAAAACAACTTATCCCAAAGTTTCAGGAATGCAACCATACATAAATGAAGTTGAATCAAAAAGCGTTCCCCATATATGCTAATCCATAAAAAGTAATTTATAAAAAGCCACTGAAAACAATCAGGGGCTTTTTTTATATTCTTCATAACTGATTGCCGCTTTTTTGAAGAAGTTTTTTCATGTATTTATCAAGTTCTTTGTTTATTATTTTTACAACCTCTTTGTCAAGCGGTTCTTGCTCGTATAATTGTCTTATCAGGGCTATCTTTTTTAACGAGGTCGCGTTAAACTCCAGCTCATAAAGCAAGTCATGCGCCTTTAAATCACAGACCTTAAAACTCGCCTGCCCTTTATCATATCCGCCCATAGCAACCACACGGTTTGGAATTTCAAACAAATCACCTTTATATCCGACAACTTCAGGCATTTTTGAGCTGTAATGACAAACATTTATATTAGCGTGTGCATTGTTCCCCCTGAGTGCTTTTAACATTTCAGGCAAAGTTTGAGCATGTCTTAAATACCAGTTAGTTGAACCCGCTAAAATTTCAGCTTTGCTGAATCCTTCTGGCATAAATGTTTTTATTAAGCTGTCAAATTCATCCTGATTTTTCTTATAATACGAATGGTACAAAAAATGTGTATTTGTGTCTTTGTTAAATAAATACATAACGGAGCAATCATAAACCGATGAAGTAGAAAGAGGATTATCCGCACCAGACTTTAAAAAACTGTCAGACCAGCCTTCCGTATTTGTAGAAAGTCCTCTTTTATACAGTTTATCAAGAGTTTCATGGGCAAATTGTTCTTCAAAATTTTTTAAAGGTATAGAATTTTTGCACATCGTACCGAATTTGCCGGAATGCACTTTCTTTATTTTCATAATGCCATAAACATCATCGATATTTTGTTTTACAAAAATATCAGATACAAGTTTAGGCATCTTAAAGCTTATACCGAAACTCGGAACATTGTATTTTTGTTTTTGTTTATAAAAAATAAAGTTATTATGTTCTGTTGTAATTTTCATTATACTGGCATAAAACCTCTAAAAAAAATTTTTGCCAACTTTTATTAATTAAATTTTAGTAGGTTTAGGTAATCTCTGCTCATCTAAACATTTTTGTTGTGGTAAATTTTACAATTATCACAAACTGCAGTATTTTATTTTTTAGAAATAGCAAAATTTTTTTTTTACGATTTTTATATTTTCATATACACAACATAGGGAATATTAATAAATGAGAATTGACAACAATTACACACAATACAGACAGCCGAATTTTGGCAGGCTAAAATCCATACAATACGGTAAGAGCTATTCCCCTGACATTTATCCGGAAGAAACGGCAAGACTTTTGAGAACTATTAAAGAATCAAAAGCTTTCAATGAATTTTTTAAACAATATGATGTAGATTTGTTTATTAATAAAGGGAAACATGAGCTGTACCAACAAAATACAGACTTTGTTAAAATGTCCTTAAAAACAGCAGTTCCAAAAAATGATGGTGGCAACTGGTATCCGGAATTAGTATTGGAAGCAGAGGCGAGCGAAAAAGAAGCCTGTCCAACTCAGTATTTGATTAATAGATTAACCCGAAAAATTAAAGATGTTGAATTTTTAGATTTAAAATATTGGCTTGATGACAAATTAAAAGAACTGGAAAAAGAAGAGAAAAACAAGAATTTAGACGAAATATACAGAGCGGAGATTGAGGAAATTACAAATAGTCTTATTTCATCGGAAAAGCCTAAAAAGAAAACTTTCTTTGAAAAACTATTCGGTCGTTCAAAATAACCGGCTAAGTTTAGTACTTATTTGTGACGTCATTTTGCATGTTTCGCCACAGCTCAACGGTAAAAGAAGGCAAAACGCGCCCAAGAACTCTGTTTGAAAGTTGCCTGTGGCAAGTTTCAAATAGAGACTCTGCCGAATAAAAGCAACTAAATGTTGCTTTTATGAGAGGAGCAAAGACAAAAGCGGAGCTTTTGCGAGCAGTATAGAGATTAAAAGAATCCCTCCGGAATATAAAATAAAAAATAAAATAAACAAAAAACGCGCCCAAGAACTCTGTTTGAAAGTTGCCTGTGGCAAGTTTCAAACAGAGGTATGCAAAGTCAGATACGAAGTATCTGCGAGCAGTATAGAGATTAAAAGAATCCCTCCGGAATATAAAATAAAAAATAAAATAAACAAAAAACGCGCCCGGAGGGATTCGAACCCCCGACCTTTTGGTTCGTAGCCAAACGCTCTATCCAACTGGGCTACGGGCGCATTATTTAATTGTCACTTGCGCGTTTGGTAGCCAAACTTTATCGGAAATCGCAAGCTTATCGCTTGCTTAGCCAACTGGGCTACGGGCGCATTTATCTTGAATTATTGACGTTCACAA
The DNA here is from genome assembly GCA_949293185.1 of uncultured bacterium. GTDB lineage: Bacteria > Cyanobacteriota > Vampirovibrionia > Gastranaerophilales > Gastranaerophilaceae > Limenecus. The sequence continues at coordinate 66,791 of CASFCQ010000004.1, forward strand.
GGTTTGTACTCCGCTTTAATTTGCATTGCAAATTCCGCTTCGTCAACCTTGCTCACATGGCTGTTCACTCGTCTGTTTTACAGACTCGATTCCACAGCCTCACAAAATTCGTTATTAAATTGTCACTTGCGCGTTTGGTAGCCAAACTTTATTGGAAATCGCAAGCTTACCGCTTGCTTAGCCAACCGGGCTACGGGCGCATCTGTCTAAAATTATATTATATAAATATTTTTTATCAAGCATATCAGATTGTGCATTTTACCTGTCTTGGTCTTTTTTATTTTTTGAAAGCAATAAATTAATAAGACCTTTATCCAAAATTTCATCTCCTTTTTTGTTAACTTTATCCCAATCGATTTTTGTTAACAAAATATAAACAGCAAGTAATATCAGAGAAAATGTCATCATTGCATTTATTTCTTGCGGGGAGAATGAATTAGCGCCACCTGCAAACCTTGCACAATAAGCAGCATTCCCGCAAAACAAAAGCCATATGAACAAAAGTATTTTCTTTATCATTTTGCAAATCCGATTTTAATTTGTTCGAAAAAAATTCGTGATAAGTAACAAAGTGACGTGAACGAATTTTTTGAGTGACACATTGAAAAGGTGAGTCTTTGAGCTTCGAAAGCTCGAAGCGAAAAAGACGACACTAGATTAATTACATAATTATACTCTAATTTTACCGGTTTGTGATAAATTAAATAAAGATAAAAAAGAAGGGATATGGAATAATGAACGATAACTACGAAAAACTTTTCGACGCAGAGCCAATTGCACTTAAATACGGCGAAAACCCTCACCAAAAAGCATTCTTTTATAAAACTGACGGCAGCGCAAATATGGAAAATTTAAGCGATATTGAGCTTTCTTATAACAACCTGCTTGATATAAACTGTGCGGTGAAAATTGCTGCTGAATTTTTTGATGTTAATGCTGCAGTTATCGTAAAACACAACACTCCTGCCGGTGTTGCTCTGGGAAAATCTCTTAACGAAGCTTACTTAAAAGCTTTTGATACAGACCCGATAAGCACTTTCGGAGCTGTTATCGCTTTTTCAAAGCCGATAGACGCGGAAATCGCAAAACATGCTTCCTCTGTATGTCTTGATGCTGTTATTGCACCGGATTTTGAAGATGGTGCGCAAGAAATACTTAAAAAGAACAAAAATTTGAGAATTATAAAACTCAATACATCTTTAAAAGAAATCAGAACAATGCAAGAGCAGGAAATCCATATTACCCCGTTTGGAACGCTTGTGCAGGAAACTGACAATAAAGAACTTGATAAAGATACTTTTAAAGTTGCAACAAAAACCAAACCTGATGCCGAAATGATAGAGGATATGGTGTTTGCCTGGAAGATAGCTAAACACGTAAAAACAAACGCTGTGGTCATTGCAAAAGATTTCAAAACTCTTTCAATCGTTGGCGGACAGACAAGCCGTGTAGATGCCGTAGAAACAGCACTTAACAGAGCCTGTGACGGAGCTAAAAAGGCAGTAATAGCCTGTGACGGATTTATTCCGTCAATAGACAGTGTCCAGGCAGCTGCACAATGCAGAATTTCAGGTATTATACAAACAGGCGGTTCTCCTAAGGCAAAAGAAATTATAACCTGCGCCGACAAGTACGAAATTGCCATGATTACAACGGGGATAAGACATTATAAACATTAATAACTTATTTGTTAGCAGCCGAAGGATTTTACAATGGACGAAAACAACAATACACTTGAAAATAAAAAAGCCGTTATCTGGCTTACACTCGGGCATGGTCTGGTAGACAGTTATGCCGGATTTATCAACCCGATTTTACCTTTTATTGCCGCAAAACTCGGCATAACTCTGGCTGTGGCAGCCTGTGCATATAGTATCTCGCATTTATTTTCTTCGCTTATCCAGCCGATTTTCGGTTTTTTTGCAGACAAATTGCATAAAAGATTTTTTATTTTTTGGGGTACGTTAATGTGCTCTTTTTTCCTGTCTTTGACAGGACTCGTGCATAGCTACTGGCAGCTTGTTTTGTGCTTGATAATAGGCGGAATAGGTACGAGCTTTTATCACCCGCAGGCAACAGGGTTTGTTGTAAGATACAGCGGTAAAAATCTTGCCAAAAATATGAGTCTGTTTATTGCTGCAGGCGCAATCGGCAACTCTTTAGGACCTGTTATTTCTTCTTCCGTAACTCAATTTTTCGGGCTCGAAAAATTGGTGTTCACGTCTGTATGGGGGATAATATTTGCTCTTATGGTGTTTGTTTGTGTCCCTAAAATAAACATAACCAATTTTGAAAAAAATCAGGATTCTTTTGTTTCTACCGTTAAAGAAATTTTTAAAAACGAAACAGTAAGAGTTTTAATTATGATTTCTGTATTAAAATCTCTCGTTGTTGCAAGTTTCAGCATATTGCTGCCTTTTTATTGGAGAGATATGGGCTATAACCCTTTGCAAATAGGAATCGCAGTGTTTTTATTTTTGACTGTAGGGGCGTTAGGCACTTATTTGAGTACAAAATTTGAAAAACTCATCGGATATAAAAAAGTATTCTATATCTCAATGGGTGTTCCGTTTGCTTTGACACTTGTTTTTATACTGTTAATGCATCTGTCACCCGTATTGTCCTTTATTTTATTTATACTGACAGGGTTTGTTACAATGTTGTCAGTTTCCATAAACATGGTTATGGCGCAAAAAACAATGCCGCAGTATAAAAGTATGATATCCGGTTTTATAGGCGGATTCGGCTGGGGAGTTGTCGGTGTATCGCTCCCGCTGATAGGTCTGGGTGCTCAACATTTTGGCATTGTGCCGACTCTTGTTGTTATTTCATTTATTCCGTTTTTACTTTCTTATTTTGTAAAATACTTGCCTGACAAGCCTGTCTAATAACATATAAGAATTGTAAAAAAATCCGTGAAAAATAACAAAAAAAAATTATTACAAACTTGTAGTTAACGTATACAAAAAAAGGAAAAAGACATGTCTATTCAATCAGTATCTTTTGGGAAAACAGTTACCACAAAAAAGGGCAATGAATATAAAAAATCTCATGCCGGCACTATAGCGGGTGCGGCAGCAGGCTTCGGCGTTGGGGCATTTTCAGCTTACAGCTGCGTTAAGCCTAAAGTTTCAAGGAATATTAAAAGAGAATTGGCAAAAGCATACATACAATTAAAACAAATTGTACCCAAAGAAACCGCTCTTAAACTAACTAAAAAAGTTACATTACCCGTAAGTCTTGCCACTGCCGTAGGTATTTGGACAGTTGCAGGTCTCGGTGTCGGTGCTCTTGTTAACAAGGCAATCAATCACCATAAAGCCAAAGTTGCAGATAAAAAAGCTGCAGCAGTAAAAGCGGAATAAATTTTTAAAAAGATTTTAAAAACAGGTAACATTTTTTAACAATGTTGCCTGTTTTTTTGTTCCATGGTTGATTTTTGGTTTTGTTTCGCATATTATAATTCGTACGAACCGCAGACAACAGGCGGGGGTTGGAAAAGGGGCTGCGAAGCAGCTGATGTTGGAACTGGCGTAGAAGCCGGTGTCTGCCGGTTAAAAGCAGAACAAAAACAAACAACCAGACTCCCTCAAAAAACAAGCCTGTCGAGGATCAGGACGGCGTAAGTCAGGATTGGGATAATACAAACTTAATGCCGAAAACATAAATAATAATGTTTTGTCTGATGATTTTGCGGTTTTACGTGAAATCATTTTTTAGTATGAAATGATTTAGGTCGACACAATACAATCATAAAAATAAAAGGAGCAAATCATGGCAACAAAAGCCTTTAAAGAACAAAAAATTGCACATATCAAAGATTATGCGCAAAAGGCTAAAGTAGCAATTGTAACTAATTACAAAGGTTTGTCTGTTGAAGAAATCACTCTTTTGAGAAGAGAGCTTCAAAAAGCAGGCGCTGACTATACTGTTACAAAAAATACATTAGCTAAAATAGCAATGAAAGGTACTGATTTTGAAGTACTTTCTGATTCTATGAAAGAATCAACAGCTATTGCTTTCGGTTTTGATGACGAAGTTTCTGCAGCAAAAGTGCTTGCAAAATTCATCAAAGAAAAGAAAAAAGCAGAAGTTATCTGCGGTGCTTTAGACGGTCAACTGCTTGATGCAAATCAGGTTGATGCATTGGCTAAAACACCTTCTAAAGAAGAACTTTACGCAAAAATGCTTGGCTGCGTAAATTCACCTGCAACCGGTATCGTTGGTTCTATCAACGCTGTAATGAGCAGCCTTGTAAGAGCTATCGACGCTGTAGCAAAACAAAAAAGTGCGTAGCCGGTGTGAAGGTGTGACGCAGGTCACGCAGGTGACAGACACAACACCGTAACATTATATCGGCGACGTTGGGAAGAGAACAAAGTTCTCGAAACTGCCAGAGCCATAGGCTCTTAAAAAACTAAGTACAAAATACTCAACAATATAAAAAGGAGAAAATCATGAGTGTAGAATCTATTTTAGAATCAATTGAAAAATTAACATTGTTAGAAGCTGCTGAATTAGTAAAAGCTATGGAAGAAAAATTCGGCGTTTCTGCTGCTGCTCCTGTAGCTGTAGCTGCTGCTCCGGCTGCTGCAGGTGCTGCTGAAGCAGGTGCTGAAGAAGCTTCTGAAGTTAACGTTTAACGTTATCTTAGCTTCTGCAGGTGCTAACAAAATCGCTGTATTGAAAGAAGTTAGAGCTATCACAGGCCTTGGCTTGAAAGAAGCTAAAGACCTCGTAGACGCAGCTCCTAAAGCTATCAAAGAAGGCGTTAAAAAAGAAGATGCTGAAGCTATTAAAAAACAATTGGAAGCTGCAGGCGCTACAGTAGAAATCAAGTAGTTTTTAACTATTCGATTAATACAAAGTTAAGAGAACCGCTGTTCATAAAGAACGGCGGTTTTTTTATTGTTTGTTCTCTGGATAAGCTGATTTTTCACCGTATTGAGTATGAATTTTTTGAACAAACCAATCTAAAGTATGATGGATTTCTAACTTTTTAAGAATTAAGTTTTGCTGCGTCAGACGATATTATATGAGTGTGGACATAATATAACAGTTCACAGTCTAAACAGGTAGATGATTTTTCGTTAGTAAAAATTATTCAGTCTAAACAAAACAAAAGAAAAATTGCGGCTATAGTCTTTTCCCCATAAAGATAGCTCCGTTTTTGATTATTTCGGAGTGCCGTGATTGAGAGTATTACAGTCTAAACAACCAAACACTGTTTACAAGGATGTAAGCAGTTTTGCCGAAAGGAGATCAAAATATGGCAATTATCGTTAACACAAACATGTCTGCTTTAAAGACACAACGTAACTTGAATGACGCTACAAATGGCATGAACAAAGCATTAGAAAGAATGTCTACAGGTTACAAAATCAACAGCGCAAAAGACGACGCTGCTAACATGTACATCGCTACAAACCTTGATGTTCAAATCAGCGGTTCAAAAGTTGCAAAAAGCAACATTTCTACAGCTGCTAACATGTTGAGTATCGCAGAAGGCGACCTGGACGTTATGCTTGATAACGTTACACGTATCAGAGATTTGACAGTACAATACGCTAACGGTATTTACGATGCTGATTCTCAAAAAGCTATGACTGATGAAATCACAGCTCGTTTATCAGAAATCGACCGTATTGCCGAATCTTCAAACTTCAACGGTAAAAAACTGTTAGACGGTTCTATGGGTGATGTAAGATTGCAGGTTGGTGCTAACGCTGATGAAGCTGCTAACTGCGTAACAATTGATGAAGCTATCTTTTCTGACTTCCACTCTACAGAATTAGGATTAGATTCAACTCAAATTACAACAAACTACGCTAACGCAACTGCAGCTGCTGCTTACTTAGATACAATCGATACAGCTATCGATACAATCAACACCGCAAAAGCAGCAATCGGTGCTACCGGTAACAGACTTGATGCAGCAACCGAATCACTGACAACAACTATTGAAAACATGACAGCTGCTCACTCAACCATCATGGACGCAGATATTGCGGAAGAATCAGCAAACTATGTACAACAGCAGATTCTCCAGCAGACTGCTTCATCACTTTTGGTTCAAGCAAACGCACTGCCACAAATCGCATTGACGTTGATTCAATAGAGTCAGGGATAAGTAATCTGATAAATGACATCAAAAAATTTATAGACAAATTTACTATAATAGGTGATGGCAACTTGCCCGAGGGTTTTTTCAAAATCTTCGGGCTTTTTTTGCGGATTTTGAGCGGGCACGGAGTCGAACGAAGTGAGCGAACAGCCATGTGAACAAGGTTAATGAAGTGAAGAATTTTTATTCTAAAAATTCGAAACGAAATACTAAACCTTGTGAACGTCAATAATCCAAGAGCGGATTTCCGAACGGACGACACGACCGAAGGGAGTTAGTCAGGTGAGCGAGATACGAAGTGAGCAAGAGCAAAGCGCAGCGAACGACAGTGTCGAGCGAGAAGGAAATCCAAGACAAGGCTATGGTGGAATACCTTTTTAGATCCTTCGGGTTTTCACCCTCAGGATGACGACTGATTTTATTGGCTTTCGTGTCATTCTGAGGCGCTAGCCGAAGAATCTTTTTATTATTAGCCGCTCGAGCTGCTAACAGTTTCACAGGATTAATTGTACAGTTATGGTTACATTGATGTAAAACGTCAGGTTTTGTGTTAATATTAGCTTGTTATGGTATCACAGGTTATTACATCAACGGTTATAGGTATTGAGGCTTATAAGATTCTGGTTGAGGTTGATTTAATTCAATCAATACCGTCCGTTGTAATTGTAGGCTTGCCGGATACTGCTGTGTCAGAGGCAAAAGAAAGAGTCCGCTCCGCAATAAAAAATTCCGGCTTCACTTTTCCTAATCAGAAGGTTGTTATAAATCTTGCACCTGCTGATATCAGAAAAGAGGGAACAAACTATGATTTGCCTATTGCTATGGGTATACTTGCCCGTGATGGTGTAGTTGATGAAAAATTAATTAAAAATACAGCTTTTCTCGGGGAATTATCATTAGACGGCTCATTAAGGTCTGTTAACGGTATATTGCCGATTGTGTCCGGTTTAAAAGATTTAAATATAGAACAGGTTGTTGTGCCTCGTGAAAACGCAAAAGAAGCGGCACTTGTTCCTGATGTAAAAGTTTTATGCGCTGATACACTAGCTGATGTTGTAAAACATTTTTGCACGCTGCCAGAGGAAAGAAAAGAGCTTGACATATGTGAAGTTGATATTGAAGATTACTTAAATGAATATACAACAACACATTATGAGTTTGATTTTAAGGATATAAAAGGTCAGATAAAGGCTAAAAAAGCACTGGAAATTGCGGCTGCAGGCGGGCATAATATTTTACTCTCCGGGCCTCCCGGCTCAGGTAAAACACTTCTGTCAAAAAGCTTTGCTTCTATTTTGCCTCCGCTGGAGCTGGAAGAAGCTATTGAACTTACAAAAATCTATAGTGTGGCAGGGCTTTTGCATAACGACAGCCCGCTGATAAACAAGCGTCCTTTTAGAGCCGTACATCATACAGCGTCTGCTGTGGGGATAATCGGCGGAGGCTCGCGCCCGAAGCCTGGTGAAATCACGCTTGCTCACAGGGGTGTGTTGTTTCTTGATGAAATTGTTGAGTTTCCCCGTCAGGTTCTTGAGGTTTTACGCCAGCCGTTGGAAGACGGTGAGGTCGTTATTTCGCGTGCGCAAACAAGTATAAAATATCCTGCTGATTTTATACTGCTCGGGGCAATGAATCCGTGTCCATGCGGATATCTCGGAGATTCCCAAAAACAATGTACGTGTTCGGAATTTCAAATACAAAGATATCGTGCAAGATTGTCAGGACCGCTGCTAGACAGAATTGACATACAGATAGAAGTGCCCAGATTGACTCCCGAAGAGCTTTTGAATACTAAAGTTAAATCGGAATCTTCCGCTCAAATAAGAGAAAGAGTTGTGAAAGCCAGAAAAATCCAGTCTCAACGTTATGAGAATTATTCTATTCTTACAAATTCACAGCTTAATGCTGAGTTGATTAAAATATTTTGTAAGCTTGACGAAAAGAGCGAAACTCTTTTGAAAACAGCAATTACCAGATTTAATCTTTCCGGAAGGTCTTATGACAGGATACTTAAACTGGCAAGAACAATAGCGGATCTTGAGCAGAGCGTTAATATCGAAAGTTCTCATATTGCTCAGGCTCTGCAATATCGTAATTTTGTGGAAAATACCGCTCAATAGTGCGCGTTTTTTATATTTTACACGAAAGTGTTTGTGTTTTACCGCAATTGAGCTTTAATTTGAGCTTTTTATATTTGTAAAATCATGTAAATAAATGATAAAAAATAGGTGTGGAATGTTTAAAATTTAAAAAAATGGGTATTTATATAATAGATGGAAATTTTTAAGAGGTTGTAGTATGTATGATATTAATAACAAAACAAAGCTTAAAACCCTTGTCTCCCAAAGGTTTTGCCCGAACGGGGGCTATGAAAGTTAAAACACCATTATGCGCAGTGGCTTTAGCGGTATTATTGACAATAAATTTACCGGCGTTTGCTCAAAATCCTTCTGCACCGCCTGTTCCTGCTGCTAAATCTTCTCAATCTTTAGAACTTGTGAAAACAAATGAACAAGGTACGAACGTAATTACTAAATATGAATATAATGCCCAAACACATAATTTAGAGCAAAACAATTATAAAGTTAACTTATCAAAAACAGAATACGGGCATAAAGACGCACAAAATGTAAGTGTGGAAAATATTACTGCTGTTACCCCCAATCCAGACAGCCAGAGTAATCCGAATTTTCAATACGATATAAAATATTATGTTGACTCAAACAGATTGCAGGATAGAGTTGACAGAGACCGTACAGGAGTTGCTATAGACGGCGATTTTGTCGGAAATAAAATTGAAGGTTTGGCAAACGGCGGTGCAATCTACAATAACGGCGGCACAATAGGCAATATCAACGGAGATTTTGTTAAAAATGGTGCTGTGTCTGATTCATATGCCTATGGCGGTGCGATTTACAACTATTATGGCACGATTAATGATATTAACGGCAATTTTATAGGCAACTATATTGAAGCCGGTGTTGCGGAAGGCGGTGCAATATATAATGATGTTGGTAGTATCGGAAACATAAACGGCGACTTTATTGCTAACAGTATTGTTGCTTCAAATGGGCAGGCATACGGCGGCGCTATTGATAATTATAGCGGTATTATTAAAAGTATTACCGGTAATTTTATTTCCAATAGTGCTGATGCAACTTCATATGCCTACGGTGGTGCGATTTATAACGGGCGTACAATAGATGGAAATATTTCCGCTAATTTTGTAGGTAACTATGCTGTGTCACATAATAAAGATGCCTATGGCGGAGCTGTATATAACTTAGGTGTAATTGGAGAAAGAGACTCTGATTCAAACCTTGTCGGCGGTTTTGTCAACTCAAATTTTTACGGAAATTACGCGGAATCTGAAAACGGAACAGCCAAAGGCGGTGCAATATATACCGAACAAAATTTGAATATAATTGCGGATAATGCATCTTCCAACTTCTCCGGCAACTTTGTAAAAGATGTAAACGGAGTACGTCAGGAGGCAATATATGTTGGTGACTCAAAAGCAACATTAAAACTTGAATCAAAAAATAACGGTACTATCTCTTTTGATGACCGGATAAATGGTGAAAAAGGTTACAGCCTGAATATAACAGGCGATACAACAGGTACGGTTAACCTCAACAATTCTGTAATAAATGCAAAAGTAACGTCAGAAAATATTTCTCTTAATCTCGGTAAAAATAATGTGTTTGAACAATCTGATTTTTCCATAAATTCAGGTTCATTAGGCTTTGTGAACGGAGTTGCAGAGCAGCAGATAATGCAAAGTGCCAATATCAACGGCAACATTAATATGGCAGTTGATGTGGATTTGCAAAATGAAAAAATGGATACATTGCCGGAAAATGTTGTTGTATCAAAAGATGCTCAAATAGGAGTTAATCATCTTAACCTCGTAAACGATGCCACAAAAGATTTAACAAATATTCAATTTGCAACGGATGATTACAAATCACAGGTATCATATACAGGCACAAACCCTGTAGCTTATTCTCCTATCTGGAAATACGATGTATCCTACAATCCGGATGACGGGTTCTTTACATTTGTAAGAGGAGCAGGCTCGGGAGCTAACCCCTCAAATGCCTACAACCCTGCGGTTCTCACATCTTCGGTTGCACAACAAGCAGGTGCTTATACAACCCAGCTCCAAACATTTAACTATGCTTTTCAGCATGTAGATACATTCATGAATATCCCCTACATGGAAAGACTGTCAATAATAAATCAATCAAAATATGCACTCTCTCCCACAGGTGATGCGACAGATGTGGGAACATATTCACCTCTTCTTCTTAAAGAAGAAAGCGCAGGCTTCTGGGTAAAACCATACGCTTCATTTGAAAACGTTCCGCTCAAAAACGGTCCTAAAGTATCAAACATTAACTATGGAACTCTTGTAGGGTACGATAGTCAGATAACTTCTGTCGGTAATGGCTTTGAACGTGTGATAACTGGCTATATAGGCTACAATGGTTCTTCTCAAAGATATCAAGGTGTAGATGCATACCAAAACGGAGGTATCATTGGCAGTACTGCAACCTTCTACAAAGGCAACTTCTTTAACGCAACAACCTTGTCTGTAGGTGCAAGTGCCGGCGATGCAAGTACAATGTACGGTAATGAAAACTATACAATGTTACTGGCAGGTTTAGGTAACAAAACTGGGTACAACTTTGAGTTCTTCGACGGCGGAATGATATTGCAGCCCAGTATGTTGATATCATATACATTCGTTAATACATTTGATTATACAAACGGTGCAGGCGTCCGTATCGAATCAGACCCTCTTCACGCTATTCAACTATCACCGGGCTTAAAACTTATAGGAAATACTAAAAACGGCTGGCAGCCATATATCGGAGTAAATATGGTATGGAATCTTCTTGATGAATCAAGAGTAACAGCCGATAGTGTAAGATTGCCTGAAATGTCTATTAAACCATACGTTCAATACGGAGTCGGTGTACAAAAAAGATTCAAAGACAGATTCCTTGCATTCGGACAGGCAATGATACACAACGGAGGCCGAAACGGTGTCTCCCTCACAGGCGGTTTACGCTGGAAAGTAGGACGACAATAAGAAATTATGTAGGATTTCGGTGGGTACGCTTAGAGCTTTGCCCACCATACAACTGGACGTCATCCCTTGTATATGTTACGTAATTCGATGACGAAAATAATTTTTTCTTAACAAAAGAATAAATAAATTAAAACTGCGTAAACAGTGTAAGCGGCTATACAAATAATGGCATATTCAAAAAAATCCGACCTTTGTAAGAACTCTATTCAAAATGATACTCAATCATTTTGAACAGAGTTCTTTCCAAAGAATGGGTGGAACATAAAGCAAAAATCTTTGTTTTTATTTTTTCTTTATGT